>JAZQOI010000069.1:0-30789 GCA_045627745.1 Lachnospiraceae bacterium | reverse complement strand
AATATGAATCAAATAAAAATTGGAGAATTCTTGAAAGAACTTCGTAAAGAGAAAGGGCTTACTCAAGAACAACTTGCAGAACAGTTTAATGTATCTCGAAGATCTGTATCAAGATGGGAAACAGGTAATAATATGCCTGATCTGGATACGTTAATTGAGATGGCAGATTATTACGAAATTGATTTGCGAGAATTATTGGATGGAGAAAGGAAAAGCGAGAAATGCCGCATTTCATACTCGACAACCCTTGTCTGCTTATTGATTTCACTGATAATTCACGCGTTCTCTTAGTGAATTAAAATATGATTTGTTATCGTTCACAAAAGGAATTTTTCCGCTCCATCTCATTTTACCAAATATTTAGGATTTTTATATATACAATATGTAAAAAGACGGTCGAAACCGCCTTAAGATTTTGTTAGAATAATTCGAATGCTGTGAATTCCCGGCCATCGTAACAAAGCATTACTTCGGAATCCATAAGGAAGATCACGGCTTACTTCCAATAGCCTCCACATCATACGGCGTGGCCTGATATACGTAATAATTAAGCCAATTAGTATATAGCGCATTTGCATGAGCTCTCCATAAAAGCATAGGCTTTTGAGTAGGATCATCGTTAGGGAAATAATTCTTGGGAATCTGTATATCCAGTCCCCTTTTTATATCACGATTGTATTCATTTTGAAGAGTTCTTCTGTCATATTCAAAATGTCCCTGAACAAATACCTGACGTCCACCATCAGCCATACATAGACCAATACCTGCCTCCGCTGATTCTGCCAGAACAGTTAGCTTATCACACTTTTTAATCTGCGCAGCAGAGATTTCTGTATAACGACTGTGAGGAACATAGAATTCATCATCAAAGCCACGAACAAGAGGCTCCCTGCGCTTTAGTACACGATGCCTGTATATTCCAAATAGCTTAGAACCAATTTCTGTTTTCTTGAGTCCATAATGATAATACAGCCCTGCCTGAGCCCCCCAGCAAATATGAAATGTGGACGTAACATTATTCTTAGTCCATTCCATTATTTCACATAGTTCATCCCAGTAATCCACCTCTTCAAATTTCATCTGTTCAACAGGAGCACCGGTTATAATCATTCCATCAAACTTCATATTCTTAATCTCTTCAAATTCCACATAGAATTTGTTAAGATGACTAGCTGAAGTATGAGTAGAGTTATGAGTTGCTATTTTTACAAATGTAATATCTACCTGCAATGGTGTATTGGATAATGAACGAAGCAAATGCCATTCAGTATCTTCTTTAAGTGGCATCAGGTTGAGAATAGCAATCTGAAGTGGACGAATGTCCTGATGTATAGATCTGTTCTCATCCATTACAAAGATATTCTCTTTTTCCAGTATTTCTTTTGCCGGCAAATCACTCTGTATTCTAATCGGCATTAAAATCACCCCATTTCAAAAATTAAATCTAAATATTGGCCATAGCCATAAACTCATCCTCTGTAATAATAGCCACATTAAGTTCATGTGCCTTTTTATTCTTAGAAGACGAAGAAGTAGAATCATTATTTATTAGGTAATCAGTCTTGGCACTGACAGAACCGCTTACCTTCCCCCCTAAGCCTTCAATAATATCCTTAAGTGCATTTCTGTTCTCGAAAGATTTAAGTGAACCGGTAATAACAAAAGTCTTACCGGAAACATTCTCATTGGAAGTGTTAATCTCCGTCTTTTCAATGGTAAGCTCTGCCATAAGATTATTTAACTCTAATATATTCCTCTCCTTAGAAAAATACTCACAAAAGCTTACAGCAATTACCTCACCTATTCCATCAATACCTGATAGCTCTGATACAGAGGCATTTCTTAATCTGTCAAAATCATAATCAAAATACTTACATATAACCTTGGCATTAGAGAGTCCTACATTAAGAATACCCAGTGCATATATAAGCTTCGGTAACTGAACATTTCTTGAAGCATCAATTGCATCAATTAAATTATTATATGACTTCTCTCCAAAGCCTTCAAGTTTACATAACTCATCTTTGTAATTAGACAGTTTATAAATATCTGCCGGCTCCTTAATATATCCACAATCAATAAACTTTTCCAGAGTAGCTTCTGAAAATCCATCTATCTTCATTGCATCTCTTGAAACAAAATGAGTAAAGGCTTTGATTTTCTTAGCAGGGCATTCTAGATTAGTGCAATAGAGAGTTTCTGTTTCGTTAGTATTTCTAATCTCCGTATCATTTCCACACACAGGACACACCTTAGGAATCGGAAGATTTCCAGAGCAAGTAAGATTTTCGGCAATCTGCGGAATAATCATGTTAGCCTTATACACGGTGATTCTGTCACCAATCCCCAGCTTAAGCGACTTTACGTAGCTAATATTATGAATACTTGCCCGTTTAACCGTAGTGCCCTCCAGCTTCACAGGTTCAAAAATCGCAACCGGATTAATAAGTCCGGTTCTTGACGCACTCCACTCCACATCAAGAAGTATCGTATCTTTAATCTCGTCCTGCCACTTGAATGCAATAGCATCCCTTGGGAACTTGGCAGTTCTTCCCAGAGAATTACCATAGGCAATATCCTCGTATGTCAGAACCAAGCCATCAGAAGGAATATCGTTGTCTACAATAGCCTTTGCATAATATTCTATTCTGTCAAGAATTGTATCCGGCGTAACCTTATGGTATTCAACAACATCAAATCCCAGATTTTTTAAGAACTCCATCTGATTACTTCTTAAATTATCAAAGTCATAATCCTTAGCACTAACTAAAGTAAAAGCATAGAATTTAACCTGTCTTGCCGCAGTAATTCTGCTGTTTAGCTGACGTACAGACCCTGAACATAAATTACGCGGATTCTTATATTTAGCATCTACATCATCAATGCTTTCATTAATCTTTTCAAAGTCAGAATAGCTAATAACAGCCTCTCCACGAAGAACAAGCTCACCCTTAAAACTGATTTTGCTTGGCACATTAACAAAAGTAAGAGCATTCTGAGTAATGACCTCACCTATCTCACCATTACCACGTGTAACTGCCTTAAGCAGCTTACCATCATTATAAGTAAGCACTATAGTAAGACCATCAAGCTTCCAGGACAACAAACCCTCTTTTCCATTAAGCCAGGTCTTAAGTGCTTCCCTTTCTTTTGTCTTGTCCAGTGATAGCATAGGTGACGGATGCTTTTCCTTAGGTAGCTCATCAACAGCCTCATAACCTATACTAACAGTAGGTGAACCACCAAGGGTTGTGCCTGTCTTTTCCTCAAGAGCTACCAATTCATCATATAATTTATCATATTCATAGTTACTCATTATCTCCTTATCTTCAGCATAGTACGACTTGGACGCTGCATTAAGAAGAGAAATAAGTTCCTTCATTCTATCATTATCATTCATAGTATTTATCCTTATATCCAAGTATAATCTCCACCGGTAAGCGCAAGACTAAGAAGAACATCCATCTTTTCAACTTCTTCCTCACCTTCTATTACTGATATTAATTTAGCATTTTCTACAATCTCAGGCATTTCCTCATCAGGACCAATCTCCATGTCAGGAGTCTCTCCACAATAAGGACATACCATCCTGGGTACGATTTTTATATCTAAAAATCTAGTATCGCAATTCTCACATTCATAAAATCCGCACATTTTAGTGCCATCAGGTACGTAATACATAATATCCTCCATTATAACATTACGAAAAAAATATTTAATCTAAATAACTCACGTTAATCCGTTCCATATTCATCTGCACATATTAGTAATCCGCAATATGCTAATCTTTGCGTACAATTGTCACACATAGCGGTACTTAATTGTTACCCCCAACCTACTCAAACATCAATGGTGAAAAGTCATCTAGGCCTGAGATACATCAATTTTCAATTCATCAATTTCATCCTTCGTAAGTGGTCTTAATTCCCCCACCTTAAGATTACCCAGCTTAACTCCCATTATTCTTATTCTCTTAAGCTTGGTAACCTGATAATCGTACGCAAGACACATCCTTCTAATCTGTCTGTTTAAGCCTTGTGTCAAAATGATTTTAAAATGTCTTTCATCAATATACTCTACCTTGCAGGGCTTGGTTGTTACATTAAGTTCTTCAAGATATACTCCCTTGCCAAGCTTGTATAAAAACGCTTCCGTCAGCGGCTTATCAACAGTAACAATATATTCCTTTTCATGATTATTTTTAGAACGCATTAAGGAATCAATCAGGTCCCCATCATTTGTCATTATAAGAAGCCCCTGTGAATCCTTGTCAAGTCGACCACAATATGTAATCCTCTTAGGATACTTCAAATAATCAATTATATTATCCGGCTCCTTTTTCTCAGAGGTACATACAATACCTCTGGGCTTATTGAAGGCAAGATATATCTTCTCTTCCTCTTTATCTATCCTGTTACCATCCACAGTAACAATCATTCCCTCATATACCTTAGTGCCATTAACTGCAACTTCCTCATTAACACACACTCTGCCTTCATTAACAATCTCATCAGCCTGACGTCTGGAACAAATACCACACTCAGCCAAATATTTATTTATACGAATACCATTCTCGTTCATAATCAACCTCAAAAACCTTTTAACTGATAAACATGATGTTATTCTATTTTAATTAAACGTAAATATATTATCAATACTTCATTCATTAGTAAGCTAACCATTCAGTACAATATTACGGACCGAATGCGATGCAAGAGTTACAAGTTATATACTTGTCTATACGTTTTTCTCTACGTCATCAATTAAATAAAAAAACTTCTCTAACACAAATATCAGGCAGAGAAGATTTTAATTCAATATAATACCTTTATTCTACAACTATATCATCTATATTAGGATTATTAGAAAAGACCGTAACTGTAATCTTCTGGCATGTACTGTCAATGTCCACCTGAAATGAATTACCTCTATAGGCATTAGATGTCAATGCAGATGCCTCGAATGTAGCCAAATCCGAAGCTCCAAGAGACTGACATATCTCATTAACAAAATCATCATGTGTACCATCATCAATATCAGAAAGCTTAGTAACACTAAAACCTCCATTCGGACGGTCTTCAATATCTGTGTCCGCCATTGAAACCTTTATAACTCTCTGAACTACACCGGCCGCATCAGCATCTTTTCCCTGACGAGTCTTTTCAATATATGCAATATACTGAGGTGCTAATACTGCAATAAGTACAGCCATAATAGCAATTACAATAATCAATTCTATCAACGAAAAACCCTTGTTTCCAACATTCTTTTCAAACTTTTTCATAATTCACTCTCTATACTTTCTAAAAAAAAAATAAAATTTATTAAATAACTATAATAACAAAGACCATCACTTGTCAATAAATGGTTCAAAAAATAATCAAATTCCCGAATAAATATTAAACAATTTTCCAGAAAAAATCAGTCCAAAATATAGGGCTGATTTAACTATTTTTCTTTCCTATTTTTACACACATATTTTCATATTCTTTATACTGATCCTTAAGCTTTATATAGGCTGCATCGAATTGCTCTTTATGAGATTTCTTATAATTAGCATTAAGACAACCTCTATAATATATCTTGGATAATTCCCCATAATCCTTCATTTTGTCATCAAGGATGGAATGACCCAGACGTAAATAATAATCATTATGATCTTTAATATAATCAAGATTACATTTTTTATAATAAGCACCTGAGGATTTCAGATTATCAGTATGATAAAATGCTTCTCCTATATACATTGCAAGCTCTGTATAATACATAGAATCCTTTTCAGCCTTTTTAAGCTCATCCAAAAATATAGGAAGTGCATCCTCATATCTGTTAAGAGCTGCTAATCTTTTAGCATAAGCTAAATCACCCTCAGTTTTTAATCTATCACCTTTATTGGCTATATAAGCTGATGATGTAAATACTTTGGAAAAATTATCTTTATTAACATTATTATACAAATATTCAATAACAACCTCTAAAGTAACTATTTTAGATTCATGGGTAAGTACAAGTGTATTAGCATTATCCTCAATACGAATGTTAAAATGCTTTAATTTCTCATTTAGCTTTGTTTTAAGAGTACTAAGCATATATTCTGTAGCATAGGGTTCTATCTTAAGATAGAATTTTACAGACATTAATACATATCTTAATAACTCATTTACAAGAGAGTTTTCCTTTATTTCAGTAATAGCCTCAACATCCTCTATTCCCCACTCCTCGTAGGTTTCAAGTACAGACACTTCCCAGTTACTAATACACACTTGTACAGAATTGGGTCTTCCAAGGGCAATTAAGCAATTATCAGCAAGGACGTAAACGTCCTTGCTGACAAAACCCTTCTTAATCTGAGCAAATGCCCCATCATATTGAAGCTGTAATATATGATTCAAACGAAAATCAAACATAATACTCCTAATCCAGATCAAAGACCTGAGTTCTTACAAGCTTAGTAATACCTACAGAAGAACACTGACTAACCTTTCCGCTTCTTAAGTTCTTAGATGTGTCAGTAGCAACAACAAATATATTTCTGGTATTTAGTGCCTTGCTGGTAGGCGCGACTGAATAATCCGTCCATATACTACTTACCTTGTCAATGGTTACAGGTATTTTAACCTTATAGGTAACATTATCAAGCAGCGCATTGGGATTACCGGCAACCTCATTACCTGAAGCATCAAGATAACAGAATTTCTTATTGCTACTATCTGCATCAGATATATCAATTTCCTTACCGTATACAGTACCATTAACAGTATCAAGGGCTACTGCTCCCGGAACCGTACTATCTACCTCATAATAAAACTTAACACTTACATTATGATCGATATAAGCCGAATTCTGTACAAGACTAACCTTAGAGGTATTAAAATACAAATCCTCAGTCATCTCAAGAACACCATTAGATGAGTTACCATCTAAACCATTAGCCTTAAGATACTTATCAAAGGAAACAAATATACTGCTACTGGTTTTAGCATTATCACCATAGCCATCTACTATAGTAAGATCCGGTTCATGTATGCCTGTTCTGTAAGCAGCAATAAGAGTATTAACAAACAGCTTCTTCTCTTCCAGGCTTCCCTTATCAATAACCGAACTATGACCAACACCTGAATAAGTAACATTACCCTTATTATAAATGTAATAATTATTTCTTACATCATTAGGTGATACCTCATACATATCATTAGCATAAGAATTAGCATCATCAGAAATACAATACCATACAACAATATCACTTTCACCATCAAGGTCATCATCTGCATTCATATCTATCTGATAATACTGACCATGAGTGTTGGCTACATCAAAGCAATCAGACAGCTTATAAGGGAATCTGGTAATCTGACCATCATTTACCTTAGTAACAATCTTATTATTTGCTTGACCATTATCATCACTTCTTACGCCCTTAGATAAATTATAATAGGATGGCATCTTTTTGTTATTTCTATCCCGGGTTTCATTATGATAACCATAGAAATTAAGAACAAAATAGGTAAATCCTTGAGTTTCACCTAATACAGAGCCATTACCCTCAGCTCTTGTTCCACTCTTAGGAGCATAAGGCTTATCATAAATATGTGTAGACTCTGTATTATTAAGGATATTATATCTGTCAAGACCTACAACATTTCTAACATAGGTATTAAAATCATATCCCCATTTCCATACACTACCACCACTATTTACACTTGCAAGGTTACTTGAATATGCACTGTTAGGAGCGTTAATAAAGGAAGTACAGTCATGAGTAAACAGAATACTGTAACCATCATTAATATATCTCTTAATAGCCTTCGAGGCCTGTTCATTAACACCTAAATATACATCTGAGAAACCAAGAACAAGCATATCGTAACCCTTGCGATTACCCTTGGCATCTACACATCCATTCTCAGTAATATACTTATAATAATTATCCTCAGTATGAACAGCAACAGCACTTTCAAATTGCTCCTTAGTCATATTAACAATGTTAACATGATATGGAACTGTATCAGAATTAAGCAATGAATAAAAGCTATTCTCATTAGCATCATAATTCTGACTGGTAGTCTGCATATTCCAGTTAGAATAAGTACCTGATTGATTATTAAACCCATTTACCGACTGATTAATCTGAAGCACATCAATGGTAGGCTTATTATCAGCAACAATATTATAATAACCCGTTGCATTAGCTCTTCTTACAGGATTATCATTCTGCGTAATCTCAAGACGCCATGGAAGAACACCAAGGAATGAGCCTGCAAGACGACATGTAGCCGAATATCTTACACCGGTCTTTAGGCTATATACGGTATTATTATTAGCATCCTTCACACCCGATACAGCATCACCGGAGGTTTCTCTTAGCTTAGTAAATTCAATTCCCTCTTGAGAATGCGAATATTTACCATCCGCATTAACATCAATAAATAATGCTGCATTATATGTTGAATCGGAAGTAGCCGCACCTTTATTAGAAATCTCAAAATCAAAGGTAGCATAGTAATAACCATCAGATGTATTCTTTGTTAACTTCTGTGTATCAGACAGAGCCAATAATGACTCCTCGTACATGGTTACAGAAGGCTTATCAAGATTCAAATACCAGTTAAATAACTTACCTGTCATATTCTTGAAAGCAAACACATTCTTCTTATCCTTAACACTGTTAGCAAAATCATACATATAAGACATAGAGTCAATAATATCTGTATCAACAACTCTGGTATCCGTAGTAACATTCTTAAAGAAATCATCAGCAAATACTACAGGGTATCCGGCATTAACAAACTCCTTAAGCTGTTTAACCTTCTCTTCTGTAATATCATTTCCTGAATATCTGGAACGTAATACAGGAGAATTAACATCATAATACTTTGTATCATTCTTAAGTCTTCCATTGCCCTTAATTCCCGACTGATAATCCTGAGCAAGATTACCTAAAATAGCCTCACCCATATATACATAATCACCTACATTAGTATATACAAGACCATTCATTGTTGTATCATTATAAACTGTTGTTTTAACCTGCTTATCAATATATCCACCGGGATGATATTCATAAGGAACAATTCTATATACTCTCTGCCTATTATTAATAGTTCTATTTAATTCATTGGGATTGTTTTTTCTTATATCTTCTACAGTAGCCGCATCAAGAAGCTTTTCTCTGGTATTATTAGTTCTTTCATATTTATCCTTTTGATTATCCGGCAAAGCATTATACTCATCTTCATCTATAGTTTTTCCGGTGGGATTTTTTTGTTTCCACCCATAATAATACTGAATATCATACTCATCATAGATATAAACAGTCTTATATACCTGTTCAGGTATTTCATAAGGATCCACCCATACCTCTTTAGTCTTGGTGCTTGTATTATAAAGATCCGTATTAGTACCAAAGTATATCAAATCATATTCAGCGTTAAGATCCTCAATATGACCAATGAACTCACCTACACTCATACGTGTAAGATTAATAGTAAGTCCATCCTGATTAATCTTGGTTTTCTCTCTTCCATCATTGTCCTTATACAACAATTTACCATTGCTTGAAGTAAAGGTTCCATTAGCACCGGTGTAGGAGGTTTTATCATTACCTTTTTTCCTATAGGTAGAGGTTCTCGCAACCTGTTCTACTGATTTATCATCTATAATCTGGTTATCACCTTCAAGGTAAAGATTAAAGGATGCATTAGGCTCTATCTCAAGTATATTAATCTCCCCTTTACCTGATATATCACGCTTAAAGCAATATCCAATAATATATCTAATAGCAGTTGCTTCAGTAACTACTTCCTTAATAGGATTATTTTTTCCATTAGAATTATCTGTTTCACGATACAGATTCTCATTCTGAATATCTAATAAAACTTCAGCAAAACCTTCCTCTATCTCAGAATCCTTGAAGCCCTTAATAGCCGGATTTTTCTTCTTATCATCTACTGTATAAAAATAAGGATTAAGAACATTAATATATTCTCCATTAATCATATCTACATTCTTATCATTATTAGAATATTTCATATTATAAATATAAACATTCTTATTAACATAATGATTAACATTATCTGTAATCGTATTAACATTTGCTACACTGGCAGGGTCAATATTATTCTCAGATATAGAGAACTTAATACCATTAATAGCATTGTAGTATAGGTCAGCATGGTCTGTCATAAGAGCCTGACACAGTCTCATGGCAAAACAGGTATTTCTGGAATCATCAGAATATACCCTGGCGTCACCTACAATCTTATAATCCACAATAATAGGTAAAGAAGCCTTAGGCGTAGTATTATCTTCATCCTCTGAACTATCTCTTGTTTCCTTAGATTCAGCTAGTGCCTCCATTAATACATCTACACTAATATCAGCATCATAGTAGTTGTAATATACTTCCTTATCACCTAAGAGATAATTAGTATCACAATGAGCCATAGATAATAGAGAACAGCCCACAACATCATCCATAGTTACTTCAGGGGCAGTCTTAGTATATACATTAAGATATAGATTATCACAGTCCTCTCCCTTGTCTCTATCAAATACCCACTGCTTGAACCATTCATTGTTAGTAATGTTTAAGGTATAATATATTTCTGCACCACGAATTCGATAGGTAGGGAAATCATCATAATCCTTTCTGGGCTTACCCTCATAGGGCTCTCTTCCATCAAAGGGTGCCGGATACCACATATAATTACCTATTTCCTGAGCATAATCATACACAAAATATTTAGTAGGTATATCTATCTCTGAAATACAACCATTTTTATAATAGCTTGGAACAATAATTCCATACTCTGAATTAGTATCTATTACGTACTGTGCACCTTCCTCTGCTGAAGAACCATAGAAGCTATCAACCTTATAGTGTGAACTACCTACAGCCATTTCAGAATATGTAAAATTCACTACATAGAAGCCTTCAAATACATTAGGATAAGGACTTACAGGATCATCGTCAGGATCATCAGGAATATCATTTCCACTAATGTCATTTCCACTTAAATCATTACCGCTAAGTCCTGAATCAGAACCACCATCACCACTAGGTTCCTCAAAAACATTTTCACCCTGTTCAATCATTATATTAATAGTATCAGCAGAATCCTCAATAACTACAGTTTCAGATTCAGGTTCGTCTTCACCCTCCTCTGAAAGTGTAGAAATATCCAAAATGTCAATATTTTCAGAATAATTATCCTCTAAAACATTAAATGCATTAATAGAGTTATCTGATACTTCATTGTATGACAATGTACCATTCCTATATTCACCAAAGGTACCAACATAATAATACTGATGACCATTCTTTACTCTGTAAATAGGTGTTCCTTCAGGATAATTACTACTCTTAGTAATCTCCTGTTCACCTGTAACTACATAACCAATGGATGCATCATCATCAAGAATACTAAAGGTAGCATAAACATTGGCTTCACCATCATTCTTAATAGGATTCAGATTAGGTTCAAAATCACCCTGTTGCATTAAAGTATCATTCTCATAATGAAAATAATCCGTTCCAAAAGCCTGATTAGCACTTAATTCGAGATAAGCATTCATAAATTCCGATGCCAAATCAGTATTAGGTTCATCAACCTCTTCATCTAACGGTACAATATCATCCACTAATTCAGGTACCGAATCTTCACTCAATAAGGAATCAGAATCATCAAAATAATAATGCTTAATATAATTATCTCCTGCCTTAGGAATCATTTCACCTCTTGCTGAATCAATATATTTCTCATCATGATACTCGCCAAGATAATCCTTATTAAGCTTAATCATATCCGAAGATTTCTTACTGAATTCATCTGAAGTCATACCCTTTACTTCAAGTTTCTCTTCAATTGGTCCTCTTGCCTTAACACTATCTACATCCACCTGACCTTGACGTATTTCTGAATATATGGCATACCTTTTTTCAGCCTTACGGTCATAATTCTTAACCTCAATAGGTGAACGCTCAAGCTCTTTATTATTAACTACACCATTGCCATCGTTATAGAGCTTATCAATCATCTGATTGGCAAGCTCCTCACGCATATTCGAATCAAGTATTACTGAATCTGTATATTCATCAGTATCCTCATTATAGGTATCAGATACTATACGCCCAAAATCCTCTCTGATAGGCTCCGAACCACCCACATAATATCCAAGAGAACCACCAACCTGATAATCACTTACAGAATGAACCTTACCATAAGAATCAAGAAGCTCAGTAGTAAAAGAAACCTTACCCGGAACAATTTCAAGCATATTATAAGGATTGGAGGAATTATTCTCATTCACAATCTTAGTAATACTATCAAGTGTTTCTTTTGCCTCAACCTTTTCACTTTTAAGAAAAGTAACAGAACCTATACCGGTCACTAGTAATGTACCGGCCAGGACAGCGCTTATAGGTCTTTTAAAAATATTTGTCCTTAATTTTTTCACAATAAATTCTCCCTTACTTCAAAAATCAAATAAATAAATGATTATTCGAATTAATATACACTCCAGCTAATATCTCCCGGACGACAGATATAGCTTTCTAACAAACGCCAGTTAGCAGATTTATTATCATAATAATACAGCGTCAAAATATAATTCTTAGTACCACCTACGTTAGCCGAACCTTCAAGTGTATAACGCAAAGTATCAGGATACTTGCTATTAGTAAATGGACCTATCCAGGATTTTTGTGAGGAAGTCTCCTCAGGGAACTTAACATCCAATGTAGAATCATTAGGTACCGGGAAATAGGTAGCTTCTCCGTTATCAAAACCGAATAATTCATGGAGCGCAAGCTTAACGGTACTATCACTGGGCATAACATAGATATTCCAGAAGAAAATATCCATATAATTCTTAAATAGAATATATTCCTTATCATCAAACTTATATACCGGAACAAGTCTTAATCTTGAGTCAACATCATCATTCCATTTATTTCTGGTAAATCTGAACTTAACAATCGTATCATTTACACCACCTGTAACAGTAAAGAACTTGCTAAGATCTGATAACTTACCTCCGGAATATACTGTACTGTCATCATATAATGCATAAGCACCTAAATCAGTACCCTCCTCTATAGAAGTATCAGTACCCTCAACCTCCTTATAAGAATATAATCTCCATTCAGTAATATATTTTGAAGCTTCCTCAAAAGCAGAATTAGGAGAATACTTAATAGAGACATTAGCAGGTGGGGCTGCTGTACCAAAGGATCTTGGATAGTATTCCACATTACTTAAATTAGATGTAACAACCACATTAGTATTATTAGTGGTATTAGTATATGATAGCTTAATAGCATCAAATAAACAGGTAACAGTATTACTGGTATACTTGTAATCTGCGGCTGAATATCCTGACTTAGGTAACAGATAAATCTGTCCCGGCGTATCAGCCCCCTTACATTCTGCTAAATGTAATGTAAACATGTAGCTAAAGGATGCATTAGGATCATAGCTATAAGGACACTTAAAGGTCCAATGCATACCACTTGATGTAGAATCTTGAGATACATCCATAACAGTATCAGTATATGTACCATCCATATTGGCTACACTCATAACCATACGACAATCCAATAATCCTACATACTTGGATAAGTCAAGTGCCTCTCCATCCGGCATACTCATACCATCATAAATATCTACACTGGCACTTCTATCAAGAACCTGAAGTGCATACTCCTTACCTCTTCTATAATCATTTTTAGAATCAAAATGAATATTAAAATCACCTTTTCTCTTACAAGCCTGACCGGTCCACTTACCTACTACAGGAGCCTTTGCACCGGTAGTAGTATTAGCCTTATAATATGGCTTAGAAGCATCAATTGAACGTACACTTGTGGCTGTTACAGAAACATCCTTCTTAAGATAACGATCCTGTGCATTGACATCGCCACTGATAGTAAGTATATCCTTCATTTTACATATACAGCCATAGGTATTATTACCTCTGTTATCAGTAGATATAATATCAAAACACTCAGCGCCATCAGTAATCTCCCAGTTAACAGCAGTTGAAACTGTATTACCCAGTGAGGATACCTTATCAAGATTACTTCCGTTAACAGTGGCTACAAGCTCAAAGTCTTCATTTTCAGCCAAATTCATATCAAGACTCTCTTCAGTCTCATTTAAAGCAGATGCAGTTAATGAATTGAAGGAAACAGACACACCTGTAACTTTTATTAAATGAATGGTAACAACTCTAGATACATTATTCTGCGTATAATTAGATGTAATTCTTACAGCAAAATCACTGTTCTGCCCCTTACCTACAATGATATTACCGGTAGTTGAATCAATCTGAGTTCCATAATCCCAACTATTCACATCAGCCTTAGAATATATTAGATTACCATAATCCTGAGTACCTGATTCAAGCTTCACATAAAAGCCCTGTGTTTTCAGAGTAAAGGAATCACCGGGCTCTAGGTAATACTCATCAGCACCGCCTTCAATACTAACCGGCTTATCATTAGAATCCACAGTAATCTGTGTAACCTCCGGAATCTGATTACCGGAAAGAATAGTATTTCTAAGAGTAACATTATGATTAGAATTATATGTCTTACCATCCTTCTCATAGGCTAAGGCAAGACGAATAATTCTACTATCCTCAAGCTCTGATAAATCAACACTAAAATCTGTAACATATTCAGCCAGTAAAGCATCCTCATATTTAGGAGTAGCCTTTACAACCTTTCCTGAATTAAGTACAGTTCCATATTCAGATAAATACAATTTAGACTGAGTAATATCTGAAGAATCTCTTACCCAATCTACTTCATATACCTTATCCGTACTATAAATTACCAGCTCCTTTGCATAATATGCTGCGGGCATACTTGCATCATCAGCCTTAACAAGAGGTGCCGTCTGATTAGCCAAATATCCATACTCAACACCTATAGTTGCATCCACAAGCATATCCTGAATCTGATTAAAAGCAACCTGTGTTTCATTCTGAACATTTACCTCAGCACTTGTTTTGCTAAAGGTTCTGGCGCTTACCGTCATAAAACCAAATACAGCAGTTCCTGTAAGGGCAAGAATCGCAAAAGCAACTACTAATTCTACAATAGAAAAACCCTTATTATTTAATATTCTTAATCTCTTATGGCGATATTCCATAATTACTCCTTCTGTAATAATATTCCACAATAAATACGTATGAATATATATTCAATATTTAAAGACTAACCTTACCGGTCTTAGGTACAATAGTAATAGTACGACTTACTCCGGCACCATTAACAGTGATCTGATTACACACAACACTTGTTTCATCAGTACCGTCACCATCAATATCAATATTAATAGCCTTCTCTTCACCTGTAGATCTGTCGAATCCAATCAATAAATAATTAGAAGTATCCAGAGTATATTCTGTAGCTCCAACCATATATTTAACCTCAGGATAACTCTTTCCCAACAAATCCTTTTCTCCTGCCACAACACTGTCATTTACTTTAGAATATATCTGTTTGTAATACTGACCATCAGAAGCATCCTTATAAATGCAGATAACAGTCTGTTGCTTACCCATAGCCTTAATTCGTGTTTCACCAATTGATGATTTAATTGACTGCGACAGACCTTTGACAGCAGAATTAGTAAGATAACCATTATTACCTGCAAGTACACCTGCAATGATTCCCAGCAGAGCAATAACTATTATTATTTCCACCAACGAAAAGCCTTTGTTATTAACCTTCATATATTACTCCTTATACCAGCTTTGGAAATTAACAAGCTCTGTAAAATCAGCAGTACCGGAATATGTAGTACCAATACTCTGACCTATGGCATTAGCAGCCACATCACTGTCGAAGAAATCAATGGGATGAATCTTACCATCAGCATCAAATGGATCATTTGATGTTTCCTCTGCCTGTAATAGCTTATTAAGCTGTGCCTCTATTTCTGCTGTTGCATTCTTAATAGAACGAACCTTAATATTGCTTCCGTTAACATACACAGTACCACCACATATAATAATACCGGTATAGTCGGCACTTAATACTACATCGTTCTTAGCAACAAGAATTCTGGTAGCCTTAGGATCGGCACCATCACCTGTCCACTCGTAACCATGAGCCGTGGTAGTTCCAAGATTCTTAGCCACATGAATATTATCTATAGCATTATTGGCATCAGTAAAAATAGCCTTGGACTCATCTGACTCTATAACAAAGGTTCCGGTAACCTCTTTACTAAAGGTATCAGCATCCACTATATTCTCAAAGACTGATTTACTCTTCTGTTCATCTGTAAGTGAATAATAATCCATTGTAAGCGTGGTACACAAGGCTTCATTCTGATATGCATAAGCATCAAACTGATCGGTATCAATAAGCTTGGAATCAGTTGCATCCTTTAGTTCCTTATTAGCTCTGGTACCTACAACACCATTACCTGCCAACTTAATATTATTTACATCCGACGGAAGAATAACATTATTCTTAACATATACATCAAAATAAGCATTCATACGATCTGTATTAACATTATAGTAATCGCTGAAGAACTTGTTAGCCTGATCTCTTGAGTTAAACTGAAGATACAAATACACAAGTGTCTGACCATTACTGGGTGCAAAAATCCACTTGGTATTCTTCGTATAATCATCACTAATATAAGCACTAAGTCTCTTACCGGCACCATAGCTTCTTACATCAACATTAATATCAATAAGACTGCATCTATCCTTAATTATCAGATTATTATTAGTATCACGGTAGCTAATCTCTCCAATCATCTGCTCATATTCCTGAAGAGTTAAAGGATTCTTGCTATATATACTCTTACCATCCTTAACACCAATACATTCACCCGGTACCAGGTAAGCAAGCTGGTCACCCTTAATACTAATGGATTCACCTGTGGGAATATCATTATTTGAAACAGGTGCGTTATTTGCCATTGTTGTAGCAAATTCTCCTGTATGGTCGATATCATAGGAGCCGGCTCTTGAAGTACCTACAAATGCACTACCACCTAAGGTAAGCTGAGTAAGTGTACTCATATCAATATTGGACTGCAATCCATTAACAATAATCGCACTGGATGAATTATTAGAGGACAAGGTAGATGTACCTTCATTAAGACTGTATCCATATCCTGTATAAGTACCATGATCAAATTCCACCTCTGAATTCTGACCGGAAATAGTAAGATCATCTGCAATATAGGAATCAGCAGCAACACTGAAGGTACCATCTGTAACGTTGATATCCTTAGCAAAAAGCTTCGTAAGTAAACCACCCTTAGTATCAAGCTTTCTTCCATCTAAGGTATTAGCCAAAGGACTGGATAAATCTGTTATTTTAAATACAGCATTATTATTCTCAATATTAATAGGTCCCTTGGATATAACATTAAGAGCACCATTAACAGTAATAGGCTTACACAGATTAATTCCATTATCTCCGGCATAAATACTACCATCTACTGTTAGTGACGCAGGATTACCTACCTCTATACCCATATTTGCAATCAATGCATAAAACAGCAAATCAATAGACTTGGATGCACTATTAAAGGGAACCTCAGGTGCACTAATCATAATATCTGTATCAATTACAGAATAAAAACCATCGTCATCGGTATATTCCAGCTTAAGATTCTTAAGTAACAAATAATCCTTACCGCTGTCAAGAAGTGTAGGTGTTCCTGTGTAATATAGGAATCTGATAGGATTACCCTTTGCCGCAGGATTAACACTTAAATGAACATCAGCATCTACATAGCTTAATAAATGATTAAGATCATACTCCTGGTCATTGGAAGGATTCTTAAGACACAGAATAAGATTACTAATATACTGCTTTTTAAAATATGCGGCTCTTTCATCTTCATTCCAGGAATCATAGGAATAGCTTTGAAGGGTAGCTGTATATGCCTGACCGGCTGCTACTGATGCATCATACTGCAATCCCATCTTAATCTGGTCATAAATAGCCTCAGCAGTATAAAAACTCTGCTTATTCTTCATGTCAGTAGCTTTCATTCTAAAGTTAGAAAGAGACATCCACATTACAGTGACACCAAGTACTGCAACAAATCCCATTGCCATAATAACCACAACTATAGCAGAACCACTATTATTTATTTTTAACCTTTTTAATAGCTTAGAGAATACTTTCACAATAACCTCCAAAATATCATGTTACTAATCAATACTACTATCAAGCTTCATAAGAAGCTTAGATGAATCTACAGTAGTTCCGGACAGAGCTCCCTCTTCGTACAGATATACCTTTAAATCATATATACGATCTTCAACTGCTTCACCGCCAAGCTGCTCTATCTTAAGATTCTCTCTGGTAACAGGATTAGAATTATAGGTAAAGCTTGCCTGTCTTGTAGACATAATACTTGCAATACTCGACGAATTATATAAATCTCGTAAATTATAATCGAGATTAGTCCTGATAGTAAGAATCTTACTATTAACATCAGTAACACTTCCTGAAGAATCCTTCTCTGATATTTTCACATCACACTTATAACCATTTTCAAGACTGGCTAAATTAGAGTCATTACTACACTGCTTTTTAACGATATAAAGATTAGACTGTACACCGTTATCATTATTAATTGTAATCTTATCCGAATAATTCCAATTATTATAGGAAGGGAAATACAGTAAATAAATATCCCTAAAATTATCATCAGTATAATAATAGGTCTGTGACAAGCTTTCAGGACAGCTTATGGAAGTTCCGCATATCTTATAATCTACGTTAAATTCTACATAAATCTTATTACTTGATACTCCGGGTGATGCAGTAGGCTTAGTAATATTAACAGTAATATCCTTATACAAATCATCTGAAGTATAACTGGAACCATTAAAACTGTTAATCTTATTAATGGCAGAATCAGTCTGAGTGGTAGATTCTGCAAGAATACAGTCAATACTATTATTAAGTCCACCCATAGAAGCTAAAGCAATAGCATTATGCTTAGCATCGTTATTAGTAATAGAGCCACCTTCTCTGTAACGGGAAGCATCCATTTCTACCAGTACATCAGCTTTAAAGGTAGCATTGGTAACATTTTCTATATTCATACCGGGAATAGCAAAATAATACTTACCTGTATTATTCTTTTCTACAAAATCAATCTTCTTCTCAGTAGAATCATATTTAATACAGGGTGCATCATCATCATCACCGGTGGATGTAGCTAATGCATCAGTGGCCTGTGCAAGATTAGTAATTCCTCCATTACTATCTACTACACAACGTACCTCTTTAATATCAGCAATATTATCAAGAAGACTATTATTTATTACTCTAAACCCTTTATTAACATTTGTACCATCCGGTGCTGTTCCATTAGGGAAATACACCTCACTAGCAACCTCTTCTAAGCTCTCAGCCTTAAGACCTTCCATTACATCCTGAGCAGCGGTGGTAATCTTAAGCTTCTGTCTGGCATTTAGATTAACACGTGATGCAGATACAAAAGTATGCAATAAAGGAACCACGATAATAGCAAGAATGATAATTGCCACCAACAGTTCAAGTAAAGACATACCACTGTTGTTAATTCGACAACGTTTATTGCCCATCTTGGTTCCTCCTTTCTTCATTTACTCTTCACTTATTTCTGAATCAGTCTCATTACCCTCTTCGTTAACAACCTCGGCAGCTTCCTCAGTTACACCGTTAGGTATATCAGCATCAGAATAACGACTGTATTTAACAGCTCGACTTGTTTCAAGAGAAACAGTACCAAAAATATTATCGGTACCCTGTACCACATGATTAATCTCAGGCTTCACATACTCCTTATCAGTACCAGTGATATAGAAGTTACCTACAGTAATATTAGACTTAAGAATACCTGTTTCATTATCAAATGCAGCAGATACTGCAAGTGAACATCTGCTGTTATGCTCCAAAACATAAGCAATCGCATTCTTTAATCCGTCATAATCAACAGTATTCATAATAGCAGCTTTCTTATGATATAACACAGGTGTACCTGCTTCTGTAGTAGCTACAGGAGCAGCAACCTCTTCTGTAGCAGTAGCATCACCTTCAGCCGGAGCATCAGCCACAACACCCTCAGGAATATAACCATTAACCTCATTCTCAGTAGCTGCAGATATATTCTCGAATTCATAGGCAATGTCAGGTTGGCTCATCTCAATACTCTCTATGAACTCTAAGGGAGCTATATCCTGCATTTCAACAGCCATCATAACAATATCTTCTTCATATACATTAGCTGGAAATCTGTCCATAATTTCAACAGCCTTAGTATTATTGTTATTAGTATCAAGCACCAGCTTATCCTGCTGATCGGCAATACTTTGAAGTACATCTACTCTACTCTGTAATGCATCATTCTTTTTATTTAAATCAACTGTTTTTTCACTATTAGGCTTATATACAGCAAAATAAGCAATTGCAATTGCTATTGCACCTACAAGTGCAAGTATTCCGGCTCTTTGATTCTTAGTTAATGTGAATTTCATTATTCTACTACCTCCTGTTCCTCTGCTGTCTCATTTGAAACCTCAGCATCATCACCTGCAGCAGTCTGGGCTGCTACCTCAGCAGGAGATAAAATAGGTGTATATGTACATTCCAAAGTAAATGTAACCATAGAACCACCGTACTCATTAAGCTCTTCCTTAACAGAAGCAACAGTAACTGTATCAAAACACTCAAAAGCTCTTACCTCTTGAATTGACTTAGCAACAGCTTCCTCGGATTCAACCATCATTTCAATTGATACCTTATCAGCTTCAGAGGTTAATGATAATACATTAACAGTCTTAGGTAACACGTTTTCAAGATCAGCTATAAACTTAAGAAGATTGTCATTCTGTGTCTGTGTAGCATAGTACATATTCTGAACCTGTTCTAAATACTTAGAAGAATATACATAATCATAATATACATCTTTTATAGGCGTAAGCTCTGCATCTCTTTGTGTTAACTGTTCAAACTTCTTTTCCGCAGCCACCTTAGGAAGTATTCCAAGACCAGATACAACACCGGCCACAACAAGACATGCTATCAAGAAAATAATGGCTACTACAGTAAAGTCAGTCTGTGCAGCAGTACCTGCAACAGGCTTCCCCTTCTTACCTGTATGACCAATTTTTCTAGTCTTACCCTTCTTATCACTATGAACATCCGGAATAAAATCCATAGACTCAATGGCAGCACCAATACAGTTAATATATGCACCACCCTCAGCGAGTCCTTGGAAAATGTCCTGACTCTTATCTGATAACCTATCTACAGGTATTCCAAGCTCATTACTCATAAGCTGAGTAAGACCTATAAAGGTCTCCGCATAACCGGTAATATAGATTAAATCAATGGCATTCTCCGAATTACGTGAGTTATAGTAATCAATAACTCGCATAATAGAGCTGTTAAACATGGTAAAGGATTCAGCAACACTCATTCTAAACTGCTTAATCCGTTCATCATTACCATCCTCGTCATCATTTACATCAGAATCAATAGAACAGCGAATACATGAACGCATCTGAAGAAGTCCCAATGCCTTCTCATAGGTAACTCTATCACCTGATTCCTGTTCCTCTAAATCTATAATGGTATCAATTGCAGCATCACCGCCGTAAGGAACTGTACGCTGAAGTGCAACCTTACCCTCTCTAATAACAGTAATAAGTGATGAACGTTCATCCACCTTTACTGCCATATATGTTCCATTCTTAAATACATCACGTATAGCTACAGCAAAGCTGTTAGAACTATAATCAAGAGCTACTATCTGCAGTCCGGCAATAGTGGACATGGTATAATAGCTTTCTAATAAATCATTAGGCGCAGCAAAAAGAGAAACATGGTATTTCTTATTACCATCTTCTCCATCCTGTGTATCAAGTATTTGATATGTAATCTTACAATTAGATATATCAACGGGGAACACATCATTAGCCGAAGCATTGACAAGCTCCTCTAATTTATTCTCTTTTACAAAAGGAAGTGTTGTTTCACGACTGGCTATCTTCGCTGAAGATATTGTATAAACAACCTGCTTTGTCTTAATACCATGCTTATCAAGAGCACTTCGTAAAGCATTTCCTAAATCATCCGGTTTTCTGATAAAACCATCCTCAAGACAATCAGCCGGTGCCTTGAATTCAAAATTACTGTAAACCTTGGGTTTCTTAGTCTTATAATCGACCTCGCATACTCTTACCAAAGAGTAGCCTAATTCAATACTGAGTACCTTGCTCATTTCATTTCCTCTCACTTTTCCTATAAGTACATGTATTTATGCTAAAATAGTTACTGCAAAGCAGTAACATTCACTAGCCGTAGAAGCCCATATACCAGTTAATTATCTTGTCTCCCCACAACATTGCAATGAAAATTCCCATGGACAAATAGGGACCCATGGCAAGTACATTGTCTTCACCTGATATTTTCATTCTAGCTATATGAATTATGGAACCTAATATACAACCAAGCACCAAAGCAAGAATGATAAACTTCCATCCTATTAAAAATCCGGCACCTGCCATAAGTAGAACATCTCCTCCACCAATGGCACGACCTTTACTGAAAAAATAAATAAGATATAAAAATAGGCTAACCGAAAATAGGCCGATTACATACTGTAACCAGTTGGAATAGTCCATGATCACATGAATCAGCCCAACGGTTAGAATAAAATTGATGCACCCATAAGGTATCTCATAGGTGCGCCAGTCAATAACACTCAAAACAAGTAATGCCGATACTATAAGGCAATACAGTAATGAAGTAACATCATATCTAAGATTATACTCCACACCTCTATTAACAAATACTATGCACCAGAGAATTCCATTCAAAGCTTCAATGATAGGGTATTGCTTTGATATCTTCTCCTTGCATTTACGGCATTTACCTCCTAAGCATATCCAGCTCACAAGTGGTACTAAATCGTACCACTTGAGCTGATATCCACATTTCATACAATGAGATCTTTCAGTCACCACTGTTTCCTTTAGTGGAATCCTCAAGATGCACACATTAAGGAAACTACCAATCAATATTCCAAATAATGCAATTAATATGTATATAATCAATTCAGGCGACATAATCATCATAAATCTCTACGCGAAATTACATAATAACATCTGCAGGTGTTTCACCAACTTCTTTAACCATGTTCTTAATTGTAACCTTAATCTGCTTTGTAGTTGCGTCCATCTCTGCATAAACAGTAGGTGCAGTACCCGAAACATAAGTATTTGATTTAAGCTGTGCCTGTCCAATAACATTATCCAATTCTGGCTGAAGTAAAGTACCACCACCAGAAGTATTTGCTAAAGCAGTTGTAGATACAGAAATGGTAGCAGCGGCTGCTGAAATTTCTCCATTGATTTTATCATTAGCTGCAGCAACCTTCACTGCATTGGCAATCTCACCAAGTGTAGTATTATCAGACTGAAGTCTTGACTTCTCAACGTAACGTAAGTACTGAGGTGCAAGTACTGCAATAAGGATTGCCATGATGGCAATAACGATAATCAACTCAACCAGTGAAAAACCTTTGTTATTCATTTTCTTCATAATTCCTATCTCCTTTTCGTTAAAAAAATTAAATTGTTATATTCTTAAACATCCGCCCCTATTACGGACGCTTAATTCGTAGTAAGTAATTAATTATTCGCCTAAGACTAATCCCCTCGATTACAGGTTATCAAGTCCTTCGTACATAGATGCCATAGGTGCCATAACCGCACCAATAAGTGTACCTACGATACCGGCTAGAACAATGATGATCATAGGCTCCATTGCTGCCATCATTGAAGCGGTAGCATTCTCAACCTCTTCATCATAATAATCAGCAAGCTTTTCAAGAAGTCCTTCAATATCACCGGATTCCTCTCCGATACGAGTCATCTGGTATACCATCGGTGGGAATATACCACACTGCATTAAGGGAACTGATAGCGGCGTACCTTGTACTATCTCATCCTTAGCAGCTACAAGTGCATCCTTAATAAGCTTATTATCCATAATATCTGCAGTAATACCAACAGCATCTACAAGAGGAAGACCTGCCGCAAGCAGTGTACTAAGTGTACGAGCCAGTCTGGCAGAAGCAGTCTTAATGGTAAGTGGACCAAATAAAGGAAGCTTAAGACCTATCTTGGCAAATAATAATTCACCGAAAGCCGAGGACTTAAATGCCTTAAAGGCCAGAACTAATAATACCAAAACAATAACTATTATCAGCCACTTCTTCGCTATAAATTCAGATAATGCGATAACAGTCTTGGTAATTCCCGGCAACTCCATATCCATATCCACAAACATGGATGAGAATGTAGGAATAACTTTCTCAAGCATTACCACAACAACCGCTATAGCAACAAAAACAACGATTATAGGATAAATTGCTGCTTTTTTTATCATAGCCTTGAGTTTGGCATCCTTTTCAAAATGAGTAGCCATTCTGTCAAAGGCAATATCCAATGAACCGGAAGCTTCACCGGCTTCTACCATAGAGCATAGCAACGGAGGCATTATCTTCTGCTGTCTCATTGCGACGGTAAGTGATTCACCCTTTTCTACTGCGGCTTGAATCTCTCTAATAGCCTGACATAACTTCTTATTCTCTGTCTGCTCACCAAGCATGTTAAGTGAATCAATAAGTGATACACCCGCCTGAGACATTGATACGAACTGTCTGCAAAAAACTGAAAAAGCTCTTGCATCAGGGCCCTTGCTCATTGAGCTTAAATCTATATCCTTAGAAAGGGCACCCACTTCACTGACCTTCACAGGAACAAGCTCCTGTGCTTTAAGCATTGCAGTGGCTTTTTCCGCTGTATCGGCTTCGATATTACCGACTACTGTTCCGCCCTTCTGATTAATTGCTTCATATTTATAACTTGGCACTTATCTGACCTCCCACATTGTAATGACCTGCTAAGTAACCCTGCGATTACATAAGCTTACGGCTTAAGTAGTTGTAATCCTGAGCAAAGCTTAATGCTGTTTCAGCACTAATCTTACGCTGTACATACAAATCATACAAAGCGTCATCAAGTGTAATCATACCAGCCTTACGATTAGTCTGCATCATTGAAGGAATCTGATAAGCCTTTGCTTCACGAATAAGATTACGTATAGCAGAATTAGCAACCAATACCTCAAATGCAGCACATCTTCCACCCACTTCTGTAGGAAGCAAAGCCTGTGAAACTACACACTCAAGAACCGATGCAAGCTGAACTCGAATCTGTCCCTGCTGGTGTGGAGGGAAAACGTCGATAATACGGTCGATGGTACTGGAAGCACCCATTGTATGCAGTGTTGAGAATACCAAGTGACCTGTTTCTGCAGCGGTTACCGCGGTGGATATTGTATCAAGGTCTCGCATCTCTCCTACAAGAATAACATCAGGATCCTGTCGAAGAGCAGCTCTTAGGGCTGATGCATAACCATCTGTATCAAGACCAATCTCTCTCTGGTTAACAATAGACTTCTTACTCTTATGTAAGTACTCAATAGGATCTTCAAGAGTAATAATATGTCCTGCTGTTCTTGTATTTATAACATTAAGCAATGAAGCAAGAGTAGTAGATTTACCGGAACCTGTAGGACCTGTTACAAGCACAAGGCCTCTCTTCTTAGCTGTCATACTAATAACCGCTTCAGGAATTCCTAAATCCTGTGGTGCAGGAATCTGGAAAGGTAATAGTCGAAGTGAAGCCGCATAGGTTCCACGCTGTCTAAATACATTAAGACGAAAACGTCCAACACCTTTAAGAGAATACGCAAAGTCAACCTGACCAACCGTTTCTACTCTCTCTCTCTGTGAATCAGTAAGAATAGGTGTAAAGGCTTCCTTGATATCCTGTGGTTTAAGTACCTCATCATTAAGCTGAAGTAATGTACCATCAACTCTTATCATAATAGGTCTTCCCACAGAAAAATGAACGTCAGACGCTCTTCTCTTCATTGCAAGCTCAAGTGCACTTTCTAATTGTATCACTACTATATCCTCCTGATTCCTCCAAAATCGCTTTATTTAATTATCAGTTTTTCAACTTCAATAATAAAGACTATGTTACTTTCAAAAAAGGTTCACTAAGAATCAAAAGAAACTCGAACCATTTCTGAAATTGACGTAATTCCTTCAAAAACTAGCTTGGTTGCACTCATACGAAGAGTATTCATTCCTTCGCTTAAAGCAACCTCTTTTATCTCTTCTGCCGAAGCTTTTCTTGAGATGTATGGCTTAAGCTTAGGAGTAATCTCCATAATCTCGTACACACCGATTCGACCCTTAAAGCCTGTGTTATCACATTCATTACAGCCACAGGGTTCATATATCACAACCTTCTTGGCAGGATCTACATTAAGTAAAACCTTCTGTTCCTCGGTTGCATATACCTTCTTCTTACAATTAGGACATAGCCTACGCACAAGTCTCTGTGCAATAATACCTACGACCGCATCCGCAAGAAGGTAAGGTTCAATTCCCATATCAATTAGACGTCCTATAGAACCTGATGTTGAATTCGTATGAAGAGTAGAAACAACAAGGTGTCCTGTAATAGATGCCTGAACCGCAATTCCTGCTGTCTCACCATCTCGAATCTCACCAATCATAATAATATCAGGGTCCTGTCGAAGAATAGATCTAAGGGCTGATGCAAAAGTAAGCTCTGCCTTAACATTAACATGCACCTGGTTGATACCATCAATATTAGCCTCAACAGGGTCCTCTACAGTAATAATATTAACATCTTCTCTATTCAATTCACTAAGTGCAGTATACAGTGTGGTTGATTTACCTGAACCTGTAGGTCCTGTAACCAGAATAATTCCATGTGGATTAGCCAGAATATGATCAAACTGCTTAAGCTCATCCGGTCTGAAACCAAGCTGTGCCTTGGCTCTGGTAAGGCCTGTCTTAGAAGTAAGTCGCATAACCGTCTTCTCTCCGTATACAGTAGGAAGAATAGATACACGAATATCAAATTCAAGTCCATCAACAACCTGTGTAATACGACCATCCTGCGGCTTACGCTTTTCGGAAATATCCATCCCGCCAATAATCTTAATACGTGATGTAATAGCAGGAAGCAAGCTGGTATTATATGTCATTCGTTCATATAACGCACCATCTATTCTGTAACGAATACGAACCTGATTTTCCATAGGTTCAATATGAATATCGGATGCTCTCTGACGAACAGCCTGTTCAATCATCTGTTTAACTAACTGAACAATGGGCGAACTGTTAATATCCTCTGATAAGTCTTCCTCATCATCGTCGCTACCCTTGAGTAATTTTTCTCGCTCTTTAGCATATTCATCAGCCGCATTCTTAACATCAGCGGATGAATAATAATGGTCAATCTGTAATCTAATCTGCCTTGGTGTAGCAACAACAGGCATAACCATCATATTAGTAATAATCTGAAAGTCATCAACGCATGCCATATCCATAGGATCTGCCATAGCTACAAACAAAACATTAGTATTCTTCTCATCTACGCCAAGAGGAATGGCAACATATTTCTTAACAATATTGGATGGAACAAGTGCAATAATCTTATCAGGAATCTGAAGACCGTTAAGATTGACAAATTTATAACCAAGCTGACGACTAAGAGCATTGCCAATAGCTTCCTCGGTGGTAATATTAGCCTCCACCATAACCTCGCCAAGCTTTTTCCCGCTACCAGCCTGCTTACGGAGTGCCGCTTCAAGCTGTTCCCTGGTGACAACATTCTGTTGAACCAGAATATCGCCAAGCCTTAATTTTTGCTTGCCTTTACCTACACGTTGAACCATTAGTATCCCCCAAAAATTCAGATAAGAACATTATCACACATTTTCGCGATTATTGTCAAGTTACCCCTCAAATGTGACAATTTATAAAGATTTATCAAAAATATTAAATCTAATACAATATATATTTTATAATTTCATTATTATTTATGCAATAGATTGTTGTAATTATGAATAAGACTTAATCCTGCGAAGCATCCTAAGCGCTCTACTGTTCTCAACAACATCATGAACCCTTACAAACTCATATCCGGCTTCCATTGCAAGAATACTGGTAACCAGTGTTCCCTCTAATCGGCTATCGACCTCAGTATCCAATGACTTACCAATAAATGACTTTCTTGATGCACCCAGTAGCACCGGATAGTTATATTGTTTATAAATAGAGAGATTATTAAGTAAACGCATATTAATATCATAGGTTTTACCAAAACCAAGACCGGGATCAATGATAATCTTCTCTTCCTGAATGCCATTTAGCTTAGCATAATTAACCATTTCTTCTATATTATGGCTAATTCTATTGAACAAATCCCTGTCATCACCAAGTTCCTTCGACTCTACCAACACACATGGCACACCGGTACTAACTATAACAGACGCCATTTTTTTATCTTTACGTAAGCCGGAAACATCATTAATCATATCAGCTCCGGCTTTAACGGCCTCTTTTGCCACTGTACTTTTTGTGGTATCTATTGAAATCGGAATATCATATTCACATCTAATGGTTTCAATTGCAGGAACAATTCTATTAATTTCTTCATCCTCTTCAACCGGATTATACCCCGGTCTGGTTGATTCTCCGCCAATATCAATAATATCAGCTCCACCCTGAATCATTCTTGAAACATTCCTAAGAACTGCATCCGTAGACAGATTCCTTCCTCCATCAGAAAAGGAATCAGGTGTAACATTAAGAATCCCCATTATATATGTAATACCATTATCAAAATCAAATTCTCTGTTACCAATCTTCATTGTATATCCCAATTCACTAACATTAAGAATAACCAATATCAATCTAATTGAAATTAATTTCATCATCACAATAAAGAACATCATTCACTATGATTGTATGAAAATACTTCAATAATTACTAGTAATTATAAACCTTACAGCTTAATTTCTAAATTTCTCTTACATAAAGCCTTGCTGCAGCTCTCGGTCTGATTACAGAAAAAACAATTTCTGGAAAGCTTATCAGCTCTGTATATCAGATTATCCAATGCCTTAACTCCGGCCCTCTCCTCATCACGATGATTAGCAATTGCAGAAACTATCATAGAACATTCTGCTGCATTAAAGCCTGCACTAACTAAAAAATCACCTGCTCTTTCAGCGCTAACCTCTTCATGCCTTACGCCACGCTTATATTCTTCTACTCGACCAATATCATGAAGAAAGGCTGCGCTATAAATCAGCTCGGCATCAATATTTAATTCATTATCCAGATTAATAATCATTGCAATTCTTGCCACCGACAGGAAATGATCAAATCCATGTTTACAGTAAATTCTGTCAGTCTCAAGAGCTTCTATTTCACGAACTGTTTTAATATATTCTTCATTATTAAGTATATCGTTAACTCTGGGCATATTCTTAAGTATTATTTCCTGCATATCATCTACCTAATAATCTAAAGAATTCATCCTTAAGTTCCTTATTGGTATCAAATTCACCTCTGGCAACAAGTGTTACCGTCTTGCTTCCCGGCTTCTTAATGCCTCGCATTGTCATACACATATGCTCAGCCTCAATCATTACAATAGCTCCCTGACAATCAAGATTATTCATTAATGCATCAGCTATTTCAGCGGTCATTTTTTCTTGAATCTGTGGCTTCTTAGCAATAATATCAACTGTTCTGGCAAGCTTACTGATTCCAACAACTCTTCCCTTGGGAATATATGCTACATGTGCCTTACCGTAGAAAGGTAACAGATGGTGTTCACACATAGAATAGAAGGTAATATCCTTCTCTACCACCATTTCATTATTAGTAACTTCAAATGTAGTATTAAGATACTCTGAAGGGTCTAAAGTCAGACCGGCAAAAATCTCATCATACATTCGAGCTATACGAGCCGGTGTATTAGCAAGACCTTCTCTATTAACATCCTCACCTATTCCTTCAAGAATAAGCTTAACACCTTCTTGAATCTTAGAAACATCCATTAAAATAATTCTCCTGTTACTATTCATTCAAAATGTACAAAATATAGTCTGTAAAATTTCGAGCTACCCTATTCCTTGTGGCAACACAACACGGCATATATTTTATCACAGCATATTTTTTTTTGCTATAAATTTCCTGAATTTTCGACAAAACATAATAAAAAAATTTCAAAAAATAAAAGTAACTCATGTTATGAATTACTTTTAATATCAAACGTAACAAAACAAAATTTTCAAAAGAAAAATCACATATTAATCATCCAAATCTACGTCATCAATACCATCAAGTCCCTGAGTAAGATTCATTGTATTTAAAGTTCTTCTCTTAAGACGCATTTCTTCTGATTGATTTAAAATAAAATCAGAAATTGCTTTGCTGTTTTTAACATGTAGAAGAACCAGACTTTTACTGGTTACATCACTGGTGTAGCATTTAACTGTTCCCATACCGGCGATTCTCTCCAATAAGGATCTTTCAAGACGAACATCAAGAATCTTATACATAAAGCAGGTATCTTCCTTAATAGTAAATAATCCTGATTTAATAATAACTTTATCTTCTTCAACAGTATACTTCGTAAAGGTAAAAGGTAACCCTAAAAACAACCATCTCTTTCTCTCAACAAAATTTGCCATATTATAATCTCCCATCTGTTTATTATAAAATATGATACCAGGGTCAAAAGGTCATGCTGACTCGTCGTGCTTGCACGTAAGAGGCTGTATGCACCTTTATGACCCGCCAAAACATGAAAAAGTAGCCATTTTTTGCAGAAAAATGAGCG
>JAZQOI010000068.1:0-2597 GCA_045627745.1 Lachnospiraceae bacterium | reverse complement strand
AAGAGAGCTCTTATCGCTTCTGGAGATGATGAACTTAAAAATTATGATGAGGTTATGGCAGATTATATTGAAAGCTTTAGGGATACCTGTCATATTGGCTGTGTGGCTTATGATGGAATGGAAGATAAGCTTAATGAACTGCTCATAAATGAAAGGCGAGGAGTGCTTTCAGTAAATGGTGATGATGGATATCCTTATGCAGTGCCGATAAATTATATCTTTGTCGAAGAGGAAAATAAGATTTATTTTCATGGAGCTCGTGCAGGGCATAAGTTTGATTCTATTAAAGCAGATGATAAGGTGTGCTTTACCGTATATGGAAATGAGACAATTAAAGACGAAGACTGGGCACCTTATATGCAGAGCACAGTTGTGTTTGGGAGATGTCACCTTATAGATGATCAGGATAAGGCTGTTAAATATGTTAAGAAAATGGCCATGAAATATTATCCGGATGAGCAGACTGCAGATGAAGAAATAGAAAAATATAAGAATGCTTTTCAGATGTTTGAGCTTGAGATTGAACACTTAAGTGGAAAGGAAATTCAGGAGAAATAAAAATAAGGCGCCCAGTAAATGGACGCCTTATCTATTGCTTATTTTAGTTAAAGTAATTAACTGTATCGTTTAAGATATCAGCAGTGGTTGTTGTATCAGATGAATTGCTTGCAATATTTTGGATTGCACTTGTAATCTGAGTGATTGATGCAGATACCTCTTCATTAGAAGCTGCATTTTCTTCACTGATTGCTGAAAGCTCTGATACAGATGAGGTAACCTCATTCTTAGCAGTAACAAGTACGGTTGTTTCTTTATCTATATCTTTGGCAGAATTGCTCATTGCAATACCTGTTGTACTCATGTCTGTAATCTTTTCTGCAGTTTCCTTTAAGTAATCCATCTGAGAATTAATAATAGTGATTAATCTCTTAGAACCATCTACGCAGGCATTAACCTTATTGAAGATTTCCTCAACGATAATTTTGATTTCTTCTGCAGAATTATTTGACTGTTCAGATAATGATTTAATCTCTGTAGCAACAACAGCAAAGCCCTTACCAGCTTCACCAGCACGGGCAGCTTCAATTGAAGCGTTAAGAGCAAGCAGGTTAGTCTGTGATGCAATTGATGAAATCATTTCTACGGCATCCTTAATCTTAATTGCTGATTCTTCACAGTCATGGATAAGACTGCTAATCTCAGAAACACCATCAGCTGATCTATTGGATGCATCGTTTAACTTATCCATATATTCAGTAGCCACCTTATTAGCAATAGCGGACTTCTCGGAAGCTGCATTCATTTCTTTAACCTTATCAGAAATAACATCGATTGATGCTCCGATAGAAATAACCTGTTCATTAATCATCTGAACATTCTGAGCCATTGAGGTAGCACCATTTGCAAGATCCTCCATGGCACTTGTAATCTGGTTGGCACCCTCGTGTGACTGAGTAGATAATTCAGATACTGTAGTAGCACCTTCCTTTAACTGACGGCTGATAGACTGTGTATCACCGATAGTTTTTTGTAAAACATTCTGAAGTGTTTTAGCTGCTTCAATAAGCTGTTGTGTTTCAGTTACTGTTGAATGAATATCGGTGTCTGCATGAAGGTCACCCTTCGATGTATCAGTCATTGCAGCAACAACCTTTTTAAGTGGAGTAACAACCTTTAGTGTAAATAATGAAGCAATAACAATAAATACTACAAGTAAGATTACTGATACAATTAAGCTGGCAATTAAAACATCTTTTTCTGCCTTAGCTACAATTGCTTCTTCTTCGCCGGCAAAGGCCATTCCCCAGATAGAACCGTCAGCATTATAAACTGGTACGTAATATACGTAATAGTCCTTTCCTGCTATGACAACGCCATCTGATTTATAATGCTCACCCTTTGATACGGCAGCCCAGATTGCAGAATCGCAGGTAGTTCCATTATTTCGTTCACCCTTGTCATTTCTGACTGATGTAATCCAGCGAGTGTCACCTTCAAATAATGTAAGCTCGATTCCTTCATTCTTCAAAGAATCTATATAGTTTTCTGTGACTTCATCTGCTTCCAGAATATCTTCACGGATATCCCACTCGAAATATTGCTCAACCTGGATTGCACAGGCCTTCAGGCGAGAATAAGTACTTTCTTCCAACTCGGAATTAAGTTTGTTAACTGAGTATGTTACAGTAACGATAATTGCTGTAATCATAGGGATTAACGCAAACATTAAAAGCATTTTGTTGAAATTAAAATTGAATTTTCTTTTTGTTTTCATTTGCAATATCTCCTTAAATGATTATTTGATAATATTATATCACAAATCTTTGATTGTAATTTATATTAAAATATACGTTATTTATTATATATGTCCTGAAATAGGAAATAAGTGCCAAAACCACTGATTTCACTTGATTTTCGGGGGGGGTAATAGTAAAATTAAGCAGTGTTAAGGGAATTGTAACGGGTTGGGTTTTAAGATTGGATAGAAGGTATTATCAGAGAACTCTTATAGAAGTTGAGGGTTGTTTTATTATTACTAATGAAGCATCTAATGATAGAGAGTTCACAGGTATAATTAAAGATATCAGTGAGGGTGG
>JAZQOI010000067.1:0-27341 GCA_045627745.1 Lachnospiraceae bacterium | reverse complement strand
CCTTATACACACATGGATGCCCCAATAATCTTTCTTCTGGAAATAAAAACCTCATATGATTATGCCTCCTAACAAAAAAAATACCCAGACAATGGGTATTTCAACTGTCATGTTGAAGTCCATCATCTGGGTATCAGTTTAATATATCCAATCCCGGAAGAGCATTTTTGCAGGTGGGTAACGATGAACTGTATGAAGCCTTTCAGACAGGGTATTCAATGGAAAAATATGCAGAGAATAATAGCTGTGATTATACTGCATATCTGCTTGATAAGTATCATAGGAAAACTGAGCTGTTGAATTCAGAAAAAGTAGAAGAAGGTGAAGCGGATACTAAGGAAACACATTTTTCGATTATTATGGATATACTTAATAATATAGGCAGTAAAGAAGCCATAAGTGTATATAATCTTTGGCTTGAACCACTTGAGGAAAATATCCTGATACAAAAAGAGTGGCTGTTAAATAGCAATAAATATGAAATTGTATTTGGCGAATACGATGAACCTAAACATCAGAAACGTGGAATTTTTAGACACAATCTTATAAAGGGCGGCCATATAGGAATATTTGGTAATGCTGCATGTGGAAAAAGTACATTTCTACAGACATGTCTGTATTCATTTATAAAGAAAGAGAATCCCGCAATTATAAATATATATATTATTGATTATAGTAATCGTTTATTGGCACAATTTCAAAACAGTCATATGGTAGGTGCATATATTACGGAGGAAGAACAGGAAAGAGTAGTTAATCTTATTGTAATGCTTAAGGACATAATGAAGGAACGAAAAGCATTGTGGAAGGGAATAGTTTTTGAACAACGACTCAGAGATACTAAATGTAGTGAACCTGCAATTGTTCTTGTTATTGATAATTATGGTTGTTTCCGTGAAAAAACGCAAAATCAATATGACAACGATATAGTAGAATTACTGAAATTTGGTGAAACATACGGAATATATCTGATTTTGTCCGGTAATTCAATAGGCTCCGGGGATATACCTTCAAAGGTATTTGAAAATATAAAAACACCTATAGCCTTACGACTTAATGATAAATACCAGTATGCAGAGTGTATGCGTCAAACAGGAATATCAATGTTGCCTGACAGTTCGGTAAAAGGCCGTGGAATTGCAAGGATTGGTTCGGATATTCTGGAATTTCAGACGGCTTTAGCTATTAGCAATAATGATTTGGACAGAATGAAGGGAATAGATTTTGAAATAGCTATGCGTAATAAAGAATGGGGAACGATGTGCGCTGCCATGCTTCCTTATATTCCGGATAAACCAAGGCTTTCTGAACTTGAGGCTATGTACATTTCACAAGATGTAAAGGAGCTTCCGATTGGATATATTAAGGAAAGTGCAAGGATTCTTACACTGAATACGGATATGCTGCATAGATTTGTTATCGGAGGAAGAATAAAAAGCGGAAAAACGAATCTATTAAAGAACATTGAGTACTTTCTTATTAGAAATAAAAGCAGCTATGAATATATGGAAAATCTTAGTGAAATTATTGATATTTCAAAAAAGAATATAGGAGATATTTATATTCTTTCTGATTCCATAACGGAATTAATAGATAGGTTTTATCGAAATGACTTTTCAAGGGAAGAGGAACAAAAAATATTAGATATTATTGATAATTCAAAAAATATCCACATTATTTCCACCTTTTCTACGGAGGCTTATACCAAGGTTGCCGGCAGAAAGATTTTTGAAGGCTTAAAGAAAGCTATTTATGGGATTTACCTTGGAGGAAATATGGAAACTCAAAATCTGTTTGATTTTTCATATATGCCATTTTCAAAACAGTGTAAAAAGTTGGATATTGGCTTGGGTGTTATTCCAAAGGTCAATAAGGAATGGTATCAGGGTGAGGTTGTTATTCCTCTGTATGAAAATAAAGAAGCGATTTAATACTGAGCACTAACAATAAAGTAGTAAGGGAGGTACCTTTGTTTATGAATATAGAAGTGTTTGCTTTACAGTGGGGACGTAAAATTGCTCTTTGGGTAGATGAAAATATTTCTGTAAGTGAACTGTGTAAAAAAATAGGAGCATTTGTTAGAAATATTGAAAAATCAGATAAAGAATGTGAGTTAGGATATCTCTTTATGGACAATCCGGGTGGCTTGCTTCCAATGGATAAAGCCTTATCAGAATGTAATATTAGAAATGGAAATACTTTATTATATCTAATGATTCAGTCTGAGTATGAAGCTATTCATGCCGGACAATAGGGGGTGACAGCGATTTTTTTGATGGCAAAATACAGTATTCTTAATGCTAAGTCTACCGAATTGTATGAGTATACGGTGAAGCTTCAAAATGAATTGGAGAGCTTAAGACAAAGATTAAAAGCTTTAGGAATATCATGGGAGGGTGAGGCTCACGACAGCTTTAATACACGTTTGGAAATGGACTATATTTTTATGAATTGTGTCATAAATAATCTACGAAGGATGTGTGTAGAGCTTAAGGAGGGAATTACAATTTATCAGGAAATGGAGGCAGGAGTAGAAGCTCTTGCAGGAGGATTATTATATGCGGAAAACGGAGATTGATATTGAATTTGATAAAGCATTAGCACTTGCGGAGGAATTATATGATATTTCGAGAAGAATATCAGGAATTGGTAATTCAAGAATGGATGAGGCTATTACGCTTTTGACGAATAGTTGGAAAAATGAAAGCGCAACAACGTATATAAGAAATTCTGAAACATTAAAGAAAAGGTTATATAAATCTGCCGAAGCTATTGAGGATTTATCTAATCTAATAAAAAATGCTGCAGGTGTAATATACGCAGCAGAGGTAACTGCAATAACAACCTTTGAAACAAGAATATTATAAGGAGGAAAAATATGTCATATTTTCTTGTAACAGCAGCTTCACTTAGAGAAAAGGCTGAAGCAATGAAGGGATTAAATGCCCGGTTTAAAACGAATGTAGAAAATCTTATTACAACAGAACAGGGGTTAAAGCAAATGTGGGAGGGCGAGGCAAATGAAGCCTTCCATAAAGCTTTTACAACAGATGCTACTAAAATGGAGGCGTTTCATACCGCTATTGAAAAGTACATTGAAGCGTTACTTATCATTGCAGCTAAGTATGAAGAAGCAGAGGCTAAAAATGTAAATACAGCAAGTAGTTAAGGGTTTGGAAATGTAAAACAGACAGGAGCTTTGGAAAAACTTAAAATAAGGAGAAGAAAATGGCAGGTATATTAAAGGTAACACCGGAAAAGTTAATAGAGGCATCAAACGAATTTAGTACAACAGGGAAGACAGTAAATTCTCTGACACAGGAAATGTTAGAGATTATTAACGGTCTGTCCTCTATATGGCAGGGAGAGGCTGCAAAGGGGTATTCTACCAAATTTTTAGGCTTACAGGATGATATTGATAAAATCAACCGACTAATTCAGGAGCATGTAACGGATCTTATTGATATGGCCAGAGAATATCAGGCAGCAGAAGATGCCAATCAGGAGGCCAGTGCCGGCTTATTAAGTGATGTTATTGTATAAAGGAGAAAACTGGTATGGCGGTCAATTATAAAACTCTTATTTTGATTGATAATTCCAATTCTGTAGGTGATGTGAATATTTCATTAAGTAAGGAAATTGCCAAATACATTATTCGTAATAAGGAAGAAGGCGATTCTGTAATGGTTGCAACCTTTGGTGAAAATGTTGAGAAGCTTACAGAATATGTTATTGAAGAACAGGAACTGACAGAGGCAATTGATTCTATTGAACCAAAAGAAAAAAATACATGTATAACGGATAGTCTTACATCTGTACTGCTTGATTGGAGAGAATCAGATGTGGCACTTAGAAATATTATTTTATTTACTGATGGGGAAGAAAATGAATCGGTAAATCATGCTGATGCTGAACTGTATCATCTACTTGAGGAGTCTGATTATCCTGTATACGTTGTTCATTGTGTTGGTTCAAAGGACACCGAGGCAACAATGAATTTATCGGCAATTGCAACAATCAGTAATGCCGGTATATTTAAAACAGAATTCCCGGGAAGTGATGCAGCAAGTGAGACGATTATTGGACAGAAAATTCTTGATTCAATCCAAACGGACAGAGAAAGAAAAGAAGCCTTGTTAGCATTGGATTCTGAAAGAGCTGAGGAAGAAGCTCTGAACGAATATGAAAGTGAAGAATTGTCAGTAGAGCAGGTAGATACAGAGGAAATGTATATTGCAAGTGATAAGGTGCCAGAAGCTATTAATACTAATTTCGATAGTATTGCCCAGGGAATGACGTCACAATCAGATTATCTGATGAATACAGAAAGTGAAACAGTTAATCCCCAACCCATTATTAAATCAGAAGAAAAGAACAGCTATTTAAACATAATTATTCCTGTATTTATGCTAATTGTGTCCGTTTTGGTTGCTTTAGGTGTAGTTTTGATTATAAGAAAGAGGTGTGAAAAAAGAAGAAAAGATATTGGAATTAGTTTTAGAAGCAAGAATATTCAAGATGATGAATGGGATGACACAGAGAACATTTTTATGGATGATTATTCATCAACCAGAAATCTTGTCGATGATGATTGCGAGCCTACAAGATTACTATCAGAGGACAGTATAGGCAGAAATATAGTATTAGAGGATTGTAATGATCCAACGCGACTGTTTAGAGCCTCCTGTATTGATAAACTAGTTGTAGGCAGGTCAAAGAGTAATTGTGATGTGGTTGTTGATTATGACGATTCTGTATCAGGGAAACATTGTGAAATATCTGTCAAAGGTAATGAATGGTATGTAAGAGATTTACAGTCCTCTAATGGAACCAGAGTGAATCAGCAGAAGGTATTTCAAGAGCTACTTCTTAAGTCAGGTGATATTTTACAACTGGGTCAATTATCTTTATATGTAAGAGTGTGAGTATGTTAAATGAAAAAGAAAAAATAATATTAGCTAATCTATTATATTTAGATGAATCTGTACAGGTATCAACCGTAGGTGAACTTATTAATATGGTTAAAAATGATTATGGTGAAATTGATACGAAGCTTGTGGGAAAACTTGGTATTTCAGGAGGCCTTAATGCTGAACAGTGTACTGAAATATTTAAAATGGCAGATGAATGCTCTACCGACTTTAAAAATCTTCAGGTGGCAAGAACTATTAATCAAGGTGGAGTAAGAGGTATATGTTATGCGAATGCAAATGACTATGAAAATGCAACTGTTGTATTTCGCGGTACAGGTGGATTATATGATGCCTGGTATGATAATTTTACTTCGGAGTATATGCTGGAAACACCGTTACAGGAGATTGCAGGTGATTTTGTAAAATATGATTGCGCTGCCTATAAGAATATTGAAACTGTAGGACATTCTAAGGGTGCAAATTTTGCTGCTTATGCTGCCATAAAAAATCCGGATAGCGTTACATTAGCGCTGATGCTTGACGGGCAGGGAGAGAATGATGCTTTTGTTAAAGAATATGCTGACATAATTGCGGCAAACAAAGATAAGATTAAGTCAATAAATGCTGATAATGATATAGTGAACACGCTACTTAATGATGTGGCAGGTGAGAAATATTATATTGCTAATGATGGTCATGGAATTGCAGGGGGACACAGCTCTTATAATCTACTAAAAAATTGTAGGTTTGATGAAAATGGCAATGTTACAGGTTTTGTTGAACAGAGCAAATTAATGGAGGAATTTGATTCTTTTGCACAAACCCTTACAAAAAGTATGGATTCTATGCCAAATAACGGAAATGTTGTGATTTCTAAGCTGTTTGGAACAATTGCTGCCTCTGCTTTGTCTAATGATGTAAATGAGCTGGATAAGTTTTGTAATATCACTGAAGCATTTGATGATACCTGGAATTATGTTAAAGAGAATCTATTTAACGTGGAAGAGGATAATAGTGTCCATATTGTAATACCTGAAACATATGTAGATATTTCCAAGATGAAAATGGCTGCTGAGGAGCTGGATAATACAATTATAGAATTGAAGCTTTGTGAAGAGAGTTTAATGGAATTAATGAAACGGTGCGATTTTAGTTTCGCAACAGAGATTACTCTTGATGTGCTGCTGTATAATAGAATAGATTCGTTAACAAATCTTATTTCTATGATTAATGTATATAGGCAGAAGCTTAATTCCATAATTGATTTATATGTAATGAGGGAGATGGAGGTTACTGCTTTATTTGTATAACCGAAAGCGGATATTACCTTTTAAATTTAGTCATTGAGCATCTTGAGGTCAAAGAAGCAGAGGTGTAGTTGACACATTTAATCAATATTGATTCCGTTTGTAGTAAGAAAACCGTATATGTAATTATCCCAACTGTTCTCAAGCGTTTTGTCCAGTGTGAAAACCTTAAGAGATATTGCTGTGGTGCAGGTTGTTGCAGTACCATCGTATTTGATTGTGATATTAAGACTATTAATGTCGTTTATACTAAAACCACAATCAATATTTTCAACAAGCTTAAGAACTTCCTCTTTTGGAAGATGGAAAACAAACTTAAAGGACAGAGGTGTGTTTTTGCCTTTTATACAGTTATAGCAAAAGGGCTTCACTTTGTTGAAACGAATAAAATCCTCTGAGAAAATCTGATGCTTTTCTAGGGCTTCACTACGCATCTGCTCGTAATCTGTTTCCGAATAAAAATTCTTATTAAGCCTTCCGTCTATTATGTACGATATTCCGGATATAACAGATGCTTCATTTAGTAGAAAATTGTCAAAGGCTGTTTCTTTTTCAGAGAGAAGTCTGGTCATAAACAGACCTGTATTTTTAATAGTAAAAAGTTTCATAGGAGTACCTCTACATTATGCTAAAGTCAAATGGAAGAACATATATAAATAAAAGGACTAAAGCTATCTGAATAACAAAAATGGCCGGTATGCCAATATAGAATGCGGGCTTTTTGGTTTTGTGATGAAACAGATACATACCAAGAAGGCAGCCAATGCTGCCACCGAAAATAGCGATTGTGAATAAAGTCGCCTCCGGGGTACGCCATGACTGCCGCTTGGCTTTCTGTTTGTCTATGAAAAATGAAATTAGACCAAACAGATTAACACATATGAGATATATTCCTATGATCGTTGTTACATTTCTTAAATCGATCAATTAAACACTCCTTAATTCTTATTTATCTGCTTCCTGCATCTTAAGAGCTCTTACCTTACTTGCAAGACCGAAAAGATTAATGAAGCCTTCTGCATCATGATGATCGTATAAATCACCTGTTGTAAAGCTTGCAATGCTTTCATTGTAAAGAGAATATGGTGATGTGGTTCCTGCCTTAATGATGTTTCCTTTGTAAAGCTTGAATTTAACCTCACCTGTAACATATTTCTGAGTTGATTCAATAAAAGCCTGAACTGCTTCACGAATAGGTGTGAACCATTTTCCTTCATATACAATCTGTGCAAACTTGTTACCCATATCCATCTTAAGAGCATAGGTTTCACGGTCAAGAATTAATTCTTCAAGCTGCTGATGAGCTTCGTAAAGAATTGTTCCACCGGGAGTTTCGTATACACCACGACTCTTCATACCTACAACACGGTTCTCTACAATATCAACAATTCCGATTCCATGCTTACCACCAAGGCGGTTGAGTTCTGTAATAATATCAGCAACCTTCATTTCCTTACCGTTAACTGACTTAGGAACGCCTGCTTCAAATGTCATAGTTACATATTCGCCTTCATCCGGAGCATTCTCAGGTGTTGTTCCGAGTACAAGAAGATGATTATAATCAGGTTCATTGGCAGGATCCTCAAGCTCAAGACCTTCATGACTGATATGCCAAAGGTTACGGTCACGTGAGTAGCTTGAATCAGTAGAAAATGGAAGATTAATTCCATGCTGACGACAATATTCTATTTCTTCCTCACGGGAATTCATTGTCCATTTTTCGTTTCGCCATGCAGCAATAATCTTAAGGTCGGGAGCAAGTGCTTTGATACCGAGCTCGAAACGAATCTGGTCATTACCTTTTCCGGTTGCACCATGACAAATAGCTGTAGCACCTTCCTTACGAGCAATTTCTACAAGACGTTTCGCAATTACGGGACGAGCCATAGATGTTCCTAAAAGGTACTTATTTTCATATACTGCGTGAGCCTGTACACAGGGTACAATAAAATCTTCGCAGAACTCGTCTGTTAAGTCTTCAATATATAATTTAGCGGCACCACTTGAAAGAGCTCTCTCCTCCAGACCATCAAGCTCGTCGGCCTGACCACAGTTACCGCATACGCAAATTACTTCGTAATCAAAATTTTCTTTTAACCAGGGAATTAATGCACTTGTATCAAGTCCGCCTGAGTAAGCAAGTATAACTTTTTCTTTCATTATTAAAATCCTCCTATATTCGAAATACTGACTGTATACAAAAGAATACATCAAAATAATACATAATGCAAGGATTAAATGCATAAAAATAACATTAAAAACTAATAAAAATGAAAAATTCGTTGCATATTATGCATAAAAGATGTATAATCATGCATAATTATGAACAAGGTTAATGATGGAAAACAAGAATTTTTGTCTGCCTTTGATTGAATGTAGTACGTAGTATGGAAGGAAATGGGTAATTCAATGGACAATAATATTGAAATCAGGGTAATGAAAATCGAAGATTATGAAAAAGTTAAGGAATTATGGATGTGTATAAAGGGGTTTGCGATACGTAGCATCGATGATTCCAGAGAAGGTGTTGAGGTCTTTCTGAAACGTAATCCTACCACTAGCGTTGTTGCTTATGATAATGATAAGCTGGTGGGAGGTATTCTATGCGGACATGACGGAAGACGCGGCTGCTTTTATCATGTATGTGTTCACCCTGATTACAGACGCAAGGGAATTGGCAAGCAGATGGTTGTATTTGCCATGAATGCATTAAAGAATGAACACATTAATAAGGTTTCTCTTATTGCATTTACGGAAAATGATATTGGAAATGCATTTTGGAGAACCATAGGCTGGACAAAAAGAGAAGATCTGAATTATTATGATTTTACATTAAATACGGAAAACATAATAAGGTTTAATGAGTAATTGAGTGCAATAGATTACAGGAGGGAAATATGAAGGTTATAGAAGGCGGAATTACCGCAGCAAATGGATTTTTGGTTGCAAGCTGTGCAGCAAATATAAAATATAATGGAAGAACAGATATGGCTATGGTTTTTTCAAAGGAGCCATGTGAATGTGCAGGAACATATACCAGCAATAAGGTTAAAGCTGCCTGTGTTATGTGGGACAAGGAAATCACTGAATCAGGAAGAAAAATGCATGGTGTTATTGTTAATTCGGGAATTGCTAATGCCTGTACCGGTGAAGAGGGCTTTGAGGCCTGCCGACTTACTGCAAAGGCAATGGAAAAGTCACTGGGGGTTGATTACAATACAGTAGCAGTCGCTTCCACCGGTGTTATAGGTATGCAGCTTCCTGTTGATAAGCTTGTTAAGGGCGTTGAAACTATGAGTAAATCCCTGGATTCTTCCTTAGAGGCTGGAACAGACGCCAGCAAGGCAATTATGACTACAGATACTGTTAATAAAGAAATTGCTGTAGAATTTCAGTGTTCAGGCGTTACTGTAACTTTGGGCGGAATGAGTAAAGGCTCAGGAATGATTCATCCTAATATGTGTACAATGCTTGGATTCTTAACTACTGATATAGCTATTGATAAGAAGCTCCTTCAGGAGGCATTGTCAGAGGTTATTTTAGATACCTTTAATATGATTTCCGTTGATGGAGATACATCTACAAATGATACTCTGTTAATTATGGCTAACGGATTGGCTAAGAATAAATTAATCGATACCAAAAATGAGGATTACTTTGAATTCAGAAAAGCTCTTTTATATGTATGCGAAACACTTGCAAAGAAAATGGCTAAGGACGGAGAGGGTGCATCCAAGCTTTTTGAAGCCTCTGTAATAAATGCAAAATCAAAACAGGACGCAAAAACTCTTGCCAGATCAGTTATCAGCTCAAATCTTTCAAAGGCTGCAATATATGGATGCGATGCCAACTTTGGACGTTTCCTGTGTGCTATGGGATATTCGGGTGTTGATTTTGATCAGAAGGATGTTGAATTATACTTTGTAAGTAGGGCTGGTAAGCTTAAAGTATTTGAATATGGTGTTCCCCTTGATTTTGATGAAGACTTTGCAACAAAAATCATGAAAGAGGATGAGGTAACAATTCTTATCGATATGCACGAGGGAAATGATTTTGCTACAGCCTGGGGCTGTGATTTGACATATGATTATGTTAAAATTAACGCTGATTACAGAAGCTAATATATAATGACGTAAGGGGAAGAAATCCTATTTGATACCGTAATCATATAATAAATTATAAACATGTAGAGAAAGAGGTGTATTATGAGTATATCCAATGAAGAATATATGCAGCAGTATATTGATAAGGCAGAGGTGCTTATTGAGGCACTTCCATATATTCAGAAATTTAATCGTAAGGTTATTGTGGTTAAGTATGGTGGAAGTGCAATGAGCGATGAGGAGCTTAAGAGAAATGTTATAAAGGATGTTACTTTGCTTAAGTTGGTTGGTTTTAAGCCCATTGTCGTTCATGGCGGTGGAAAGGATATCAGTAAGTGGGTAAGTAAGGTTGGAAAAGAGCCACAGTTTATTAACGGTCTTCGTGTTACTGATGATGAAACAATGGAAATCGCGGAGATGGTTCTTGGTAAGGTGAATAAGTCCTTGGTTGCAATGGTTCAGGAGCTTGGTGTTAAGGCTGTTGGAATTTCCGGCAAGGATGGTGGACTTTTAAAGGTTGAAAAGAAATATTCAGATGGCAAGGACATCGGATATGTTGGAAATATAACAGAGGTTAATACTAAAATCCTTGAGGATCTTTTAGATGATGATTTTCTTCCAATCGTTTCGCCTATAGGTCTTGACGATAATTTCGATACCTATAATATTAATGCAGATGATGCTGCCTGTGCAATTGCAAAGGCAATGCATGCAGATAAACTGGCATTCCTTACCGATATTGAGGGAGTGTATAAGGATCCAAATGATAAGAGTACATTTATTTCAAGACTTACAGTATCAGAAGCAAATGATTTAATTACAAGTGGATTTATTGGAGGCGGAATGCTTCCTAAGCTTAACAACTGTACAGATGCTATAGAAAACGGTGTAAACAGAGTTCATATTCTTGATGGTAGAAAGCCGCATACTTTGCTTCTTGAAATATTTACCAATAAGGGTATTGGAACTATGTTTTTCCCAGACAGTGAGAAAGAAACCATATTATAACTAAGAAGTGGATGCGTATTTGAAAAAGGAGCAGGTAACAGGTTTGAAAATAAGTTTTCAAACCGTATTGTTGCTTTCAAAGCTGTAGTTAGTATGAAAGCATATGGAGGTAGATTATGACAATGGATAATATTATTAGTGAAGCAGAGAGCTCGTTCCTTCATACATACAATCGTTTTCCGGTTGTTTTTGATCATGGAGACGGAGTTAAGCTTTACGATGTAAACGGAAAAGAATATCTGGATTTTTGCGCCGGTATTGCTGTATTTGCACTTGGATATAACAATAAGGAATACAATGATGCTATTAAAGCTCAGATTGATAAGATAATACATACATCAAATCTGTTTTATTCTGTTCCTGCAATGGAGGCAGCTAAGGCTATAACAAAGGCAGCAGGTATGGATCGAGTATTTTTTACAAACAGTGGAGCCGAAGCTATTGAAGGTGCAATAAAGTCGGCAAGAAAATATGCCTTTACCAGGGATGGAAATACAGATCATGAAATAATTGCAATGAGGCATTCCTTCCATGGTCGTACGATGGGTGCGCTTTCTGTAACAGGTAATCCTAAATATCAGGAAGCTTTTTATCCAATGATAGGAAATATAAAGTTTGCTGATTTTAATGATCTTGATAGTGTAAAGGCACAGATGTCGAAAAAGACCTGTGCAATTATAATGGAAACTATTCAGGTTGAAGGTGGAATTTATCCTGCAGAAGAGGAATTCATAAAAGGTGTTCGCAAGCTGTGTGATGATAATGACTGCTTGCTTATCCTGGATGAGATTCAGTGCGGAATGGGAAGATCCGGTAATTTGTTTGCTTATCAGGGATATGGTGTGTTGCCTGATATCGTTACCGTTGCCAAGGCTGTTGGATGTGGTGTACCTGTAGGTGCTTTTATGATGACAGAGAAGGTTGCAGAAAAATCACTTGCCGCCGGAGATCACGGTTCAACCTACGGAGGAAATCCCTTGGTGTGCTCTGCAATATGTGAGGTTTTACGCCAGTTTGAAAGCCGCAATATTCTTGCAAATGTTAATGAGGTAGGTTCATATCTGTACAAGAAGCTGGATGAAATTGTTGATAAATACGATTTTGTTGTGGCACACAGAGGCAAGGGACTTATTCAGGGACTTGTATTTGATAATGATAAAAGGAGTGCGTCAGCAGTGTGCTCCAAGGCTATTGAAAATGGACTTATTATTATTACTGCCGGTGCCAATGTAATACGATTTATTCCACCGCTTATTGTTACCAAGGAAGACGTAGATGCCATGGTAACGATTCTTGAAAATGTATTGGATAGTGAATAAAAGTTTATTGTAATATGTTGTATAAAGGATAGTTTTATGTTTGGGAAAATCAGATTTTTTCGTGGAATTATTGCCATAGCACTTGCTGTGGCAATGCTGTTTGTAGGGATTACTACAGATGATATTATGTATAAGCATGGAAATGAAGGCAGTGACGAAGCCCTGAGCAGATTAAATTATGTTAATAATAATCAGTCTGCCATTGATAACGCCAAGGGTGATAATACTATTATTCTATGGTATGCAGACGATGCATTAACAGAGTTTTTGTCAGCGGCTGCACTGTCGTTTAAAAGTGAAACCGGAATAAGAGTCAAGCCTGTTCTTGTATCAGGAGTTGAGTTACTTGAGCAGATAAATCATGCTTCTGTATATGAAGGTGAAGTTGAAAACGGAGAAGTTGTTCTGGCACCGGATTTATATATCACTCCTCACGATAATCTTATGAAGGCGTATCTTTCAGGAATAGCCTGTGAAATATCGGATCCTAAGGGAATAGTTAATGCTGTTAATTATCCTAATACTTCTATTCATGCAGTTAGTTGTAAGGGTGTAAAGGTAGCGTATCCATTATATTATGAAACAAACTTTTTCTTATATAATAAGACATATATGGCTAACATAGCCAAACAGAGGATTGATTCGGAAAATGGTGATTATTCAATAGAGGAAACAGGGGAAGCTGCAGGTGAAGATACTGTTTCTATTAATAATGCTGATACCTTATCCTACGATGAGATTGTTGATGGTGAAGATAATCCCATGGGAGAGGAAGAAGGAACTAACGATCCATTAGTCCTTGAAAAGCTGGCTAATATGATTCCTGCAACAATAGATGATATTCTTACCTTTGCAAATAACTATGATGCTCCGGAAGAGGTTGAAGCTGTATTTAAGTGGGATGTATCTGATATATTCTACAACTATTTCTTTATTGGCAATTATGTCGATGTAGGTGGAGTGGATGGAGATGATAATAAATTCTTCAATATTTACAATGAGCAGGCAGTAGATTGTCTGTCGGTGTATCAGAATATTAATCAGTTTTTCTCCATTGATTCAAAATCAGTAACCTATGATTCAATTCTTAATGAGTTTATTGAGGGTAAAACCGTATTTACTGTTGCTACAACTGATGCATTGGCTAAAATAAAAGAAGCTAAGAGTAATGGCGAGTTTAATTATGAGTACGGAGTAGCAGTGTTGCCTGATATAAGTCAGACCCTTAAGGCAAGAGGACTTTCCGAAACTTCTTCCATTGCCATTAATGGGTATTCAAAGAATAAAGAGGCTGCTAATGATTTTGCGCAATTCCTGTCTTATAACAGGGCGGATGAACTATATAGAAAAACCGGTAAAATTGCATGCTTTACCAATGTTGAGTATGAAGATACCGAAATAGAGAATATTATGACTGAGTATGAGAAATCTGTTCCACTTCCTAAAATGGTAGAGGCAAGCAATTATTGGGTTCAGTTGGAAATTGCCTTTACGAAAATATGGAATGGTGCTGATGCTGATGAAACCCTTAAAGAGCTTAATGATACAATAGGTTCTCAGATTGATGAAATAGATTATGAGGTTCCTACTCAGGAAATGATAAATGTTGGTGCAGACTGACGTTCACAAAATAAACACAAAAAAAACACATTTTCTGAGGTAAAAAATCACTTTTAGTTCACGAAAGATTTATACTATGAGGTATGTCAGAAGAGATAACAGGTTATCGGTAATGAATAAACGATGCTTTGAATCTTTTGATATGGTGAAATACATTGGTGTATTTATACTGTTAGGGAGGGATGAAAAATGTATGAGTATGATGATGAGAGAAAAAATGAAGAAATGAGACAGACTGTACCTAATCCTCCTGTTCCTGTTGAACAGAAGAAAAAGAAGGAAAAAAAGTCCAAAAAGAAATCGGGAGCCGGAAAGAAGTTTTTGACTGTTGTTGCCTATGCCTTGGTATTTGGACTTGTTGCCGGAGCTGCATTTCAGGGCGTCAGCATTGGAAGCAAGGTTATTCAACGCGAAATGGGCCTTGATAAGAATGAGGTTGTAGTAAAGGAACAGGAGAGTAAGACGAATCTGACAAAGGGTGAGGATTCTACTTCTAAGGCGGAAGTGGAGGTTAACAAAAAAACACCACAGGTTGCACAGCTTAATGTTGGAAATGGACTGGATGTTTCTACAGTTGCAGCTAATGTAATGCCGTCAATTGTGTCTATTACCAATAAGAGTGTTCAGGAAGTGCGTTCAATGTTTGGACGTGGAATCAGAGAATACGAAAGTACAAGCTGTGGTTCAGGTATTATTATTGGACAGAATGATGAAGAGCTTCTTATTGTTACCAATAATCATGTTATTGAATCGGCGTCTGCACTTTCAGTAGGTTTTATTAATGAAGAGGTATGCGAGGCTGTTGTTAAGGGTTCTGATTCCGAGAATGATCTTGCTGTAATTGCAGTCAATCTTGATAGTATTAATGAGGAAACAATGTCTAAAATATCTGTTGCTGCAATGGGTGATTCAAATGCACTTGTTATAGGACAGCAGGTTGTTGCAATTGGAAATGCGTTAGGTTACGGACAATCAGTTACCACAGGTATTATTAGTGCTCTTGACAGAGAGGTTGAACTTGAAAATATTTGTTCTAAGCTAATACAGACTGATGCTGCAATTAATCCGGGAAATTCAGGAGGTGCTCTTCTTAATATGAAGGGTGAGGTTGTTGGAATTAATTCTGCGAAGTTTGCTTCGTCAGAGGTAGAAGGAATGGGTTACGCAATTCCGATTTCAATAGCAACGCCGATTATTGAAGAGCTTATGAATCGTGAGACAAGAACACTTGTAGATGATAAGAAGGCTAGTTATATTGGTATTGCAGGAATTTCGGTAACCAGTGAAGTGTCAGAGTCCTATGATATTCCGGAGGGTATTTATATTTCTGAAACAACGGAGGGTGGACCTGCCGAGAAGGCCGGAATTCTTAAAGGAGACATTATTCAGAAATTTGACGGAATCAGTGTTGCCTCTATGGAAGCTCTTAAGGAACAGCTTCAGTACTATGAGGCTGGAGAAACGGTTGATCTTCTCATTAAACGTGCAGATGGAAATACCTATATTGATAAGACTATAGCAATTACTCTTGGAAAGAAATCTGAATCAGAGCTTGCTGATGAGGAGGATAAAGAAACGGATACAGATAGAAGTTCTGACTATGATGATTCTGATGATGAAGCAGGGGATGATTTTAGTTTTGGCTTTGGTGATGATTACGGTTCAATTTTTGGATTTGATCCATATTCATTCTTTGGTTTCTGATGAATTAATTAAAGATTATTAGTTGTTGTTCTTAATCGAGTAGGCATCGCCTACTCGATTATTTTATCTTTTTGTGGTACTATTATTTGAGCTGTGTCTTAAAAATTACTTCCTTCATAGGGAGCTGAATTTGTGTAAGGCCTGAGTTGGCAAAACACTTAGACATGTGTTGCAAAAGCAGACTTGATAATTGATTGGGTGAAGGTTATGGATATTAATCAGATAGGATTGTCTTCGACAATTAGTATTCCAAAGGGAAATTTTGACTTTCTTATAGAAGCAACTCATAATGAGCAGCTTTATTTGTGTTGTTTAAATGCGGAAAGACTTATGATGGTGGATTATGATGAGTGCCTTTTAGCGCTGCGTCGTGCCATTGAAACGCTTGGTGTTGAATTAGAAAAAATATATAGAACAGAAGTGTATGATTTAACTGAAAAGGAAGCGTCAAGAACAATATATGTTGATTTAAAACGAGCTAAGGATAATAAAACAAGTCGTAAAGAAAGAAGAAGAATATCAAAAAAGAATTTTTTCATACGTCATGTTATTGATTTTGAAAAAAAAGACCATGAAGCATACACAAGGATTCAGATTCATGGGTTTGTGGAAGAGTACAAGCGTGCGTATCCTTATGAATTGTCAGAGCCCGAGAACGAGAATAATTCACTTAAATCAATTGCCTATGATATGTATTCAAGGTGTTCCCTTCCTCTTAAGAATCGAGGAATTGCAGGTAACACTGATTGCCGTAATCTGATAAAGCTTTTTCGACAATTGTTATGCTTACTTAATTATGTTCAGGAACCCTATGATATTAAGCTTACTCCTATGGGGGAATATTTTCCTGTTCCTGAAGAGCATTACGAGGAACTGGGATTTATTAAGGGTGAAAATGTTAAAATGTATGTTTCGGAGGATGGCAGTAAGTATTATCTTTTGAAAAGAAAGGATTTTGAGTATTTGGATCCTACAGATGAGCTTTTGTATAATGAGCGTATGCAGGAGCTTGATATGCTTGATGCTATGTGGAACAGAATGCTTAATTCTCCGGGAAATGAGGTATATGTTAAGGCCGAGATAGGAACGCCGGAATATAGAAAACAGGTATTTCCTTTTACCAGTAAGCCTACGGTTATGAATCAGAAATTCGTAGAAAGAATCAGTAAAAAGTCAAAACGGGAGGAGCTTGTAAGAGGTCTTATTCGTGACATGCTTATTATGCATACAATGAATCCACCGGTGATTCACAGAAATCTGACTCCTGAATGTATTTATGTATGCGACGAAAAACGTGGGTTATTTACATATGTTGTTAAAAATGAAAAATCCTACGGTTTAGAGATTACCAATGAAGTATCCATGCGTAATTCCATGGATGAATATTTTAATAACAAAACAATGCAGCTTTTTCTTGCGCCTGAGCTAAGAAACGGACAGATTCCTGAGATTTATGATGATAAAATGGCAGATATATATTCACTTGGGAAATTAATTCGTTATATTTATGCAAGAGATGAGTCAAGAATAAGGGATTTTGTAGAAAGGCTAATCAGTAAGGATCCGGGCAAGAGACCTACAATACAGGAAGTGGGTCATATGTTTGATGACGAGGTTGTTACCTTTGAGGCAACTGTATTTGAAGGAAGCCAGATTGTGTCGGAATTCAGATTGCTTGTTTTTACCAGATATCATGGGTTTGAGAATTATTATATTGATGAATCTGTGTTTGTGGGTCGTATGGCATCTCCCGAAAGTAAAGACATTAAGGTAGATTCACCTATAGCATCCCGTGTCCACGGTCAATTCATAAAGCATGAAAATGGATTTACATATGCTGACAATAATTCTACTAACGGAACCTTTATAAATGGTGTTCTGTATGGTGCTGAGCGTAAAGGTAAAACAGAAGAAAAGCAGCTTGCAATAGGTGATATTATTAGAATTGATCATCCTGAGTTTAAGAAGCCCCATCGTAATGCAGTTCTTATGTTTGTACTTAATCCATCACACCATGAGATGGTTGAACGTTCGATAGATCTTGTTGAGGGAATGGATATTTATGTTGGTCGTGATTATGGAGATATTCGTTTATCCAGCAACAGAGTATCTAAGCGACACGCCAGATTTGTAATGAAGAATGGAGTTCTGTATGTACAGGATTTTGACAGTAAGAATGGTGTATATCTTAACGGCAAGAGAATTGCCGGACCCACTAAGCTGTATTCAATGGATTCTGTAAGAATTGAAGATTACATATTTATTGTTACCGAGAAAAAGCTGTATTATTATGCAGAGAAGGATTGAATATGAAATTTCTCCTTGTTGGTATTAATTCTAAATATATACATACTAATCCCGCAATTTATAGCCTCTATGCTTATTCAAGGGAATATGAGAATAATATGGAGCTGGCTGAATATACGATTAATCAGTCCATAGATTATATTGTTGAGGATATCATTTTAAGAAAGCCCGATGCTATCGGGTTTTCTTGTTATATCTGGAATATTGAATATATATACTCGGTTGCCGGGGATATTAATAAAATATTGCCCAATATAAATATATGGCTTGGCGGGCCTGAGGCTTCCTATTCGCCACAGAGGATTGTTGATAGAATGCCTTTTATAAAGGGAATTATGGTAGGCGAAGGGGAAGCAACCTATAAGGAGCTGCTTGAATTATATATAGATAATGATTTCAAGGTAGATACCCGGAAATATGTACCAATTAAGGGACTATTTATAAACGAGTCAAACGGAATATACACAGGAGACAGAGAACCTGTAAATATTGATGGCATTCCGTTTATTTATGATGAGGGTTTAAAGTCGGACAATAGAATTATATATTATGAATCATCAAGAGGCTGCCCATATAATTGCGCCTATTGCTTATCCGGAATTGATAAAACAATACGCTTTCGTAATTTGAATTTGGTATATAAGGAGCTTGAATTTTTCCTGGCACATAAGGTGGATCAGGTTAAGTTTATTGACAGAACATTTAATTGTGATTCTAAAAGGGCACTCAATATATGGAAATACTTGCATGAGCATGACAACGGTATTACCAATTTCCATTTTGAAATTGCTGCTGATATTATTAATGACGAACAGCTTGAACTGTTTAGTAAGATGCGTCCCGGTCTGATACAGCTTGAAATAGGTGTACAGACTACCAATGAGGATACTCTTTTAAATATAAACAGAAAAACAAATATTGATGCTATCAGGAAGGTGACTGAAAAAATAAAATCATATAATAACATTCATATGCATCTTGATCTTATTGCAGGTCTTCCACTTGAAAATATGGACAGCTTCATTAATTCCTTTAATGAGGTATATAACATGGGGGCAAATCAGCTTCAGCTTGGTTTCCTTAAGGTTTTAAGCGGAACAAGGATTGAAGAGAATATTAAGAAATACGGAATTGTATATTCCGAACGACCGCCCTATGAGGTGCTTTTTACAGACAGTATTTCTTATGTCGAAATCAGGAAGTTGAAGCATATTGAAGAGATGGTTGATGTGTTTTTTAATTCAGGGCAGTTTGAAAATACTGTTTCTGCGTTGGTTCAAAGATTTTCCTCACCCTTTGAGTTTTATAGCTTGCTTGCGGGATTTTATGATGAGAAGGGCTATAATATCTATGCACCATCAAGACATAAAAGATATGAAATTCTACTTGATTTTGCCTGTGAGTACGACAGTGACAGACTTGAGTATTATCGTGAATTGTTAACCCATGATTATTATTTAAGGGAAAATGCAAAAACCAGACCTTCCTTTGCTAAGGATATGGAGCCACTAAAGGAACGAATAAAGAACTTTTACATGTCGGCGGATAACACAGGTAAATATTTGGGCGATTTTAGTCAATATAATTCAAAACAGCTTAGCAAAATGACAGCGCTAATAATATATGATTATGATATTTTCAGCGTTGGTGTAGAGCCAATAAAATCAGAAACCACAGCTTTATATATTTATGATAAGCGTAATCCTCTCAATATGAATGCTACCTGTGTGAGAATACCTTAATTGGATTCTTTAACCCTAGGTGGTAATCCAGGATAAAACCTATTGTAGATTAAGTATTCGACAGAACACAATGATGCGCAGATGAATGTGTCTTACAGCATTTTTTCGGTAAATTTCGATGAGGTGTATTTTACCTGAAAATGTTACAAAAATGTTAAATTGCCTCTTTCGTCACGGAATAAATTGTGTTAGAATATTTAACTGCATAAAGGCCTAAGGAGGCTTAATTGAAGAAAAAAATATATATTGCTGTTTTGTTTCTGTTTTCATTATGTCTGTTGGCTTGTTCTGACAAGGGTGAAATGGTTGAATTAAGTTTGGCAGATGAAGAAAATCTTAATGAGAGTGAGTCATCCGATAGGGGTGAGATTACTTCTTCCGGTCTTGATAATTCAGATATCAACACATATAATGTTCAATCGGATTCAAGTGAGAATAATAATTCGGTCAATGTATCACATACGGTTTATCAGGAAAAATCTGTAACCGTATATGTATGTGGCGCTGTTGTGTCACCCGGAGTGTATAAGCTTATGGCAGGCAGCCGGGTTGTAGATGGCATTAATGCAGCAGGAGGAATGAACCCTGAGGCCCATGAGTTTTATCTGAATCAGGCTGCAATGCTAAGTGATGGAGATAAGCTGTATGTGCCAACAAAGGATGAGGTAATCAATGATACAGCTTCCGGTGTCGATAGTGGTTTAAACATTGACTCAGGGATGAGTAATGATAAAGGCTGTACTGATGCGGCAATGGTTAATATTAATTCAGCCGGAATTGATGAGTTAATGACTTTGCCCGGAATAGGTCAATCTAAGGCCAGTGCAATTATAGAGTATAGAAACAGCTATGGCTCTTTTGCTTCTACAGAGGATATTATGAATGTGGGAGGAATTAAAGAGGGAATGTATAATAAGATTAAAGATAAAATATGTGTATGAAATAGTGAATAACGAGGAAGATGTATGAAGGTTTTAGTTGTTGATGATGAGAAATTAATAGTTAAGGGAATTAAGTTTTCCCTTGAGGCAGATGGTTATGAGGTGGAATGTGCTTACGACGGCAGTGAGGCGCTTGACATGCTAAGAGATAATGAATATGACGTTGTACTACTTGATGTTATGCTGCCTGTGTATAATGGTTTCGAGGTGTGTGCCCGTGTACGTGAGTATTCCAATGTTCCGATAATAATGCTTACAGCTAAAAGTGATGATAAGGATATTATTTTGGGGCTTGATTGCGGTGCCGATGACTATGTCTCAAAACCCTTCAACATCGAGGAAGTTAAGGCACGAATTGTTGCAATAAAAAGACGTATTGAAATGAGTGAAAAGTCTGCTGATGCCAAGAGAAAAAGCAAGGAAATCCTTATTGGGGATATGCGAATTGATGTGGATAATAAGAGCCTTTTTATCGGGAACAGGGAGATTCGTGTTACTGTGAAGGAATTTGAACTTATTGAGCTGCTTGCAAGTAATCCGGGCAGGGTATACAGCAGGGAAAAGCTTAGGGAATTGATATGGGATTCATACAATGCTGCGGATTTGCGTACTGTTGATGTTCATGTGAGGAGATTACGTGAAAAAATTGAGGATAATCCCAGTGAACCACATTATGTAATGACGAAATGGGGTGTGGGTTATTATTTCAATGCGTAAGAAGTTTTTTGAGTATTTTAAACCAATAAGAAGTATGCGCTTAAGGATATTCCTTATTATATGCGTGGTTGGTATTATTCCCAGCGTTATTATGTGTAAGGTTATCCTTAAGAGCTACGAAAATAGAGCTATCGCTGTGAAAATCTCAGAGGTACAAAATCAGTGTACAATTTTGTCAAATCATCTAGTCAGTTATGGCTATCTTGAGGATCAGTCTTCAGTGGTTGTAAATGCGGAATTAGAGCAGTTTTCAACGCTGAATAATGGTCGTGTCATTATTATTAATCAGGAGCTTAAAATAATTAAAGATACCTATTCCATAAGTCAGGGAAAATATATGATTTCAGAGGAGGTGCTTAAGTGTTTTAGAAAAATCATTACCTCAAAGCATGATCCTGTGAATAATTATATTGAGTTGACCACACCTATTATTGACGGTAATACATCTTTAGTTGTAGGTGTAATGCTTACCAGTGTATCAACAGACTACATTGTTGGTACCCTTAAGGTTATCGGAAGAAATGCAAACATTATTGTTCTTATTATTTCCGTATTGATTGTTTGTTTTGCACTATTCATTTCTTTGATTATGCTTAAGCCCTTTAGGGATATTAATACTGCCATTATTCAGGTGAGAGAGGGATTTACTGAGGAAAAAATATCCGTTCCCGTTTTTACAGAAACAGAGGCAATTTCCGAGTCCTTTAATCAGTTGATGGACAAGATGCGTACTTTGGATGAATCAAGGCAGGAGTTCGTATCAAATGTGTCACATGAGCTTAAGACGCCAATTACTTCTGTGAAGGTATTAGCCGATTCGCTACTTGCTCAGGAAAATGTTCCGGCAGAGGTTTACAGGGAATTTTTAGGGGATATAGCAACAGAAATAGATAGAGAAGATAAAATCATCAATGATCTTTTGGCGCTGGTAAAGCTTGATAAAAAAACAGACGGGCTTATGAATATTACCACCGTTGATGTTAACTTAATGCTGGAGGATATTCTTAAGAGAGTAAGACCTATTGCGGATAAGAATGGTGTTGAACTCATTCTTGAAAGCATCAGGCCGGTAAGTGCAGAAATAGACGAAATAAAGCTGTCACTGGCTCTTATGAATGTTATTGAGAATGCTGTGAAGTATAATAAAAAGGGTGGCTTCGTTAAGGTTGTTGTGGATGGCGATCATCAGTTTTTTACGATTGAAGTAAGTGATTCCGGAATTGGTATACCTGAAGATTCAATAGGTCATATATATGAACGTTTTTACAGAGTTGATAAATCACATTCAAGGGAAATAGGCGGAACGGGTCTGGGACTTGCCATTACCCGTAATGCAATTCTTATGCATCAGGGTGCAATAAAGGTGGATTCCACCGTGGATGTTGGAACTACATTTACCATAAAGATTCCAAAGAGCTATGTGGCAGTTACATCAGAGAATACGGCACCTGCGCTTAAGCATAAAAAGGTCAGAGTTAAAAAGGTAGATGCAGTAAAGAATGACATTATTAAATCAAAATTGGATGTAAAGAGCAAATAAGATGAGTGATTGTAGAAAAACAACAAAAAGAATATGGCTTCTTCTTGGGCTGGTGCTTATGTTAGTAACCGGCACAACAGGTTGCAAAGGGGAAGCTGACAATAAAGAAACCGGTTTTTTTATTTATTATCCTGATAAGGAATACAATAAGGTAATGGCTGTTGAATACACACCTGCTTCTTCTGATGCAGAAATGATTGTTGAGGAGTGTATTGAAAAGCTTTCAATTCAGCCTAAAAACGTTGAACTGCGTTCGGCAATTCCCGCTGAGGTCAGGCTTCTTTCCATAGACGTTAAGGAGAACCTGATTTATCTTGACTTTAGTGCGGAATATTATAATATTGACAATCTTGAAGAGGTATTAAGGAGAGCTGCTATTGTAAGAACTCTTAATCAGATTGAGGGCATTGATGGTGTAAGCTTTGCGGTTGAGGGCATAGGGTTAGAGGATGCAAAGTCACAACCATTGGGTATTATGACTGCTGATATGTTTATTGACAATGCAGGAAATGAGATTAATTCCTACGAAAGAACCAAACTTACATTGTATTATTCGAATGAGGCAGGGGATAAGCTTTTAAAAACCGCTGAGATGGTGGTATATAATACAAATATATCCATGGAAAAGCTGGTAACAGAGCATATAATAAGCGGTCCCTTATCAAGCAGAGTTATTCCGGTGGTAAGTAAGGACGTTGAAATAATATCAGTTAATACTAAGGATGGTGTGTGCTATGTAAATCTTAGTAAGGAATTTCTTAATAAGCAGGGTGCACTGTCTGATGAGCTTGTTATTTATTCTTTTGTTAATTCACTTACTGAATTACCTAATATAAACAAGGTTCAGTTTATGATAGAGGGAGAGAGTGATGTTGATTATGGAAATCATAGCAACTTAAATGAGCTTTTTGAAAGAAATCTTGAGATTGTAGAAAATTGACAGGAATGAGAGTATGGAAGAAAAATATATACCTAAGGTCACCGTTGGTATAATAGCAATAAATATAATTGTGTTGATTGTACTTGATATTATAGGAGATACGAATAACGGAGCATTTATGGCTGAACATGGTGCTATGTACCCACCGCTGTGCCTTGAACAGAATAAATGGTTTGTGATTTTTACGGCAATGTTTTTGCACTTTGGAATTGATCATCTTGTAAATAATATGGTAATGCTGGGGGCTTTAGGAGCTATTATTGAAAAGTATCTTGGTAGCTTTAATTATATTGTACTGTACCTGGTTTCTGGTTTGTTTGGAAATATATTATCATTAATGTGGCAGATTTATAGTACAGATTATGCTGTTTCGGCAGGCGCCTCCGGATGTGTGTTCGGTATTGTAGGAGCTACGCTCTCTGTAGTTATTAAAAATAAAGGACACTTTGAAGGAATTACCACCAAAGGTATATTGTTTATGTGTGCCCTTACTCTTGTGTATGGATTTACCTCGGGAGGTATAAACAATCTGGCCCATATTGGAGGCTTTGCAACAGGTTTTTTACTGTGTGCGTTTTTGTTAATGTTTGAAGACAAATAGATAGTATTTAAAACGATAAATACAAGGAGGATTTAATTGTACATTAAACGGTATATATGTGTGTTCAGCATATTTTTTGTGCTTTTCATTGCTTTTTTCCTGTCTTTATGGGGGCGGCTGGAGGAAAATAATGATTGTATATTTACAGATAAAGATTTTACTGCTGTAATATACAAGATTGAATATAAAAATGATAAAACAATTCTTTATGTAAAAGACATTTCTATTGCAGATTGTAACGGTCTTGTGTTGTATCTTGATGAAAAAGCTTATAATTCAAATAATTTACGAATAGGTTCAGAAATTAGAGCCCATGGTAAATATTATCCCTTTGATGAAACAGTAAATAAAGGTCAGTTTGATATAAAGAGGTATTATAGTATTCGCGGAATTGACGGACGGATAATTAATACAAAAATTATAGCAGTATCGGATTCTTATAATTATATTTCTGATTTCCTCTTTCGTATTAAGGAACGTACAAAATCAGTTTTTAGAATGTATTTTTCGGAGGATAATTCAGGAATTTTGTCAGCTCTTGTACTTGGTGATAAAACTGAGCTTGATTCTGATATAAAGGAGCAGTACCAGAATGCGGGAATTAGTCATATATTGGCATTATCGGGACTTCATATTGCAACAATCGGTCTTTTGTTATTTGAACTCCTGAGAAAAATAAGGATTCCGATGATTTTTTCGGCAGGGATTTCTATAGTGATTATGTTGCTCTATTCAATTATGACCGGCTTATCTACATCTACAATAAGAGCCTTTATTATGTTTGTGCTTGGAATAATTGCCTCCTTTCTTGGAAGAACCTATGATATTCAGACAGGTGCTGCAATTGCAGCTGTATTGATTTTGCTGGAAAATCCATATTATGTTTTTGATTCGGGTTTTCTTTTATCTTTTGGAGCAGTAATGGGAATCGGACTTGTATATCCGGCTGTCAGGCAGATGCTTAATCTGTTTATTGGAAAGGATAGGATTCGTATACTGAAAAGAACTGATAAGTTCTATGTAAAAATATTGATGAAGCTCTATGAAATGCTTGTTTTTAGCTGTTCACTAAATCTTACAATTCTTCCTCTTGTAATGTATTTTTTCTATCAAATCCCCACCTATGGTATTTTTATTAATCTGCTGGTTGTTCCCATGGCTGTATTTGTTCTGACTTTTGGAATAGGGGTGGCTGTTGCAGGTAATATATATTGTGCTTTTGGAATATATTGCTTTCATATGGTTGCGAATGCAGCAGCAAAAATTGAAGCCTTTTTACTGGGAATATATGATTTATTAAGCTTAGGCTCGGGTAAGCTTAAGGGTGGTCTTATAGTATGCGGAAAGCCCGGAATTGTGCAGGTTGCAGCTTTCTATATAATAATTTATGCAATAACATTTCTTGTTCAATATCTGGTAAAGGAAGAACATAGAGAAAAATGGAAATATAAGAACAGTCAGAGAAAGATTAGCTTTAGCTACAGGTTTGATATTTATGATAAGGAGGATATCCTTGAAAACATTACAAAGCATTATAAGCATTTATCTGTTATCCTAACAGGTGTTCTAATGATTGTTACAGGAGTTTTATTTGTTAGAATTTCCCCTGAGTATGAAATTACGTCCCTATCTGTAGGACAGGGAAGCTGTTATGTAATACATGGTAAAAGAACTCCTGTAATAGTGTATGACTGTGGAAGTACAGATGAAAAACAGATTGGAAAATATAAGTTTATTCCTTTTCTTAAATCTCTTGGAATAGACAGGATTGATTACTTGTTTGTGTCGCATATGGATGATGACCATGTAAACGGAATACTTGAAATACTTGAAAATGATAATTATGGAATAAAGCTTGATAAAATAATTGTTTCAGGAGATAAATATAATCAAAATCATGAAAACTGCTGTAGACTTATAGAGTTGGCAAAAGCTGACAGTATTCCTGTGTACAAAATGCAAAAGGGTGATGTTATATATTCTTCATATGTGAGTATAAAGTGTCTATGGCCTGAACTAAAAGACGCTTCGGATGATATAAATGATTGTTCTCTTGTTCTTAGTATTATCTGCAAGTCTAACAAAAATAATAGTCCATATAGCGCTTTGTTTACAGGTGATATAAGCAGTGATATTGAAAAGAAGCTGGATGTACAGAATGTTGATTATCTTCAGGTTGCACACCATGGCTCAAAAACTTCGGCGTCAGACGTATTTTTAGAGAAGGTAGCACCTAAAATATCTGTAGTATCAGCAGGATTAAATAACCAATATGGTCATCCTCACAAGGAAACAGTAAAGCTTCTTGAAGCTATTCCTGATAATCATTTGTATATTACCTATAATACAGGGGAGGTTGATGCTACGTTTTTTTTCGGTAACAGGTTAATTGTAAAAAACTATAATTAATAGCCATAATATTTTGGAAATATCAGGAATATGGTATAATTTACTAGGAAAGTATCAGATTCAGAGCAGTTAAATAGAGCAGATTTATAGATAACCTAAATCTGCTCTGAATGTGATTCTTTCCAATTGTACCAATTCGCGGAATCGAAGCCAGTACATGGAAATTGTAT
>JAZQOI010000066.1:0-3389 GCA_045627745.1 Lachnospiraceae bacterium | reverse complement strand
ATACAGCCTCTTACGTGCAAGCACGACGAGTCAGCATGACCTTTTGACCCTGGTATCATTTAATTCAGTAAATTTGAATGGAGATAATATATGGAGGAACATGATAAGAGATTAGCGGTACTTATTGATTCCGAGAATATATCAATCAGATATGTTAAGTTTATTTTAGATGAGGTATCCAATTATGGTATTGCCACCTACAAGCGTGCATATGGGGACTGGACTAATCCCACAACAGTAGGCTGGAAGGATGTGGTTCTTAAGTATTCTATAACACCTGTTCAGCAGTATAGCTATACTCAAGGTAAGAATTCCACTGATTCAGCCATGATTATTGATGCAATGGATATATTGTATTCCGGCAAGGTTGATGGCTTCTGTCTGGTATCCAGTGACAGTGATTTTACAAGGCTGGCAGCAAGACTTCGTGAAGCAGGTATGCTGGTTCTTGGAATGGGTGAGAAGAAGACTGTGGATGCCTTTAAAGCTTCATGTACTTTGTTTAAGTATTTAGAGGTTCTTGCCTGTGATGACATTCAGGCTAATGATGTGTCAAGGTCTGATATCGAGGAAACCATACTGAATATTATTACAGATAATGACGGTAATGACAGAGATACAACCGTAGGTGAACTTGGGAACAAAATCAGTAACAGGCATGCTGATTTTGATGTACGTAACTATGGTTATTCCAAGCTTTCTAAGTTTCTGGAAAGCTTTAAGAGCCTTAAGTTAGTACAGAAGAGTAAGTCAATATATGTGTATATAGCAGACAGTGAATATACACGTGAGGATATTGAGAAAATGGCTGTAGAAATTGTAGATTCCACTAAGGATAAGACAATGTCATTGCCTGAGCTTAAGCTTAAGCTTGAGAAAAAGGTAAATAATTTTAATATCAGAAATTATAATTATTCCAAATTTGCTCAGTTTATTAAGGATATGGACGGAATGATTGTAAATAACAATGTAGTCAGAAGAAATTAGTATATTGGAGATTTATAATGAAAATAGGTATTATCGGAACCGGCTCCATGGCTACCAAAATGGCTGTAACACTACAGCCGCTTAAGGGTGCTGAGTGCTACGCTGTTGCGTCAAGAAATATTGATAAAGCCCGTGATTTTGCTAATAAATATGGCTTCCAGAGAGCTTATGGTTCTTATGCAGAAATGCTTTCAGACCCTAATGTGGTGCTTGTATATATAGCTACTCCACATTCAGAGCATTATGAGAATATTAAGATGGCACTTAACCATGGAAAGCATGTCTTATGTGAGAAGCCTCTGTGTGCCAATGCCATACAGGGTGAAGAGGTTATGCTTATGGCTGAGGATATGGGACTTCTTCTTACTGAGGCTATGTGGACCAGATATATGCCTATGCGTGAAATTATTAACAAAGTCATAACATCCGGAATTATTGGCAATCCTACATCTTTATCAGCCAATCTGGGTTATCCATTAAAGCATATTGAAAGAATGGTGTCTCCTAAATACGGAGGAGGTGCTTTGCTGGATCTTGGTGTGTATGCTCTGAATTTTGCATCTATGGTATTTGGTAATGAAATATCTTCTGTGGCTGCCAATTGTGTTAAGCTTGATTCAGGTGTAGATGCACAGGAGAACATTATGCTGACTTATGCTGACGGTAGGATGGCATCTATGTATTCAACAATGCTTGCACAGACTGACAGACGTGGCTTTATAAACGGCACTAACGGATATATTGAGATTGAGAATATTAACAATTATGAATCACTTAAGGTTTTCAATCTTGAACGTAAGATAGTAGCTGAATATACAGCACCTACTCAGATTACCGGCTATGAATATGAGGTTATGTCGGCTATGCGTGCAATTAGTTTGGGTCATATCGAATGTGCTGAGATGCCTCATGCCGATTCTCTCATTATGCTACAGTTAATGGACAGTATTCGTGCTGCATGGGGAATTGTATTTCCGTTTGAGGAGGATCCCGGTGCTGCTCGTTCCAAGGCTTTGTCTAAGGCCAATGCTGACCTGGAGAAAGTCAATAAAAAGGACAAAGCCAGTGTAACTAAGCTTAGTGAGAATTCTATTTCTGAAGAGGATGCCAAGAAAACCTTTAATCCTGCCAGATTGGAGCAGCTTGCAAAAATGTCACAGAAACAGAAGGAAGAGGCTGATAATACCGGTGATAATGAGGATAAGTCTGCTAAAAAGCCATTGTTTAGCAAGAAGGATAAGAGTGATTCTAACCGTCTTAATGATTTTAATAAATCAGAGCATGCAGTAGATCCGTCAAATTATGTTCGACCCGACAGTAAAAAAATCGTAGCAAAGTCAGCCAATCCAGAGACAAATACTGTAAATAAACCCCGTGTCGAAAATAAAGGAAAACTTTTAGGACTTAAAAATGAAGGGGATGCTGCTATTAAACACAATCGTCCTGAAAAAAAGAACAGCTTTCTTGATGACAAGTTTAGTAACCCATCAAATAATATAGATGATTATTTTGATGATGTATTTGAAGAGGATTTTGAGGACAAGTTTGAAGCATCTGATAAATATAGTGAACGTGAGGATGAAATCAATGCTCAATTATCTGAGATAGTATTTGAAAAGTCTCAGGAAGAGAAGCTTAGTGCCGGTGGATTCCAAAGAAGAAGCAACGTGAATTTTAAGAATACAGAAAAATAAGTAATTTTTATGTTATATGTCGTAAGCTTAATTAACAATTTATCAAAAAACATCAAGGTCTGAGTTAATAAGACCTTGATGTTTTTTGATAAAAAAAATCGATTGACATGACGGTATCAATCGATTTCTTTTTATAATATTTATTAAGCAATCTTGTTAACAGCCTTTGTTAAACGGGAAATCTTTCTTGAAGCAGTGCTCTTATGATAAATTCCCTTAGAAGCAGCCTTGCTGATTTCTGAAATAGCATCCTTAAGTGCTACATCGGCTGCAGCCTTGTCGCCGGCTTCGATAGCTGCGTATACTTTCTTAACATAAGTCTTAACTCTTGACTTAGCAGCTTTATTACGCTCGGTCTTTGTTTCGATAACAAGAATTCTCTTCTTAGCAGATTTAATGTTTGCCATGATTACACCTCCTATTACACGAAGTAAGATTACAAATCAATCTCCAAAGTGCTTCTGAAACAGACACGGAAGTCTCAGTCACACACTTGAATATTTTATGTCATCTAATGAAGGTTGTCAAGCTATAAATGACTATATTTTATATTATAAATGACTATATTTTATATTATGATGTTGGGGTCAAAAGGTATTTTGCCCCCAACGATACCGGATTTCTCCGCTCTACGAGCTCTCGAAATCCTCAAAACATTCAAAATCCGCTCATTTTTCTGCAAAAAATGGCTACTTTTTCATGTTTTGG
>JAZQOI010000065.1:0-1889 GCA_045627745.1 Lachnospiraceae bacterium | reverse complement strand
CACCGCCAAACTTACCACCTGCGTGGAGTTTGGTATGAATTACCTGTACAGCCGGAATTCCCATCTTAGGATGGATGTCTACCGGCATACCACGTCCATCGTCTGTTACTGTGATTGAGTTGTCCTGCTCAATAGTAACAGGGTTGTTCTTACAATAACCTGCGAGAGCCTCATCGACTGAGTTGGCTACGATCTCGTAAACCAGGTGATGAAGTCCTGCAGGGCCTGTGCTACCAATGTACACACCAGGTCTGAGACGAACCGGTTTAAGACCTTCTAAGACCTCGATCTGGCTAGCACTATACTCTTGACTTGCACTCATTTCTTACCTCTATATTTCTAGTATTAATATACCTTGCTTAAGTGCTTGACTTTACTGTCGCACAATAAAAATGGACGAAATGCCCTAGCATATTTTCGTCCATATTTTACCATATAAGCGACTTTTTTGCAAATTTTTACACAATATCTTGTGGTGTATTAAAATTTGCTTAAAACTCAAATTTTCGCCTTGTTTATTCATTCTGCTTGTAAAAAATGTTCTTTTAAGGATGCCCTGCCTATTACGCAAAACACTATTTGTATGAACAACGCCGTTCCGCCAATAATTACATTTGTTGCCTGAAGCGACACACCCCTGGATAATATGCCGACCATTAACTGTCCTACAAGCATTCCTAAATACATCATTGTCGAATATACTCCATTAAATCTTCCCCTTAGCTCTTCCGGAATAATCGCCTGAGAAGTCGCAAACCTAAGATTTTCGCTTATTGCAGATGTTGTACCGAATAGCAGATTAACTGCCACCATTAACCATATTGGTAATAACAAGGCAACACTTTCACAAGCGAACGGAAATAGAGCAATCATTAAATAAACGATATATGCTTTGCGTGGAGAAATTTTAACAACATACATGATGCAACTTCCCCAAAATTCTCCAGTCATCAGCGCCCCTGATATAAGGATGTACCATAAATAACCATTGTTGTAGTTTGCGTAGCAGAATGGCAATATTATCGTGTTCTCTGTTCCCCAGATGAGGTATAATGCAAATTCAAAAATGACAATATAAAGCAATGCCTTATTACAGAAAATATACGAAAGCCCTTGTTTGAAATCCGTAATATATGATTTAAATGTTATTTTATCTGTTTTAACAATAAACGTTTCCGACTGCTTGATAAACATCTCTATTATTCCTGCGAATAGGAATAATAGAGAGCAGATTATCATTACCAATTCAAACCCCACCGTTTTATACAGTATTGTTCCTATAGGTATCATAACTGCAGATATAGTCTCAAGGGCAGTAACAATGGCATTAGCTTTTGGTAAAAAAGCTTTCTCTATAGTAAGAGGATACAAGCTCTTATACGAAACTTTATAGCAACCTTCTGTCATACCAACCACTATGGCCAGGATAAAGAACCACCAGAAGTGCATGTAATTACTTCTGTACAGACTCCAAAATACTATTAAGGATCCTGACAAGACCAGGTTTATTGAATATGCAACCTTCTTTCTTGAGCATCTATCAAGATATGCTCCTGCAAGCAACGGAGCAATTAATCTAACCGCATTATATAAGCCTAAGTACAAACTATAAATTAGAACTGAATCGTATGTTTCCAACAACAAGAAGGCTACAACGTATGCTGTTGCAGCCGTTCCCATATAGGTAATAAAACTTCCTGCAGTTAATAACCTGAAATTAGTTGTCCACAATTTCCTATCATCCAACATTTACAACCCTTTTGTATTTACCTCTGGAAACCTTCTTAGGTATACCAGCTTCAAACTCATACCGAATATTATTGAGATGATAAGTTGAGAAAAATTTATTTAATCTTTCCTTGACCTCGTTATTCACTTCATCAATATCG
>JAZQOI010000064.1:0-35305 GCA_045627745.1 Lachnospiraceae bacterium | reverse complement strand
CTTAGAAGGCCGTTGCTCTATCCAGCTGAGCTACGAACACAAACCTATCAGATTTCTCCAATAATCGGGGTGACAGGATTCGAACCTGCGACCTCCTGGTCCCAAACCAGGCGCTCTAGCCAAGCTGAGCCACACCCCGTTATGCAAGCATATTATCGCTGCCAACCAAACGCAAGTGATATTATATTATAGTCATTATCCATTGTCAATATGTTTTTCAAACTTTCCAATATAAATTTTCCGGGAGTCATTTGTAAAATTAACTTCCACCCCTTTTGCTCCGACTGTGGAACTTAATCTTACAAAGTGGAATTAACTTTTACAAGTGACCTTTTATAAATATCTTACCTCATAGCTCACATTCTCGTTCTCATCCAGCTCCATAATAATATAGCTAGGTCTATGTCCCTCCTGCCTTGGATAGGTTAGCGAGCCCGGATTAAGTATTGTTATATTTCCATCCTGCTGAAGAATAGGCTCATGCAAATGACCAAACATAACAATATCAGCATTATTATCCTCTGCAAGATAGAATAAACAGCTTTGCTCACGATAAATTCTATAGTGATGTCCATGTGTCAATAATACCTTATATTTCCCGATATTGAAGGTATCTGTTTCCGGTAAATTCAGCATAAAATCATTATTCCCACCAACAACATGAATAGGGCAGTCAAGCTCCTCAAGCAGTTCTGTAGGTTCATGTTCTATATCTCCGCAATGAATAAGCATGTCAATGGGGGCTTCTGCATCAATTGCCTCCCACATAGCTGAATCATCACCATGTGTATCACTTACAATCAGTACTCTCACATTTTGCCTCCACTTAACAGCTTTTCTTTCATAAGTCTCAAAGCCTTTCCTCTGTGGGAAATCTTATTTTTTTCCTCCAGAGACAGTTCAGCAGAATAGCAGCCATATTCAGGAAGATAAAAAATAGGATCATATCCAAAACCGTTACTTCCCTTTTTCTCATATCCGATTCTGCCTTCCATTGTAGCACGAACGGTTTCAACAGTTCCATCGGGATATGCTGCAGCTATAGCGCATACGAATCTGGCAGTTCTCTTCTCATCCGGTACATCTATAAGTCGTTCTATAATATTGCGATTTTTAATATCATAGGATGTATTCTCTCCGCAATATCTTGCCGAATATATTCCCGGTTCCTTATTGAGAAAATCAACCTCCAGACCGGAATCATCAGCCAAGGTAAGCATTCCTGTTTCCTGCATAATAGTACGTGCCTTTATTGTAGCATTTTCCTCAAAGGAAGCCCCATCCTCTATTATCTTAGTAGTAATGTTGGCATCCTCCAGCGAAAGAATCTCCACATCAAGATCAGCAAGTACCATACGTATTTCTCTAAGCTTACCCTTATTTGTTGTAGCAAAAATAATTTTTTTAATGTCACTCATCTTTTTCACACTCTCTATTGTTTTTTTGGTGGTTTTGGACCCATAAATTGATAATAATAGGTTTTCATCATTCCATTATAAATCTTTCTGTTCTTATCAGCCTTACGTCCAATATATTTCTCAACATCAGAATAACCTGTAATAATATATGCCGACCAGGAATCAAGAAGCTTCATGGCATCCCCAAGCTGACCATACAGTGTTGGCAATAGTTCCTTCTCTCCGATTCGTTCACCGTATGGCGGATTGGTAATAATAAAACCATACTTTTTAGGATGTCTAAGCTCTGCCACAGGACGTTTTTGAAAATGAATCATTTCAGAAACTCCCGCAAGCTCTGCATTATCCTTGGCCGCCTTAATAATATCCCCATCAATATCGTAGCCCTGAATATCAGGTCTTACGCTCATGTCTATCATATCGTTAGCTTCATTAACAGCATTATACCAATTCTTTCTGGCTACAATATTATTCCAATCTTCAGCAGTAAAATCACGGTTCAAGCCCGGTGCAATATTGGCGGCAATCATAGCCGCCTCAATAGGAATCGTCCCACAACCGCAGAATGGGTCTACAAGGATTCTGTCCTTATTCCAGGGTGTCAGCATAATCATTGCAGCAGCAAGATTTTCAGCAACCGGTGCTTTACTAACTAATTTCCTGTAACCACGTTTATGAAGAGAATCACCGGATGTATCCATTCCGATTGTAACAATATCCTTCATAATTGACACTCTTAAAGGATATGCAGCTCCGTCCTCCTCAAACCAGCTTACCCTGTAGGTTTCCTTAAGCTTTTCAACCATAGCCTTTTTAATAATTGACTGTATATCGGAAGGACTAAACAGTTTACTTTTAATACTGGCAGCCTTGGCTACCCAGAATTTTCCATCCTTTGGAATGTAATTTTCCCACTTAACAGCCTTAGTTCCTTCAAAAAGTTCATCATAGGTTGTTGCCTTAAAGGCAGCCACCTTAAGGAGTATTCTCTCTGCTGTTCTTAAAAATATATTAGCCCGGCATATAGCACTCTCATCACCGGCAAAAGTCACTCTACCGTCTTCTACGGCTGTAATTTCATATCCTAAATCCTGTATTTCACGTTTTAGTACCGCTTCCATTCCGAAATGACACGGTGCAATCAATTCATACTTATTCATAATATCTCCGAAATAAACTTTCAAATACACCTCGGCGTATTCATAATTTCCAGTCACGTCTTCTATAATAATGTAAATTTGCAATTTCCACAAGATTTAGTATAAGCAAAATTTATTGCTACTATTTTGCAAAATCTATTGTCTTTTTAGCTCTTTTATACTATAATCATCGTTGTAAGCGGGAATCAACCCTTCAAAGGATTCTCGATTACGACCCCTTATTAATTATTTATACTCCCCTCATCGTAGCCCGTTGGTTCCCCCTTCGGGCTACTTTATTTTGTGTAAAATCTACTAAAAAGGATTAGAAGCTATGCCTCTAATCCTTTTTAAGAGCCACCCAATACGCGACTACCATACAATATTCTTATTAACACTAATCTCATTTATAAAATCATTAATTGAATCAAGCCTTTTATCAAAGCCCATTCCGGAACCTAACATCCTTACAGAATGAACATCTGAGCCTGCCGTCATAATAAAATTATGCTCCTTGGCATATTCATAAGCCTTCTCATCCTGAATACATTCATATGGCTTATTAAACATTTTCATACCATTGGATATATTAAGAACTTCACATCCATCTACATCCTCAGGGAATAAACGTATCTCAGGTATATAAGAAGCCTCCCTGAAGGGATGTGCCTGAATAACAATTCCGCCATATTCCTTCACCAGTCTGTACTGTTCAGCTACAGAAGCATCCTTAAGCTCCTCATGTTCAAGCAGCCACTGCTTATCCAACCCATATATGAGAAATTCCGTTCCATCATACCCGGACTCCCAGCCAAAGAAAACATCAAGACCTATTTCGTCACCCTTTTTCTTGGCATCCTCATATCCAAGACAGAATTTATTTACCCAGGCTTCCCAGCCTAAGCTTTTATCTACAGAAGTATTACCATAATAAAAATGATCTGTTACAATAATCCCACTGTACCCATAATCCTTTGCGGCCGCAGCCATTTCTGCACCTGTATTTTCAGCACATGCGCTTCCCTGACTGGTATGTAAATGAGTTTCGTAAAGAAAATACCCCGTAAATTTTTCTTTTATAATCTTCCTTACAGTTTTCTCAAGATCCATTTCATCCATTTTTTAGTCCTATGAAATCCTATCTTATACCTATAATCTGGCAACCTTTGTCTTTCTGGCAGCTTCAGCAACAGCCTGTGCAACAGCAGGTGTAACCTTTTCATTAAATCCGTTAGGAATAATATTATCGGCGTTCAGTTCATCATCACTTATAACTGATGCAATTGCATAAGCGGCAGCCAGCTTCATTTCGTCATTAATATCACTTGCTCTTACATCGAGGGCACCACGGAAAATTCCCGGGAATGCAAGAACATTGTTAATCTGGTTAGGAAAATCAGAACGTCCTGTACCCATTACCGCAACGCCGGCCTTTTTAGCTTCATCAGGAAGAATTTCGGGAACAGGATTAGCCATAGCAAAAACAATCGGATCTTTAGCCATTGTCGCAACCATATCAGCAGTAAGTACACCGGGTGCTGATACACCGATAAATACATCAGCTCCCTTAATTACATCAGCAAGAGAACCTGTCTTTTTCTCAAGATTGGAGATTTTAGCCATCTCTGCCTTAATAGGATTCAGATTATCTCTTCCATCATAAATAGCTCCCTTAGTATCGCAAAGGACAGCATTCTTAAGACCGGTCTTCATAAGAAGCTTGGTAATGGCAATTCCCGCCGCACCGGAACCATTTACTACAACTGAAATATCCTCCATTTTCTTATTAACAAGCTTAAGAGCATTAATAAGACCTGCCAGTACAACTACTGCAGTTCCATGCTGATCATCATGGAAAATCGGAATATCGCATCTTTCCTTAAGCTTTTTCTCTATTTCAAAACATCTTGGCGCTGCTATATCTTCAAGATTCACGCCACCGAAGGAACCGGCAAGAAGCGCAACTGTATCTACTATTTCGTCAACATCCTTGGTGCGTACACAAAGTGGGAAAGCATCCACATTACCAAAGCGTTTAAAGAGAACGCATTTACCCTCCATAACCGGCATTCCGGCCTCAGGACCTATATCACCCAGGCCCAAAACCGCTGTACCATCGGTAATTACAGCTACTAAATTACCTCTTCTTGTATACTTATAAGAAAGATCCACATCCTTGCTTATCTCAAGACAAGGCTCTGCAACACCCGGAGTGTAAGCCACAGCAAGATCAGCCATGTTATTCACTTCACATCTGCACGTAACCTCTAACTTACCTTCCCATTCTTCATGTTTCTTCAACGCAAATTCTTTCTTATCCATGTCAACCTCCAAAAATAATAATAACCTTCATAGTTCATCAATGCAGTTGATTATACCACCATAAAATTGATTTTACAATTGAGCAGACCCGTAATATGCGTTTATTCCACAATATTTTTTACAGAAGAGCCTTCAATCAATTCACCATCAATAATAATCTTTTCAATCAGGGTAGTCCTGGGATTTTCAATCAGTTGAATAAGCTTCTCTGCTGCCACGCGTCCAATACGTTCCGTATCCTGCGAAACCGTTGTAAGCTTAGGAACAATAATCTTAGATATATAGCTTCCGTCATACCCCACCACCGAAATATCCTCAGGAATCCTAAGTCCTGTTTCATTAATGGCATTTATTCCTCCAATACAGGAATAATCATCCGGATAAATAATACATGTAGGAGGGTTTTTAAGTGCAAGAAGCTCCTTGGTTCTCTCGTATGACTTATCGGGATCAATATAAGAAGCTTTTAAAATATATTCATCCGGCGGAACTATATTATGCTTTTCAAGAGTCCTGTAATAGCTTCCCAGTCTGTTCTGAGTAACACTTGTATCATCTCCGATAATAAGCGCAATTTTCTCATGTCCCAAACTGCATACATAGTCAACTATTTCCTGCATTCCCTTGATGTTATCAGAAACCACTGCGGTTCTGTAATCAAAAACATGGTCAATTGTAACCACAGGCAAATCCGAATGAACAAGCTCAATTACTTCTGCGTCGTTAAAATCAACACAGGCAATAACCACTCCATCAACGCCTCTGTAATGACTATGCTCAAGATATGACATATTTCTTTTACCCATGGAATTAATAAAGGTAATATCATATCCCTTATCCTCTGCCGTTCTTTTAAAGCTGTCTAAAACATGAGAAAAATAATCATGAGTAAGACCGCTCTTTGACTCATCAACAAAAAGCACACCAATATTATAAGTACGCTTTGTCTTAAGAGCTCGAGCTGATGAATTGGGAAAGTATCCTAATTCCTTGGCAGCACGCCTTACCTTTTCCTTGGTATCATCACCTATATCGCTTAAATCATTAAGTGCCTTACTTACTGTAGCTACAGAAACGCCACATTTTTTAGCAATATCCTTCATCGAAACCATAATTTCACCACTTCCGTCAAAATCAAGTCCTTAATCGTTTTCGTTTTGATTATATGATACATTACAGACTATATCAAGAATATATCCAATTTTTCCTAAAAATTAAGTTTTTTTTATAATTAACCCATTGCTAATCAAAAAAAAAGGATGTATAATTCCATTCATATTTAGATGATTTGTGCCTCGTTACTTAAACGTTTTCATAAATCATTAATGCACATTGTTGAATATAATACTGACTAAGAAAGGGAAAGGACTAATTTTATGAAATTCGGATACTTCGATGATTCTAATCAGGAATATGTCATCACTACCCCCCAAACACCACTGCCCTGGATAAATTACCTTGGCTGTAATGATTTTTTCTCTCTTATATCTAACACCTGTGGAGGCTATTCCTTCTATAAGGATGCTAAGCTGTTAAGGCTGACACGCTATCGCTATAACAATGTACCTGCCGATTCCAATGGCAAGTATTACTACATAAAGGATAAAGACACTGTATGGAATATTGGCTGGCAGCCCTGCAAAACAGAGCTTGATTCCTACGAATGTCGCCACGGTTTAGGTTATAGTAAATTCACCTCCACCAAAAATGGTGTGACAGCTTCTAACCTTGCCTTCGTTCCTATGAATGATACCTGTGAAATCAATCAGGTTATTCTTAAAAACACCACCAATGAGGTTAAGGAATTATCGCTATTTTCGTACGTTGAATTCTGTCTGTGGAACGCAATGGATGATATGACTAATTTCCAGCGTAATTTTTCAATCGGTGAAGTCGAGGTTATTGATTCTACTATTTACCACAAGACAGAATACAGAGAAAGGCGTAATCATTATGCTGTATATTCCGTTAATGCTAAAATAGATGGCTATGATACAATCAGAGACACCTTCCTTGGGGATTACAGAGGAGCAGATAAGCCTCTTGTTGTTGAAACAGGTAAATGTACCAATTCTCTTGCCAGCGGATGGGCTCCTATAGGCTGTCATCAGATTAATATCACATTACTGCCCGGTGAAGAAAAGTCATTTGTTTTCGTACTTGGTTACTGTGAAAATCCCGACAACGATAAGTGGGAAAAGCCTGGTATCATAAATAAAACACCTGCCAATAAACTTCTTGCAAAATACAATACTGATGCCGATGTCAAGAAAGCCTTTGATGAACTTCAAAGCTATTGGAAAACCTTACTTGCCAAATACACTATATCCTCATCCAATGAAAAGGTTGACCGTATGGTAAACACCTGGAATCAGTATCAGTGTATGGTAACCTTCAATATGTCACGTTCTGCCTCCTACTATGAATCAGGTATAGGTCGTGGAATGGGCTTTAGAGATTCCTGTCAGGATCTTCTTGGATTTGTTCATCTTATCCCCGACAGAGCCAAGGAACGAATAATAGATATTGCATCTACACAATTTGAGGATGGTTCTGCTTACCATCAGTATCAGCCACTTACCAAAAAAGGTAACTCAGATATAGGCTCCGGCTTTAATGATGACCCTCTGTGGCTCATTGCAGGTACAGGTGCATATATTCGCGAAACCGGCGACACCTCTATTCTTGATATTATGACGCCCTTTGATAACGATGAAACCAAGGCAGCTCCTCTATTTGAGCATCTTACAAGATCCTTTGATTACATAGTAAATCACAAGGGTCCTCACGACCTTCCTCTTATTGGACGTGCCGATTGGAATGACTGTCTCAATTTGAACTGTTTTTCAGAGCACCCGGGTGAATCCTTCCAGACCTTTGGTCCCTCTGAAGGTCCGGTTGCAGAATCAGTATTTATTGCAGGAATGTTTGTTAAATATGGTAATGAATATGCCGATTTATGTAAACTGATTGGAAAAGAAGATGAAGCAGCCCGAGCACTTAATGAGGTTGAAAAAATGTATTCTGCAGTCCTTAAAGCCGGTTGGGATGGTGACTGGTTCATTCGTGCCTATGATGCCTACGGCAATAAGGTAGGCTCGAAGGAATGTGAAGAGGGACAAATATTCATTGAACCTCAGGGCTTCTGTTCTCTTGCCGGAATAGGTGTTAAGGAAGGACTTGCACAAAAAGCCCTTGATTCAGTAAAGGATAGACTGGATACCAAGTATGGAGTAATGATTTTACAGCCGGCATATACAAAATATCACCTAGAGCTCGGAGAGGTCAGCTCATATCCACCGGGATATAAGGAAAATGCAGGTATTTTCTGCCACAATAATCCATGGGTATCAATTGCAGAAACAGTTATAGGTCGTGGCGACAGAGCCTTCGAAATATACAAAAAGACATGTCCAGCATACATTGAAGACATCAGTGAAATTCACAGAACCGAACCCTACGTATACGCGCAGATGGTAGCCGGACGTGATGCCAAATTCCATGGTGAAGCCAAAAACAGTTGGTTAACAGGAACAGCAGCATGGACCTTCGTTAATATTTCTCAGTATATTTTGGGTATTTATCCTACTCTTAAGGGTCTCTCGGTTGATCCATGTGTTCCAAAGGGATTTGGTGATTTTACGGTTAAAAGAGCCTACAGAGAAGGCGTCTATAATATTTCAGTTAAAAACCCTGATAATGTGGAAAAGGGTATAAAGAAAATGATTGTTGACGGTCAGGAAATTAATGGAAATATTATTCCTTATGATAAGAACAAAAAAGAAATAAATGTAGAAGTAATAATGGGCTAACAAATATAAGACAGGACCATACCAAGCACAACGGTACGGTCCTGTTTATTAGTCTTACTTATTTAAAATTTTTTTAATAAACCCTTCTGCATCAAAGCATCTGACATTAGTCCACATTGTATTAATCCTGTCATTTTCTTCCTCCGGGAAACACTTCATTACAACAGCTCTGTCAACAACGCTCTTGGGCGGATATTGGGCAAACAACTGACGTTTACCCTGTTCTTTGGGTGCAACAACGCAAAATTCCTCGTTTGCTTCGTCAGAATCATCCTTGAAGAAATACCCGATTGGATATTCCATTACATCTTCCTCATCATCTTCAGCACTATAATTCCAATTAATATAATCAAAAATCAACCCTGAATCAGTTCCGGAAATAACAGAAGAATAACCAATATAATACATATTTCTTATAGCATTATCAGGTCTTGAAACAAAATTAATAAAGGCTTCACAGGCCTGTTGCTTCTTAGAATTCCCATCAATACCATCCTTAAGAAGCGCCCATCCGTCAAACCACAGATTTGTACCTTCTGCGGGAACAGAATAGCTTAGTTCTACACCATCCTCGTCAGCCTGATCCATGGAATATACAGCATCTCCTGACCACTGTTCATTAACAATGACTTTACCTGTAACCAAATCACTCTTACCACTGTCTGTTTCAAAAGAATACACATTATTCTTCATATCGGTTAATATTCTCTGTACATCTTCGACAGTCTTTGCATCAGTTCTGTTAAGTATCTCCGAAAGCTTCTTGTGATAATCCGCAGAAGCTCTAAACTCAGGTGATGTTATTTCATCATAATAGTTATAAGCAATGGCACCAAAATATGCATCCCTGACAGAATCCTTAATTGTAACACGTCTGTTATACTTCTTATCCAGCAACACACTCCAATGTGCGGCATCCTCATCGGCTACTTCACTTGAATTATATAGAAGCCCCAAGGTTCCCCACATATACCCCGCCGCATAAGTAGATAGCTTCTGATTATTGATTTCCAGTTCATCAAATACACTGTTAATATATGGAGATAAATTTCTTGAATAATAATTAGTCTCAATCGACTTATCATAGAATTCTTCACTGAAGGGAACAAGCATATCCTCACGAAGCATCTTCATAATCATGTATTCAGATGGACACACCAAGTCAAATTGGGTTCCTATGGTCAATTGATTATATAATTCTTCATTAGTTCCGAAGGTGGAATACTCCACCTTAACCTCTTCACCAAAGGTTTCGTAATACCATTCCTCAAAATCATCACACAAATTGTTAACACCAAGTATCGTGACATCATCAAGTTCTATGGCTTCTTCCTCATCCCAGTCGCCATAATCAATATATTCTTCCCAATTGGCAACTCTTATTGTTGTTACATCAGAGGTTTTTTCAGAGCAACCAAGCATACCTGTTGCAAATGCGGTCAATAGAAGTACTAGGCAACAAATCTTAACTTTAAATCTATTCATCACTCTTCCTCCTTCTTAAGATTCATTACAGCAACAGCAACAACCACAAACAAAAATATCACTGTAGATAACGCCCAAAGAGCAGTCTTGATTTCTGTTCTTGCACCACGGGTAGCATTAACCACATAAGTGCTAATTGTATCAAATGTGGCAGGCTTTAAATATGTAGCAATAAAATAATCATCAAGTGAAAGAGTAATAGCCGTCATAAATCCCGATACAATACCCGGAAAAATATGGGGTATTGTAACCTTAAAAAGAGCTAACCCCGGTGAGCAGCCAAGATCAAGCGCAGCCTCATAAAGGGAATTATCCATCTGTTTAAGTCTCGGAACAACAGAAAGATATACAAAAGGCGTACAAAGGGCAGTCTGTGCTATAACAAGCGGAATATATGTATCCTTATCACAGCCAAACAATACAACCAAAAGAACACACAGTGAAAAACCGGTTACTACATCGGCATTAACAATAGGCACCTGATTAAACAATTCTACCGGGATTCTGACTCTCCTTCTGGAATAATTAACGCCTATGGCTCCCATAGTACCCAGTATAGTAGAAATAATTCCTACAACAATAGCAAGCAGGAATGTACCTCCCATCATAAACAATAATTCTTCTTCAGTGAATAGTGTCACGTAATTACTTAAAGAAAACTCACGAACCTCACCTATCATTGTATTGGATGTAAAACTGTAAAATACAAGTACCAGCACAGGAAAATACAAAAACAGGAGTACCAGCCATAACCATACATGTTGAAATATTTTCTTCATCATACATAGCTCTCCTTTTCTTTAGTAAGTGAATTGGAAATCACTGTAAGCAGTCCAATAAAAATCAATAATACCGCCGATACAAGTGAACCATTATTCCAATCATAGGAACTAAAATAGCTTCCAATAAGACTTCCCATTATATAAGTACTGTTATAAATCATATCCAATACTACATAATTAGTCATAGCCGGCAAAAACACCATTGTAACACCACTAATAATTCCGGGCATTGTCATAGGAATAAGCACCTTTACAAGTGTCTGTCTTCCGGAAGCGCCAAGATCTGCACTGGCTTCAAGCATTGACTTATCCAGCCTGGCAATGGAATTATAAAGCGGCATAATCATAAATGGTAAAAAATCATAGGTCATACAGATTATCGTGTTTTCAAAAGGAAAAAATGCAAGATTCCCTTCAATTACAGTGAGGATTTCCTTAAGTGCAGTCACACGCAAAGTAAAATTTATCCACATAGGCAGTACAAATACAAATAAAAATGCATGTTTTCTGCAATATTCACCCTTAGCCAGAATATATGCAACCGGATATGCAATCAGCAAACACACTACTGTAGTAGTAACTGCAATAACAATACTGTAAAGCAGTGTTCCAATCATTCTTCCATTGGAAAAGAATGCCCCAAACCTGTATGCTGAAAACTGCCCTGCATCATTTGTAAATCCATAATAAATCACAACCATTAAGGGAAGCAAAACAAAAAGTATAAGAAAAATCAAATACGGAATGGCAAGAAGCCATCTGCCAAATAAATTTCTTTTCAATTCACTTCCTCCTAATCAACAATCTTTATTACAAGCTTATCACTACGAATAGATACACCTACCAAATCGTCCTGATTCCACAAATACTCATCATCAACCACATATGAATAATCAGAATCAGACCTGACCGTATAACTATAATGATCACCAATATAATAGAACGAACTGATTTTACCCTTTACCATGCCCTTATCAATTTCATCAGACAATTTAGCATCAGATGGTTCAAAATAAACCTCAAGTTTTGTGTGTGTCAAATCCACAGGATTCTTGTCTTCATCATATACTACGCCCTCTTCAATGGTACCTCTGCGAAAGATTGATTCGTAGGGAACCGACTTAACAACGTCGGCAAACTTAACAAGCAGACATTTACCATCAACACCTGTAATACGGCCTTCGTAATGGTTAATGCTGTCATCATATCTGATAATATGAATATTATCAGGATCAACTTTCAATCCAACAGTCGAACCGGGCTTATAATAATCAAGGCAGTGCACCTCCATTTCATACTGTCCGCACTGAACAAATGTAATATAGAAGGTTCCCTTAAAGTCAGCAGAAGTAACCGTTCCTGTAATCTGTCCTTTAGCAGCATCAACCACTTCTACATCCTCCGGTCTTATAACTGCATCAATTTTGATACCCTTCGGATAATCGTCAACGGTCTGAAATACAGCACCTGCAAAATTAGCCTTTTTATCCTCAAGCATAACACCATTAAAGATATTACTCTCACCAATAAAGTCAGCAACAAAAACATTAGCAGGTTCATTATATATCTCTTCCGGGGTACCCACCTGCTGAATCTCACCATTCGCCATAACAACAACCTTATCAGACATGGTAAGAGCCTCTTCCTGATCGTGAGTAACAAAAATAAATGTGATTCCCAGGGTCTTATGCATATTCTTAAGCTCTATCTGCATTTCCTTACGCATTTTTGCATCAAGTGCAGACAAGGACTCATCCAGTAAAAGCACACGCGGTTCATTTACAACTGCTCTTGCTATTGCAATTCTCTGTTGCTGACCACCGGACAACGTATTAACAGAACGTTTCTCAAAGCCCTCAAGGTCAACAAGCTCTAATGCTTTAGAAACCTTTTCATCCATAAGCTTCTTATCCATCTTCTTAAGCTTAAGTCCGAACGCAATGTTATCATACACATTAAGATGCGGAAAAAGCGCATACTTCTGAAAAATAGTATTTATAGGTCTTTTATTAGGTGGAAGCAGTGAAATGTCACTTCCATCCAGAAAAATCTGCCCCTCTGTAGGTGTGTCAAAACCACCTATCATACGCAGAATTGTTGTTTTACCACAGCCTGATGGTCCTAGGAAAGTAACAAACTCACCTTCTTTAATATCCAATGAAAAATCCTGAATAACCTCAAGTGTTCCATCAAATACCTTTTTTACATGCTTTAATTCAATAATATTCTTTCTATCTTCCATCTCTTTATCCTTTATACCAATTATTTTTAATTACCTGTGATTTGGAACAGGGTCCCTCGCTAATACCACTTTCTTTTCCCTCTTCCAGAGCTTTTGCCAGCTTCAAAACATTACCTGCTGCCACCTTAGGATTCCAGGTGTTGTGCATCTGCTCGTATGCTGCCTTACCAAGCTTCTCCATTACAGCCGGATTGTTAATCAGATACTCAAGCCTGTCTGCAAGAGACTCAACTGATTTATTTCTAAAAACAAGCCCGGTTTCGTTATCCTTTACAAGCCAGGGTGTTGCTCCCGGTGCATGTGATACAACCAATGCACAACCGGCATTAAGTGCTTCATAGATTACCGAACCCCAGCCTTCTAAGAAATCACTTGTCATTACATAAATCTTAGCCTCTGCCATTTTTTCTCTTGCTTCATCCGGTGACAGGAAATCCATAAAACTCACTCTGTCTGATAACCCATAGATTTTTGTAAGCCGCCTTACATTTTTTCTTTCTTTACCCTCACCAATCATAGTGATTTTAAAATTGTAGCCCTTATTCTTAAGAATTTTAGCAGCCTTAATTAATAATTCAGGATGCTTAAGCTTAAGCATCCTTCCCTCCCAGAGTATTGTCGGTATCTCTTCATTACCGTATTTTACACCTGCTTCACTCTTCTTTTGCTTCCACAGAATATCAGGGTCATACTCTATATGTTTAGGGAAATATCCAAACTTATAACATTTATCGGGATAACTGCATAACATCTTTCTGAAATCCCACTCAGTATACGCACTTGCACCAAGTACATGAATATTTTTTCTTCGATTACGCACATGAAGGCGCAAATATTTTTTTGTTAATCGTGGAATAAAGAACTTAATAAGTCCCTCCTTAAGAGGGCGTTCGGAATACCTGAAAATAATCCTGTTAAGCTTAAGTCTTTCCTCTATAAATTCCTCAGGCGCAGTTCCCATAACTACAAGGTCACTGTTTCTCCCAAGCTCTAATGCCTTTTTATATGACTCTTCATCCAGATAAGTTCTCAATACGTATGACGGAACCTCTTCCTTACCCCAACCCATTGTTGCACGGAAGCCCTCTATGGGCTCTGTTTCTACAAAAGTAAAACCATCGCCAAGCATCGAATACCATTCATCACACAGAGCCTTCTGGTGATGATTATAATAATTTGAAAAAAAGGTTAAGGTCTTAATCTCCATAGCAATCCCCTTCTGTCTGTTATCCTACAATAAACTTTGCTGTTTCAACAGCCAGACATTCTAAAAAATAAAATGGCGAATACCCATTCTGTCTGTAGATTCTGTACTTAATTCCTATACGCGAAAAAACATTTTTTATATTTCGATCATGACTTGTTCCATTCATTGTAAAGTTGGCAATAACCTCATTCACAACGGTAATTTTAACCTTTGCTTTTTTCAAACGCAATATCAAATCATAATCATCATGAATAGTATCATTTTTATATTTATAGTGAGAATAAATCTCTTTTGTAATAAAGGTTGTAGGATGATTCCAGTCCCTTGAAGTAGCATACCGCCTGTTACGCGAATGCTTAACAAAAGTCATTTCATTTGGCATATGCATACGCAAATCAGCATAAAACAAATCAAAGGGTTCTCTTTTATATTCCTTTAAAACCGTACTTATCGCATTGGGCTCATACCAGTCATCAGAATTAATCATCCCAATAATATCTCCCGTAGCCATGCTAATGCCCTTATTCATAGCATCATAAATGCCCCGGTCCGGTTCTGAAACAACAATAAGCTCTATTGATTTTTCAATAAATCTCTGCTGATAATTTTCAATAATCACAATGGTATTATCAGTAGAAGCCCCGTCTATAATAATATACTCCTTAGGGGTTATCTCCTGATTTAAAACAGATTCAACCGTTCGAGCCACTGTAGCAGCACTATTGTATGTAACTGTAATAATACTTACCGTTGCATTTTCCAATACTATTCCTCCTCAAAGGCCTGTGTAGATTCTTCTGCTTTAAAAATCACCAAAACAGTCTGGAACAATAGCTGAATATCCTTCAATATGCTGTAATTCTCAATATACATAAGGTCTAACATCAGCTTGTCCTTAGAACTTGTGTTATATTTTCCAAAAATCTGAGCATAGCCCGTAAGTCCTGCTTTCATACGCAGTCTATATCTGAACTCAGGAAGCTCCCTTGTATAATCCTCAACATTTTCAAGCATCTCCGGTCTTGGTCCAACAAGACTCATATCACCCTTTACAATATTGATAAGCTGTGGCAGCTCATCAATTCTGTATTTTCGAAGAGTTTTTCCAACAGGTGTAATTCTGTTATCATCCTTGGTAACGGAATAATTGTCCACATTCTCTCTCATTGTACGAAACTTTATTATTTCAAAAACTTTTCCGTTAGCAGTTGCTCTCTTCTGCCTGAAGAATACCTTACCACCGTCTGTTTTCTTAATACATACTGCACTTACCAATAGCAACGGGCTCAAAACCACCAAACCAATAGACGCAATAAAAATATCAATAAGTCGCTTAACTATTCTTTGTTCAAATGTAATAAGATGGAACTGCCAGGTATAAAAGGATATATCATCAAGAATAACCTCTCTTGAATTATGCTCAAGTATCTCCGCAACCCCGGGATTAAAATATATATTTTTAAGGTTCTGATAACACCAGTTAACAATTTCCTCTCTGCTGCTTGCAGGAACATCATACAAAACCACCGTATCAGATTCAACTATTTTTTCTTTAAGCATCTCATCATCATAAGCAATAATATCATATACACGATACCTTTTTGCAAAGTCAGTTAAGGCCTTGGCAACTTTACCTGCCCTCTTCTTATCAAGGGCAATAACAAGACACTTTTCAGCACTGTTCAACCAAAAGTAAAAATAACTTCCAAGCTTCACAAACAGAACATATACTATGAACTGTATAATAATAACTGCAACAAGAATCCCAACATTTTCAATCTTAAAGGTTGTATTATTTGCCTCGTTAGTCTTCATAATTGTTAACTCAAAATAAGTAACAAGATCTGTAAGAATTCCTGCAATTGTTAGGGAAAAAATAATCTCCTTATTCTTCTTTCTTCCCACTTCAAAACGTCCATAGGTTCCCGTAAGCAGAAATAATATAATAACATAAGTAGATAATGTAACTGCTGCCGTTCTTGATAATACAACAATTTCATGATTATCAATAGAAAACATCAAAAAGAAAACCGCAAGAGAAATAATATACATAAGCGATTTTATTATAAACAATATACTGTTTTCAAATTTTTTACATAAATCCTTCAAATTACCACCCTAATATTTATCATAAACATATTGAATATACTCATTGAAGCGCTGCTCCTTGCTATATGCAGAAGCCTTTCTTAAACACATTTCCTTAGTGTATAAATGGCCTTTATCTTTAATAATCTGTTCAACGGCAGCAACAACACCTTCAATACTGTTTTTTTCAACAACAATGCCACAGGAATCATCAATACTTTCCGGACTTCCACCCGTTCTGTAAGTAATTACAGGTGTTCCACAGGCAAGAGCCTCAAGATTTGTTGTTGGGAAGGTATCCTCCAAGGTTAGGTTTACATAAATATCTGCCATTGAATACAGTGCAGCAAGCTCCTCGACACTGTCTGTTTTTTTTATGCCTATAATAGAATCAGGCAATTCTTCAAATTGTTTATCCTTTAAGCCCACAAGAATAATGGTGTATTTATCACCAAGTGCTTTAGCCAAAGCAGCAAACTCGTTAAAGCCCTTACGCTCTCTCCAGGGATTAGCCACCCCAAGAAGAATACGTTTATTGTGAAGCCCCAAATTATTCTTAAGTCTAAGAACAATATTGTCATTTGATGCAAATTCATCATAAGGATGAAATTGTTTAAAATCAATACCTGTCGGAATAACCTCAATAGGATATTCTCTTAAAAACGAATTTTTAACCTTATCTGCCAACCACTCCGATGGCGTAACAATAGTAAGATTTTTTATTCCTGTAAACAATTGATACTTGTCAATATAGTTTTTCTTTGAACTGTCCAATAATAGGGACTTGGGATATTCACATAGCTGTTCACATTCGAAGCATCCCTTCATCCATTTACTACATCCAATATATTCAAAATGGCTGCAATGTCCCGTAAAAGACCAGCAGTCATGTAAAGTCCATATTATCCTCTTGTCGCAGCTTCTAAGATACGAAAACAAAACGGAAATATTTAGATAATATCCATGTACGTTATGCAAATGAATAATATCGGGATCATATTCTTCAATAAACTTAATAAGCTTTTTTGTTGCAACCGTAGAATAAAATCCGTGCCTGTCTGTAATTCTGCTCATAACCCCATGAACATACATGTCCCGGTCGGAACCAATACGATATCCATTTATATTTTTGGGCGTATTTCCTCTTCCGTATGCTACCATGCACTGATATCCCTCTTCATTCAAAGCACGATACAGCCCCACTACAAGGCGACCAACGCTACCGGTTCCGCATACAGTATTGACAAGAAGTACCTTCATATTTAACCAAACCCCGTTTCCTGTTATTCCTCATCATCCAAATCATTCAAAATCAGATGAATAACTCTCTCCTGTCCTTTTGAGAAGTCCTTGGTAAGCTGAAGTTTTCTCATTTCTGACCGGACATTAGGCGTATTAATAAGCCACTTAATTGTAGAAATAATGGTAGAATCATCCTGCTCCTTACCGATTCCTAAATTAATAAAGCCATTTTGAATACCTGCAAATACATGCTCAGCTTCACGTTCATTCTGTGCAAGAACAATAGCGGGAACACCCATACTTGCCAGTTCAAACACAGTACGTCCCTGTGATGTTACAGCCAGATCCATCTTACTCATATAGGAGCTTACACGCTTGGCATCATTGTGAATATGGATATTATTTCCGAAATCATCAACCACAATATCCTTATGTTGGTACGCAAAGCCCACAAGGAAATGGAAATTAACAGCAGGATATTCTTCATGTAATTTCTTACATATCTCATATAGTCTTCCTGTAAGATTCGAGGGGTCTGCTCCACCGAAAATCACCAAAACATTATTAACCTCTTCCGAAAAAGGAGCCGGGTTCTCTTCAAGAAATTCATCTCTTATGCAGAAATACTTTGAACCATAATACTCATTATGAAGCTTCTCACCCTTTTCGTACAAAGCATTAATGACTGCATCAGCATACTTTGCTCCGGGACCTACATCCTCAAAGTTAACTACACGTTTAGCATATTTTATTACCATTGTCATATAATCAACATTGGTATCCAGTATATCATTGACAAGTATATCCGGTTTCTCCTTATTAAGAAGCTCTTCAAAAGCGACCTCATCCTCTATAACCTTCAGAGGGAAATTGGATTCCTTTATCTTATCAATTCCAATGTCACTATCCTTATCAATTACAAAAATAATATCATGACCTGTAAGCTTATATGCTAAAGTCAGACACCTGTACACATGCCCCATACCAAGCTTCATTTTACCTACAGTTCTAAACATGATTTTCTTTCGTTTTAAGATATTTTCACACAGAACCCAGTCGGAATATGTATCAATATCGACAGCTTCATCCTCTGATATTTCAAAAATATTGACTTTCTCTCCGATTCGTCCTGACTGAGTAACACAATCTCTTCTTGTAATAAGGAAACCACCTGTTTCAAGGAAATTAGCAGGTAATTCCTGCGAATTAAGACGTTTCTCATAATTCTTGGTAATTACACCATCCTTAATTCCCCAGGAAAGATGAGGCTTATTCATTGCACTGATTACTGTATCCCATTCAGAATTAATAAAGAATTCAATGGCATTTTTTACCGTTGTCATTTTAAGAGTAGGGGATGTAGCCTGCATTGTTATAACCACATCATAGCGTAACCCCTTCTTCTCTTCCATATAATTAACAGCATGAAAAATTACAGGATCAAGGGTCACCTTATCCGTTGCGAGCTCCTTAGGTCTTGAAATAACCTCAACACCACGCTTCATTACTATATTACCAAGTTCTTCATCATCTGTTGAAACAGCAACATCAATATCATAGTATTCCTTAAGTGCCTTGGCATTCTCAATTGAATAGCAGATAAGGGGCTTACCACACATAATCCTTACATTCTTACGCGGAATACGTTTAGAACCTCCACGTGCAGGAATAACAATCAAAGCTTTCATCTTATATCCTCATTTCCATTAAGACCCTTCTTTAGGAATCTCTTCTTCAAATAGTCAAACAGTAGTATTATATCATTTCTACGGATAATTGCAAAAATTCCAAGTACAACAAATGCAACAACATACCTCATCAAAATATTCTTAATACCGTCACCATACATAAGGCACATAGACAAACCAAGAATCACACAAATCAAAAGTGCCGTAAACATATATGAATCAGAATAAACATGTTCCTTTAAAATTAAGCGAACTGCAAGAAAATGTAACAGCATAAGAAGAATATAACTGATAAGTGTGGTATATGCCGCTGCCAGATATCCATACCTTGGTATAAGCATATAGTTTAATCCATAATTAACAGCTGCTGCAATAAATGAGCTTATTGCAATAATAGGCGTCTTTTTATTATATATTTCCAGGTTTACATAATTTGTATAGAAATACTGAGCAAGAGTACCCAGTGCAACCGGTGGGATAACCCATTTTGCCACCCAATAATCTTTGGCATTTGGTGCAAGAATTTTAAGTGCTTCAGGTGCAACAGTAACAAAGCCAAGGGTTAAAAAGCACCCCAGTAACACAAGCTTTTTCTGAAATGACTTGATTTTTTCCCTATCCCCTTTATGAAGGGATTCGTTAAACCAGGGAAGCCATGCCTGACCAATTGCATTTGTAAATATGGCAAGTAATGTTGCAATACTATATCCGTAGGTATACAATCCGGCATCTGATTCTCCACAAAAATCCATAATCATCAAGCGGTCAGTCTGTGCTAAAAAGTACATACTTAACGCGTGCGGAATCATCGGTCCACCGATTTTTATTGCATATAACCAATATTCCTTGTTAAAAAACTTTTTCCCTTTTTTAAGGATAGAAACATAAAACACAACGCCTAACATAAATGTAGGCAATACTGTTCCGAGGATTTTTCCAAAGTAACGCTTATCATCAAAAACAAGCATCAATACAATTGAAAAAATAATGGTTACAACACAAGTGTATATGGAAATAAGTATATTTTCTTTGTATTTGTATTCATATCTGCATTTTTCCTGCATATACTGAACAGACGGAAAAATCACCAGATACACAAACATTAATATTACAAGAGGTGCTTCATAATGAATCTTATCCGCAATGTAATCTCTAAATATACATACAACTAATAAAACACAAAAAGCAAAGGAGCTTGATAAGCCCTGCAATGCTGACAAATACTCATCAAACTTCTCTGCGTAATCAATCTTGGCCCGTCCTAAACTGTATACAACACATAGACAGGTCACAATATTAAACACCTCCACCCAGGAATTAAAAATATTTGCAATACCATAATCCCCGGTAGACAACATACTTGTATATATGGGACTTGTAATGATACCAACAGCTCTTACAGCAATGCTTGAAACGGTATACCATAATCCCGACTTTAGAACAATGTTTTTACTTTTATTCATTCACTTACCTATTTCAAATCCGTCTATTCAAACATATCCTCTGTAAGTATTGTATCATCTTCGATACGTTCCGTTGCAACCTTTCCGATAACCTCTCCCATTCTGTCAGGGGAAATACCGGTACCCGGTCTCTTGAATGTAAGCATACTTTCTTCTATTACTGTTCCCTTTTCAATGCATCCGTAGGACACAATAGAACGTCTTGCGTTTGCTCTGGCAGTCATTTCCGATTCAAGACAACATATATCCCCTACACCCCTGATTTTTTCAATATCCTCTATTCCCTTAAGAATATTTACCGCATCCTTAGGGTCCATTGCATGATAATGATCATTTCCCTTAAGAGTCTTATCAAGAGTAAAATGCTTCTCAACACATAAAGCGCCAAGATTAAATGCCGTTTTTATAACATCGCAATTTTCAGTAGGCTTAGTATGATCCGAATATCCGATAATCAGCTCAGGGAACTGATTTCTAAGTGCTGCAATCTTTAACAAATTGGCATGCTCAAGTGGTGTTGGATACTCAAGCACACAGTGAAGAAGAACAATGGGCTTCTCATTATACTTTCTGATTGAATCAATTGCGGCTTCAATCTCTTCCAGATTAGAAGCACCTACGGAAAGTATAATAGGTTTATTTTTCTTAGCCTGATATTCGATAAACGGCAAGTTAGATAAATCCGATGAAGAAATCTTATATACATCCATCAGCTCGTCAAGATAATCCGCTGACTCAAAATCAAATGCTGTAGACAGAAACTCTATACCCAGTTCATCAGAATATTCTTTAAGCTGTGCATACTCCTCTTTTCCAAAGCTGTCAAATTTCTTAAACAGTTCAAACTGAGAGCGTGTTGGCTCCTCTGTAATATCCCAATAATAGGGCGAAGCCTTGGCGGCAAGTGTTTCTGCCTTATAGGTTTGGAACTTAACCGCATGAATTCCTGCCTCTTTTGCTTCTTTAATCATTAACTTTGCAGCTTCAAGGGGAGAAATATTGTTTATTGCTGCAATATCATAATAGTTTACTCCTATTTCAGCAATAAGTGTGAATTTACCATCCTTAAGTCTGTCAATAATTGTACTATGCATAATGTCTCCTTTATTTATCCTTCTGTTCCTCAAGCCAATGGGTATATCCGGCTTTATAGAACTCCATCAAAGTTGTAATCTGACTGTTAAATTTATCATCCGGTTTTTCTTTTCCCGCAAGGATTTTTTCGGCCTGCGCCATAAGATAAAACAAATCTATTTCAAATCCTACATCCTTTATGGTTTTTAAATAAGCTGCACAGGAATGAATATTATCTATCTCACCAAAATCACGAAGAAGCCCGGGCAAATCTTCAAAATTATTAACCTTTGTAATACCGTCTATCAATTCAAATGGAACATCTCCAAAAATAATTGACTTTCTTCCAAGTAAAGCCTCTTCATAAGCCGTTGTACCTACAATCGTTACTACACCCTTAGCATTAATAATCCAGGGCTTGGGATCATGATAATGATTAACCTGTACAAGGCGTACATTGTGAAGCTGCTTTACTCTCTTATAGAACTCCACCGAACGCTCTCCCAGCATAGCCTGATGTTCCTTAACATACAGCTTCCAACCTACAGGCAACGACTTGGATATCTGCTCAATAAGATTACATTCATCCACATAATAGGATGCCTTAACAAATACTGTAGATTCCGGTATAAGATGCAGGGGCATATATACATAATTCTCGCCCTCAATGGGTGCCTCAAACAAATTATTCTTTCCCATATACTTACGACGTAATGTAAATACCTGCCAATAATGCTTAAAATACGGAAGACTTGGAGCATACAGAATCCTGTTTGTTCTCTTAAGGGACAGATTCCTTTTTTTAATATCCATATCGAAAAAATAATGAAGCTTACCACGCATCAGTCGCAAAATCCATATAACACTGTCTCTGTCATACTGACTGGTAACAGTTCCCTTAAACTCCTGATTCATTATTGTTGTTTTATTTCTGTAATCAAGAATATAATCATATTCCGCTTTTAATGCCTCTGCTGTAAGCTTAATATTCTTCTCATAGGCTCTTTTTACATAATCATCAATACCGATTGTATTCTGCAATGTGGGATATTTATAGTACCCAAACTTGGAATACTCCACTGTAATATATGGAATCTTTTTCTTATATGCTACCTCATTAATAATGGTACGCTGAAGCTCTGCATTATCAAAATCAAGAATCATATCCGGCTTAAATTCTTCAAATATTCCAAGAATCTTTTTATAATTCAACTCCAGCCAATACATATTTTCTTCATAATTGGTTAGGGACCAGTAATATCTGAAATGATAATGTCTGGTATTCTCTTGAGAACACATAAGCTGCATATTCAAGTTCTTGAAGTGAGTATATTCCTTTTCTATTTCTTCAAGATATTTCATATCCGCAACATTTTTTCCGCAGTCAGAACACCGTTCACCTTTTCTTTTATCAAGCTTATATAGCTTATTCCCGAACTGTACCTGACCAATTTTTTTGTAGCCTGCCTTTTTTAATGTATCTGTATACTGTTTGCATATGTCCGATACGTCGTACAGTTTAACTTCTTTCAACTCTTCCTTGAAGCGATAATATGTGTTCACATTATAATAGCACTTATTATAGCTACACTCGGTTGACATTATAAAAAATGCGGCAACCTCATTATCCTTTGCAAGCTCCTTTGCCACAAACCATAGGGGCTGTGAATAGGTTTCCCTGCACACAAACAATATTTTTTTATTCTTAAACTCGGCTATATTCATAATATTTAAAATATCCTCAGTAAGTAATTATTTTGAAATTCCCTGATTTTTAAAGGTAGCCTTCCAGTCATTTCCGAAACTGTATTCAACATGCGCGGCAACAAACTTCTTTCTTCGTGAAAGAGTTACCCATTTAAAAAGTCCCGGTGCTACAATACACATACACATTTTTATTTTAAGAGCTCCGGGCACTCTTGAATTATTAAGTACCTTAGATGCATTAGCCTTTACATATTTAAGATATTCCGCATCATGCTTCCTCGAATATACATTATATAGAAAACTGTTCTGAATAACACTTAAATTTTCATTAACAAGGAAAAAATCAACTGCAGGCTCTATACCTTCAAACTGATTTCTAAGTTCATCACAAATTTCATAATCAGCCTTCAGAGACATACGAAGGTTCTCTTCTATTTTGGAGCCGCTGTCCTGACTCACTCTGAAATGATACTTTGATTTTGTATTATAGCAAATACGGTCTGCCCCGGATAATAGCTTATGAGCAATCTGTCTGTCCTCCACAAGCTTTCCGAGTGGGAAACGAATCCCTTCAAATATCTCTCTTGCATAGAGCTTATCCCACAGATGTAAGAAAAAACCCTCCTGATACAGAATTGTTTCAAAGGCTTCCTTAGTATTAAATACCTTCTCCTCTTCTGTATCACTGCCATCAATACAATTCACATAATCATAATATTTGCCAACAACAGATATTGGTGCATTATGCTTTATTGCACCCTGAACCATTGTTTCAATCATATCCGAATCAATATAGTCATCCCCATCCACAAATGCTATATATTCACCATGTGCAGCATCAAGCCCACGGTTTCTTGCATCAGAAGTGCCCTTAGGTTCTGCTTTGATTACCACAAATCGTTCATCCTTAGCAGCAAAGTCATCAACGATTGTTTCACATCCTGTATCACCTTTTCCTACAACACAGATAATCTCAAGATTTTTATAGGTCTGATTCTTAATACTCAAAAGACACTGTTCAAGGAATTTTTCCACTTTATATATAATTACAATAACACTGACCTTACTCATATTTATCCTCTGTAATTACCGGTCAAATATGTCTCGTAATATTTGACCGTAAAAGCTAATCACACTTTAGTGTGTCACGTTATACATTCACTTCACGTATAGCCTCAAGATATCCATACCTTCGCATTTCATCCGGTTCAAGGACTGCTCCTTCTCCCCATTCGTTCCATGCATTAACGAAAACAAAATCAGTATCACAGGATGACTTCTTCTGCTTTAATACTTCAAGCGTTTTCCTGAATTTTGCAGGATTGGTTCCTTTATATACAAGTCCCTTATAATCCCTACGTGGTGTATTGTCCCAGTCGGGAATCAGTCCGGGAAACTCATTTTCTTTATATTCACGTCTTTCAATACTTTTTAATATCCAGTCCGCATTGATACTTCTTTCAAGACGCTTTTCTTTTCTGACTTTATTAAAAAGACTTCTAATAGCAACAGTAGCGTCATAACACAGCTCATGGGACTTTGAAAAATCATGCTTAAGGGTATAGCCCGGTTCGAAATAATAATAGGCATCTATAATATCACTACGTGTATCAAGCTTACCGGCTGTTCTTCCCGAAACGAGATATATTCCATCAAATCCCGCTTCCTGTGCCCATTTATCAAAACAGCTTCTCATTTCTGAAAGCTTATCAATATCAAAGCTTCTGTAAATCTGAAGCATTGGCCGATTATTAATACAAATATACCTTCTGTCCTTAAAAAATCTAAGAAGATAATCAAAATGCTTCTTCCAATCAGCCTCGTCACCATACTCCTGTTTCATAAGAATCTGTTCACTAAGTCCGTACCAGGTTCTGGTCCAGGTTTCATTTGCCCAGGTGATACAATAGTTTATATCAATTTCAGGATGGTTTAGAAGAATCTCCATGGGCTTTTCCATTAGCTGCTTTCCCTTAAACCAATACTGGTATATTGAAAAACCATACACCTTATATTGACGAGCCAAAGCTGCCTGCCACTCCCAGGTTTTAACCCCTTCTTCTACAAGATCGTAATATCTGTTATCAAGAGGTATTCTGGGCTGAGTGTGATTTTTGTATAACGGTCTGGCACGTTTAACGGCGGTCCACTCTGTGTAGCCTTCTCCCCACCATTCATCATTTTCAGGGAATCTATGATATTGTGGAAGATACATACTAATTACTCTCATATTTAAAAACCTATCCGGAAATAATTTCTTCTACAACCTGTTCCCAGCTTACTGCCGTAGAACAAGTATCTGTATTGTCAGCAACGCAATAATCCTTATACTTATTAACAATGTCACCCTTGATAACCTTTTCCATGCAGTCTGCAAGCTCTACAGGATCGAAGGGATTGAAATAGTACGCATTATCGTACTCATTAAGAACTTCTCTTGAAAAGTCACAGTCTGAAGCAAGCACAAGACCTTTAACAGCTCTGGCCTCAGCCGGCGGATATCCAAAGGTTTCTATATAGGAGGGAAACAAAAGCGTTCCCTTTTTATAACGCAAAAAAACCTCGTCCCTATCTATACTTCCAAGGTAATGAACCTCATTAAACTTATCATAATACGGAAAATCACAGGCATCCGTTTTTTCAAGGGTAAAGGAAACACTAAAGCCTGACACATTACGTTCCTTAAGTAGCTTTACAGCCTCCATTATGCAGTTGTGATTTTTATATATAATATTGCTGGCAGGATAGAAAAAATCCTTTTCGCTTAGGGCTTCGAATTTATTATCAGACAATATTCTTTCAAGCCTTGGTACATTTATATCCGGAAGAATACGACGTATTTTTTCAGGCTTAACACCTGTCTTTTTAATAATTGCATCCTCCATCCACTTTGTCTGAACAATTGTCTTATCAGCTTTTTTTATTGAGGCATCAATTAGCCTTGAAATAAAATGCTGATAGATAGCAAGATGTCTCTCTGCCCCTTTGAATAATGAGAAATTCTTCTGTCTCTGAAAGCCTAAGGGCTGATGTACATACAGAACCTTTTTGACTAAAACTGACGCAGGCATGGTATTCTGAAGGGAAAACACAACATCCGGTTCAAAGGACATCAGATATTTTCCACCATTTATAAGGTCGAATTTAAGTCTGTTTAGCCATCCTGCCTTAACATCTGACCTTACTACAATTCTTATATTATCTCGTTCCTCAAGGAGCTTATCACCAAGAACAAATATCCATTCATTCTCCTTATCATGCTCAAGAACATATTTATAAAAGTCCTTTAAAACAGACAAAGCCCCAGTCTTACTGGCGGCAATGTCATTTACAACTATTCGCATTTATTCACCCTAATCCTTAAGCCATACTGTCTTATTAACAATCTCTGTATAGCTCTGAATAAGCTTAACAACCTTGACCGAAACATTAGTATCAGCATAATCCTCAGCCATTACAACTTCTTCCTTATTCTCATACATAGCTACAGCAAGCTCTGTTGCTCTTTCAACGTCTTCTCCCTTAATTCCACCGATTACCACAGTTCCTTTATCAAGAACCTCAGGTCTCTCTGTAGAGGTACGAATTAACACTCCCGGGAAGTTAAGCATAGCTGATTCCTCCGAAAGAGTTCCACTGTCTGAAAGAACGCAGTATGCATTCATCTGAAGCATATTGTAGTCTAAGAACCCGAAGGGCTTCATATTAGTCACAAGGGGATGGAACTTAAAGCTTCTCTCCTCAATAAACTTTCTGCTTCTTGGATGAGTAGAATAAATCACAGGCATCTGATATTTCTCTGCAATATTATTTATGGAATTCATAAGGTCCATAAAATTCTCTTCAAGATCAATATTTTCCTCTCTGTGAGCAGATACAAGAATGTAGCCACGTTTCTTAAGCTCAAGTCTTTCCAAAACATCACTTTTCATAATATCATCCATGTGATCTCTTAAAACCTCTCTCATAGGCGAGCCTGTAACAAACATGGTTTTTCCATCAATTCCCTCTGACAGAAGATATCTTCTTGAATGCTCTGTATAAGGAAGATTAATGTCCGATATATGGTCCACAATCTTTCTGTTAATCATTTCGGAAACATTCCAGTCCCAGCATCTGTTACCCGCTTCCATGTGGAAAATTGGAATCTTTAATCTCTTTGCAGAAATAGCGGAAAGCGCAGAATTAGTATCTCCAAGAATAAGGAGCGCATCCGGCTTAACCTGAAGCATAAGATCATAGGATTTTGATATGATATTTCCCATGGTCTCACCTAAGTTCTTACCAACACTTTCAAGATAATAATCAGGCTCTCTTAATTTAAGATCCTCAAAAAATACCTGATTCAGAGTATAGTCATAATTCTGTCCCGTATGCACAAGAACGTGATCAAAATATTTATCAGCACATTTAATTACAGCGGATAATCTTATTATCTCAGGTCTTGTACCAATAATTGTCATTAATTTAAGTTTATTCATAGTAGCTCCTAGTCATTTCTAACCTTCAAAAAATAAGTATCCGGTTTTTCAGGGTCAAAGGCTTCATTTGCCCACATAACGGTAACCATATCCTCATCACCCTCATTGGTTATGCTATGAGTATAGCCTGTGGGAATATCCACAACCATTAACTCATCACCATTTACATGATAATCAATAATCTCTTCCTCACCATATTTTCTGAAGCTTATTAATCCTTTTCCCTTTACCACAAGAAATTTCTCGTTCTTAGTATGATGCCAATGATTTCCCTTGGTAATTCCGGGTTTACTTATATTCACAGAAACCTGACCTCTGTCATTAGTCCTTATAAATTCCGTAAAAGAACCACGCTCATCCACATGCATATCAAGCTTATACGCAAAGTCATTCTTAGGAAGATAACTAAGATAAGTGCTGTATAATTTTTTCTCAAATTCATCGGAAAAATCAGGAACCTGCAGTTTTTTTCTACCTTCCTTAAAGCCTGTAATAATTTCAACAATTCTTCCCAAAGTAACGGTATGTACAGTGGGAATTGCAGCGTAGCTGTCAATAATATTTGCTTTTCCGTTCAGTGCATTTATAAATTCATTTACAACATCATCAATATACACAAGCTTCATAACCACACTTGGGTCATTAACCTTTATAGGCAAATCACAGGCAATATTATTACAGAAGGTTGCAACCGCACTGTTATAATTGGGACGGCACCATTTTCCGAAAACATTCTGCAAACGATACACATACACCCTTGCCCCGGTATCCTGTGAATATGCAAAAAGCAAATCCTCTCCTGCTTTTTTGCTCTTTCCGTATGTATTATCAAGCTCTGCCTGAATAGATGAGGTTATCAAAACAGGTGCTTTATTGGAATGCTTCTTAAGACTGTTAAGAAGCACATCTGTAAAGCCAAAGTTACCCTCCATAAATTCATCTTCTGACTCAGGACGGTTAACGCCTGCAAGATGAAATACGAAATCACATTCTTCTGTATATTTGTCCAGCTCATCTGCTGAAGAATCCCTGTCATATTCAAAAACAGTACCAATATTTCTGTTTTTAAGCTCTGCCACAAGATTCTTTCCAACAAACCCTCCGGCACCGGTTACAAGTATATTCATATCTATTCCTCTAGAAAACTATCTATTTTCTTCCCATGCCTGTAATTCATCACGAATATATTTAAGTGACAATAATTTTTCCTTAACCTCCTCCACATTAAGGATTCTGGTATTATTGGAATTAAACTCAGTAAGGGTCGTTCTCTTTTGATCGCCCTCTACAAAGTATTTATCATAATTCAAATCTCTCTGGTCTGCGGGCACTCGGAAGAAATTACCCATATCTATTGCTCTTGCACACTCCTCATTTGTAAGAAGTGTTTCATACATCTTCTCGCCATGTCTGATACCAATAACCTTAATCTCATTATCTGAATCAAACAGCTCCTTCACAGCCTTAGCAAGCACTTCTATTGTGCAGGCCGGAGCCTTTTGAACCATAATATCTCCCGCCTCTGCATTTTCAAAGGCAAAAATCACCAGTTCAACAGCTTCTTCAAGACTCATAATAAATCTTGTCATAGTAGGTTCTGTAACAGTTAATGGCTTGCCTGACTTGATTTGCTCAATAAACAGAGGAATAACAGAGCCCCTTGAACACATTACATTACCATAACGTGTTCCGCAAATCAGAGTATCTTCCGGATTCACAGTACGTGACTTTGCCACAAAAACCTTCTCCATCATAGCCTTTGAGGTTCCCATTGCATTAACAGGATAGGCAGCTTTATCTGTTGACAGGCATATTACCTTCTTGACTTTAGCCTCAATCGCTGCAGTAAGTACGTTATCTGTACCTAACACATTGGTTCTTACTGCCTCCATAGGGAAAAATTCGCAGGAAGGAACCTGTTTAAGTGCAGCCGCATGAAAAATGTAATCAACGCCATGCATTGCATCCCTTACGCTCTGTATATCTCTTACATTTCCGATGTAATATTTAATCTTGGGATTATTATACTGATGACGCATATCATCCTGTTTTTTTTCATCACGCGAAAAAATTCTGATTTCTTTTATATCTGTCTCAAGGAATCTATTAAGTACAGCATTTCCAAAGGAGCCTGTACCACCGGTTATCAATAAGGTCTTACCTTCAAACATAATTAAACCTAATGCTTATGCATTTATCCTTTCCAGCCAATAAACTATTATTATAAACTATCTTTTTCCAAGGCAAACGGTTGCAGATGCCTCAAGAAGCTTCACAGAACGTCTAACATCAAAATATTTTTCAAGATATCTTCTTCCGTTAAGACCAAGTATTTTACGAACTTCTGAATCAAGTAGTATCTCAACGCATGCCCAAAATCCGGAAATATCATCAGAACGACACCACAATCCACATTTTGCCTGTTCTGTAAGCAATTCCTTAACATCGGTAACATCATCAGTGCATGCTATCATAGGCTTGGCCATAGACATATATCCTAGCATTCTCGAAGGATAATTTGGTATTGTAAACCTTGCATCCAATGATACGATTCCGACATCACAATTATCCATCAGTTCGTTATATTCCTCAGGCGGAAGATAATCAATAAATGTAGCATTATCACATTCTGCACATATCTGCTTCACATAATCGCTTTCGCTTCCGTTACCAACAAATATAAACTCCACGTAGGGATACGCAGGAGATTCATCATACAAAATCACATCCATCAGATAATCAATAGCCTGAGGCTTACCCATGTTCCCACCGAAAACAAACCTAAGCTTTCTGTTAACATTGCTGTAAAAGGCTTCAAACTGTCTCTCGTTAAAGGCAGGCACACGAATCGTATTGGGGAACAAAATAACCTGATCCTTAGGAATTGTAGGATTATGTTCCATTAAATATGTGCGATTAGCCTCTGACATACAGCCTATCATGTCCGATAACTCGTACAGATTTCTTTCTTTATTTCTAAAGAAGAAATATAAGGGACCATTTTTTCTAAAAAGTCCGATATCAACAGCATTCTGTGGGAATATATCCTTAAGCATAAGGAATGCCATACAGTGAAAGGTTGATTTACAATAATCAACCACCTTGGCAAAAGTCACAGGAGGTGTGGCATACAGAACCATGTCGAAGTGCTCCTGCGATAAATATTCATCTATTGCCTGAGTCATTCTGCTCTCAACACGCAGAGTATTAATTCCCTTTTTAATAAAATTAACTCCAAACATTTCTCCCACATTAACCTTAAGAATACGTACACCATACTCAACAGTCATTGTGGTAACAGGAGTGTTCTTGGGACTATCGGCAAAACAAATAGTAACCTTGTGTCCAGCTCTAACTAAAGCATGCACAAGGTCCGGATAGATTCCTGTTTCTGATAAATTGGGATTTTTAAGTGTTAAATAAAGTATATCCATAATTCAACTAAACCTAATAATATTAATTAATTCCTTTAAGTTATCAATTCTGGCAGCTTCGGTAACGCCCTCCCTGTACTGCTCGTTGAGATAAACCGATTGTTCTCTCATAATTCGTACTGTCATAATCGGGAAATCATGACCTATATAAAAATCCTTCTTAGGATTATCACCAACATATATCATATCATCCCAGCCAATCTGGAATGCTTCCTTCATCATAATAAACGGACGCGGATCGGGTTTCCAGTAATCTCTACCCAATTCGTCTGTCAGTATGATTTTATCAAACATCTTCTTGGACTTAAGAACGGTAACCTTCATACGTTGCGTAACCGCGTATCCATCAGACAGAATACCAAGCTTAATTCCCCTGTTTCTTAATTCAAACAAGGTAGGCATAACATCCGGATAGTAACTGATTTCAGGAACATGTTCACGATAAACAGATACAAGCTCCATTATCTCACTATCTCTGTATCTTATATCTCTTGAATCCAGCAAACGATTAAAAACATTGGTGGAATCCTCAAGATACAAATCATATAGCTGACGGCAAGTCATTCTCTCGTCCCAGCCATACAAATCCTTAAGAAAAGCCGCAACTGCCCTGTATCCACTTTTTATGTATTCATCTTCCGATATTAAGGTATCGTCAAGATCAAAAATCACAGCCTTTTTCATGTTCGGGGTACCATATCCTCATTCAACATAATGCAACTATCAAATCTGAGAAATGTAACATTTTCTCTAAATTCATCATTGTATGATAAAACCTCGCCGCGAAGAAGTCTGTATAGATTCTCACAGGAATCTGCTCCTGCCATTATAGACATTGGAGCACCGCCTCCGAATCGAGGATTAATTTCGATATATTCGATACCCTTAGAGGTCTTGCGACATTGAACTGTAATGTGTCCAACCGGCTTAAGCTCATTCATAAGCCTTGTAACATCCTTAATAATATCAATATCCTTTACAATACGTCCCTTGGCAATTTCTCCACTTCGTGTAGCCATACGAATACGTGGGACAACAGTAATTATATTAGACTCAAAATCAAGGAAAACATCAATGGTATATTCTTCACCATCCATATAATCCTGAACCATAGGCTCATCTACCAGGGTAAGTACAGCCTCTAATTCCTTTTCATTCTCCACCTTGAAGGTATCTATACTTGAGCTGCCATCAACAGGCTTAACAAATACAGGATACTTTAGATTACCGTTACTAATCTCTTCCTTCGTATACAGGTGTGGAACCAGGAAGCCATGTTCTTCCATAAACCGTTGAGTATTCAGCTTATTTCTGCATACATCAACAACGGAAAAATCAGATACCAACAGCTTAGCTTTTGTTTTACTTTCGATTAATTCCCTGTTCTTGGATAACAGTAAAAGCTCCGTATCGATAGTAGGCACAATAAGCGAAACCTCTTCTTCATTACATACATCTATGACAGCTTCAACATACTTACCCGAATCAATGCGCGGAACCAGATGATATTTATCTGCAAAATATAATGCAGGAGCCGTCTGTGAACAATCAACTGCAATTACATTACCCGGAACACCCAGCCGTTTTCTGGCATTAATAAAGCAATTGACAAGTTCCACCCGTCGCCCTGCACTAAGAATCAATACATTTACAGAATCCATATTCTCCCCCACTTAACGAATAATAATATTTTATTCTTCACCCTTAAAAAAGTCCATCGTTGCCGCATTTTCAGGACTAATACCTTCCTTTTTAAAAACGCTGGCAACCGTCATAAACAATATTTTAATGTCCAATAAAAAGGATATATTTTCAACATATTCTACATCATATTCAAACTTTTTAGGCCAGCTAATAGCATTCCGCCCATTAACCTGAGCCCAACCGGTAAGTCCCGGTCTTACATCATGACGATGTCTCTGTCTTTCATTATAAAGCGGAAGATACTGAACCAGTAACGGTCTTGGTCCTATTAGAGACATATCACCCTTAAAAATACAAAATAGCTCCGGAAGCTCGTCCAGACTGGTGGCACGAAGCTTCTTACCAAAAGTGGTTAATCTGATATCATCAGGAAGAAGCTGTCCATTCTCATCACGTTCGTCAGTCATAGAACGAAACTTATACATATGAAATATTTCTCCATTAAGTCCCGGTCTGTCCTGATGAAACAGTACCGGAGAGCCCAATTTAGTTCTAACAAGTATATATAGCACAAGATAAACAGGCGATAAAATCACTATAGCAACTCCCGAAATAATTATATCCAGCAATCGCTTAATTATCTTAGAATAAATCATAGGCACCTCGCATCTAGTACTCAGTTCTTACCAAATACCTTTCTGATAATTGATATAATACGTTCCATATCCTCTTGAGTATTCTTAATATCAGAAGGGAGGCATACTCCATTATTAAATATTTCTTCGCACACACACTTATCAGGTGTTGCACAAATCATATCGCAGCCTTCATATACCGGTTGCATATGCATAGGCTTCCATATCGGTCTGCTCTCTATATTTTCTTCTTCCAGGGCAAGCATTATATCAAGGGGTTTAACCTTGCAATCAGGATTAATTGTAATGCAGGACAGCCAGAAATTCGGCACCGAATCTGCTGTGTAGGGATTCATACTTATCTCTTCTATATCTGAAAATGCTTTCTTATATGTATTATAAATATCAGTTTTAAGCTTAATATGTTCATCAAGATGAATAAGCTGGCCTCGGCCAATACCCGCAACCACATTACTCATTCTATAGTTATATCCAATCTCTTTATGTTCATAATGGCGTTCATTTTCGCGTGCCTGAGTCGAATAAAACCTTGCCTTTTTAATAAGCTCTTCATCCTGTGAAAACAGCATACCTCCACCGGAGGTAGTAATAATCTTATTCCCATTAAACGAAAAGATACCAAGCTGTCCAAATGTACCAGTCTGCTTACCACGATATATTGCGCCAAGAGACTCAGCCGCATCTTCTATAAAAGGAACACCATGTTCAGCACAAATTGCCGAAAGTTCCTCAAGCTTTGCCGGTGTTCCATATAAATTAACAGAAACAACTGCCTTAACCTCGGGGTATTTATCAAAGGCTCTTCTAAGAGCATCAGGATCCATATTCCAGGTGTCTGCCTCAGAATCAATAAAAACCGGCTTGGCACCAATATAAGTAATTGGATTAACAGTAGCAGCAAAGGTTAAGGATGAGCCAAATACTATATCATCTCTCTTAACTCCCGCGAGAATCAAAGCCAAATGAACTGCTGCCGTACCTGCAGATAAGGCTGCGGAATATCCACTACCAATATAACTCGAAAATTCCTTCTCAAATTCATTCACATTCGGTCCAAGAGGCGCTACCCAATTAGTTGCAAAAGCTTCATTAACATATTGTTTCTCTTCCTCATGTATTGTGGGACTGGATAAATATATCCTCTTATTTTCCATTTATGCACCGGCTTTCTATTGTTGTTAATTCGCAATCGATTTATTATAACAAATGCCCCTGTATTTATCAAGTTTTTGTGGTTTTGTCTACACTCCACCCCAAAATCTATGCTGCCATTCATTCTCATATCCATTAATTCATTATATTCTCACTTTAACATCATCAAAAATACCCAAATTAATAACCTGCCCGATTATTTGTATGATATACCGGGTGAAGGGTTTATTACATATTTTTTAATTGACGTTTCTCACCTACATATATTA
>JAZQOI010000063.1:0-89602 GCA_045627745.1 Lachnospiraceae bacterium | reverse complement strand
TCAAAAAATATATCGGAGGATTTATGAAAGCTCAATACGGAATATTAAGATTTGCAAAATATAAAGGACCGGAAATCGGTAATATAGAAGCACATAATGAAAGGACAAAAGAACAGTATGCCAGTAATCCTGATGTTGATACAGCGCGAAGTAGGAATAATCTTCATCTGATATCCCCACAGCAGAAATACCGTGCCGTAGCTGAAAAACAGATAGCTGACGCCGGTTGCAGAACAAGGTCCGACAGCGTGAGGGTTGTGGAAGCACTTGTGACTGCCAGTCCGGAATTTTTCAAGAATAAAAAGCAGGCGGAGATTAAGGAATATTTCACTTACGCACTGGATTTTATCAAAGAACGTCAGGCGGAGAAAACTATTATTTCTGCGGTTGTTCATATGGATGAGAAAACGCCGCATATGCATCTCTGTTTCGTGCCATTGACGGAGGACGGAAGACTTTCGGCAAAGGATATCGTCGGGAACCGTAAGAAGCTGACATGGTGGCAGGATGAATTCTGGAAGCACATGGTAAAAAAATATCCGGAATTGGAAAGAGGCGAAAGTGCGAGCGAGACGGGAAGAGAACACATTCCGCCGAGGATTTATAAGGAAGCGGTTCACCTGAATAATCTCAGGGATAATATAATGGAACTCCTTGCTAAAACAAATATGCTGAACGCCAAATCACATGCGGCGGAGATTGGAAGACTGATGGATGAGTATATACCGGGCGTTGAGAAGATGAAAACGAAGCTTAAAAAATACGGAAGTGAAAACAAAGCATTGAAGGAAGAAAAGGCAACTTTGGAGACTAAACTCAAGACTGCGGAAGAAGCCGGAAAAGAAAAAATTTCAACCCGCCTGAAATATGCCGAGATGGACAAGGAACTTCGGGAGCTCCAGGATATGCTTGATAATATTCCAGCGGAAATCGTGGATGCATACAGACATCATAAAGAAGAAATACGCGAAAACGAACGATAGGAATATTGGACAGGAGAACAGGCGATGAATAATGAACTGATGAATGACGAGGACTTCATCCGCTGTTCTACATTGATTGCAGAACTTTTGATGAAGTACAAACTGAAAGAGGATAAGGATAACGGGGAAGCCGGGATGCAGGAGGCATCCCCTTCCCTTTTTTGGTTGAAATTATCATCATTAATACGCTTAAAACCACTGGTCTGCATAAGCTTTCAAAAACGAATCTACTTCCTCAATAAACTGTTTTTTAGGTATCTTTGCCCCGCCAAGTTTACAGTTGAAATTGATTCCGTCTTCCGATTCCTGGTTGTTCCAAGAAATTTCAATATTATTATCTACCAATTGAAAATACAAATCGGCTAAGATTGCACCGCCAGATGCGGGATGCCACCTATGATGTTCATTCCATTCATCAAGTTTGTCATAGTAAGCGTCAAATTCCTCATCATCGTCTGAATCAAAATCACGTGCGTTAATATCTTTTATCGCTGCATATTCACCTTCAGTTTCTACGGGATATGGATCTTCTTTTAGGTTATCCAAAAAATCACGCAGCCAGAAAGCAAGATCATTGAGATTCCATTTTGTGGTCATTTGGCGGTTATTTCTTGTGAAGGCAAGAATGTTTTCGCCGTTTACCATCATTGCAATTTCTGTTTCATGAGTATCATCATAAAACGTGTACATAAGTGAAAAAGACGGGTTATCGTAAATATTTGAGGTATCCATAATTATTTCTTTCCTTTCCTGATTTTATTATACTCTGCTTTAGAAATTTTATTATCGTTGAGCATTTGTTTTAAAATACTTGAGGGGATATCCCTTGGATTCGATACTTCATAGGAATGATATCCGTTATTTGGAGTATTATCAGGTTGAAATTTAACGATAGTTCCATTATCAGTTATATTATATATTTGCTTACCATCGGTATAACCTGAATCCAATAACTTCTGTCCTTCTTCTTGAGTTTTGATCGGATTATTACTTCCCCAGCCACCTTTATCATGCTTAGGGGAGGGAGCGTATATGGGAGGAGTTTCATTGCTTCTGTTGTTCTCATTTGATTCAACTTGAGCAGGATAAAGCAGTTCCTCTGTTGTTACCTGCGGTGATCCATTTGTTCCGTGGCCTTCTCCGGAGTCATTAGTTGCAGCCATTGGAATCACCCCCTTTAAGACGATTCCTCGTTTGGAGCATATTATCGGGAATTCGTATCTCGATTCCTGACTCAATGGCATATTTGAAAATTTCGCAAACTTTTTCTTTGTTGGGGGAAGAGGAATAAACAAAAATCACCTTCAGTTTTTTTAGCCGATCCACAGTGTATTTGATGGAACGGATAAATATGTCCAACTGAACAGGGTCGCCCATTGGTCCCTTTGCATTAAAAGCGACTACTGTACAATCATCCATACCGTCAAGCATATATTTCATGCCGATATTGTTAGCGCAAGATACCAAAGGAATTACTATTGCATTTAATTTCATGGCCAACCATATAGACACGATTCTTGATTTGAACTGCCGATGATAATTTTCGGCTTCTGAAACATCACCGCATTTTGAAAAATCGGGTGCTATAAAATACTTTATACCTTGAAAACGTTCAAGATAATACTCTTGAATTTCTTTAACACCGTAATAAATCCCGTTCCATAATCCATATAATCCGTCGAAGGAAATATCATATTCAAAGAAGGTTACGCAGGTACCCTTACTATGAAAATATGTTGATGGCTGACTGTATGTTGCCATATAATCGATATCCGGTATTATTTTACACCGTATATAGGGCATATCCAGTTCGCCATACTTAGGAGTGAGATTCGTATAATCCAGTATACCTAAATTAAGGAGCTTTCTTAAATTTTTCTTTTTTTTCATAAAAATACCTCCGAAGATAAGTCATGTAAATTTGCATATATAATCCTCCTTTTAAGAATACGCAAATACATTGAGTTACAATCCTCTTTTTGTAAAAAGAGGATATACATTGACTTTTTCCTCGAAGTTATCTATAATGGAAATGGTATTTTCGAATAGAAATATTCGAGGAAAATGTCTTGCTAATCACTGCAATGGTTAGCAAGATGTTTTTTTATTGTCTATTACAAGCAATAAAACCACCACCTTTCATAAACTTTCTTTTTAGGCCCAATCATAACGAGCGACTTTATCCGGATAATCTGCCCAATCAAGATACCCGTCATTCTGCAATCTGCCGAGAACTATGAATGGCTTAACATCAACAGCTTCTGCAAAAGCTGTGATTTGATTCCATGATGTACAATCTCCTGATGATATGAACTTACGATACTTATCCGGAGATATCAGTGTATCGCTCGCGTATTGGTCAGCCAATTGTTCTGCCTTTCCTTGAACGGAATCAAAATCGACAAAACGATTTTTGTTGTCTCCGTTAAGAATATGTGCAATTTCGTGGAATAATGTGAACCAGAATCTATCAGCTCGTTTTCCTCGAATTGTAAGGCAGAGTATCAGTCGACCGGAGGAGGTTTCTTTTATAAAACCCTGAACCGGCGCACCTCTGAAATTCTGCACGACTTGGAAGGCAATTCCGCATTCTGCTAAAATTCCTTGGATTTCTTGAATCCCATTATTGATGTCTCCGAACATTGCTTTTTTGATTCTTCCAACACTTACACGCAGTAAGTCTTTGTCTATAGATTTATTTATGGAAATGCATTCTGTTTCCTTTTCACATAAACGCTGCCAGGCAAATAAAACGTAAGGATCAACCTTGATATTTGTTGTCAATTGTGCACGATAGGCGGCATTGTATGTAATTTTCGGTATCTGTGTTAAATCACTAATCTGGAGAAGTTCTCTTAGTTGAATTACTTTGGACGCGTCACCGCAATTATTATGCATATAGCCATGGTTGATGAAATATGTCATAATATCTCGTAACGGCTTCAGAAGATCCATTTCTTCCTGCGAGATTTCAAATTCTTCTTGAAGGGTTGCTTGGAAGTCATCATATTCAGCTTGTAACTTCATCCAATAATTGGAATCGTTAAATACATAGCCAAGTTTCTTTGCAAAAGCGGTAGAAATACCTTTATCTCCATTTACAATGGTACAGATGTGCTTTTCAGTAACATTGGTTCTAAGAGCCAGTTCTCTCCGGGACATATCACTGTTATTCAGTTTTTCTTGCAATATTTCACCTGGATGTTTCATAAGTATCACCTCAACATATACTATACCATTTGCCTTGAAAAATATCAAGTGTTTTTATTACCTAACTGGTAAGCACTCTGCAAAAAAATATATACCTATCAACAGCTATGGCTGAAGTATACAACATACAATGAAAAAAAACAACCCCAATACAATATGATGTGTCGGAAAACTGTTTATATTGTGCGATTGTTTGCTTGGAGAAAGCGGGATATAGGATACGGGATGTTTTCTTCTTTATATATTTGTCGTTGAAAAACGATTTCTCATCACTTATAATAGAATAAATAGGTGGTGACTACTGACAAAAACATATAGGAGGAACAGCTGTTTATGGAAAATGCATATATTTATACAAGAGTGTCTACGCTGATTCAGGTTGACGGCTTTTCTCTGGAGGCACAGGAAGAAGAAATCCGCGAATTTGCCCAAAAGCGTGATATAAATATTGTGGGAAAGTATACGGATGAAGGAAAATCCGGCAAAAACGCTGAAAATCGTCCTGCCTTTAACCAAATGATGAAGGACGTTCGAAGCAAAAAGGATAATGTCCGGTATGTTCTTGTTTTTAAGCTTTCACGATTTGCAAGAAGCACAAGTGATACGGCAAAGTATCTTCAGGAACTGGCAAGCTATGGTGTAGGGCTTCTTGGAGTTAAGGACGGAATAGATACATCAACGGCTACCGGAAAAATGATTGCCAATATAATGGGAGCGGTATCAGAAGTTGAACTGGAGAATATTCACGAACAGACATTGGCGGGAAGGCAACAGAAGGCACGAAATGGTCTCTGGAATGGCGCTCAGGCGCCGTTTGGGTATTCTCTGGAAGATAAAAAGCTCATAATTCGAAAGGATGAAGCTGATATTGTAGAAGAAATATTCCGATTGTTTACGGAAGACGGGCAGAGCATAAAATATATTACAAAGAAACTCAATGATGAAAATATTAGCAGAGAGCAACGTGGAAATGTAAAAATCTCAGGTTTTACCGAAAGAACAGTTCGTGGTATTCTCAAAAATCCGGTGTATGCGGGAATGATAGCCTATGGTCGTCGCCATACAGTGAAAATTGAAGGCACGAATAATGAAACCAAGGTCGTTAAACAGGAGGATGAGAGCAAGATAATTCTTGTTAATGGCGAACACGAGGGAATAGTAAGCAGTGAGACTTTTGCGAAAGCAGAGGAGAGGCTGAAACAGAACATTTCCCATCGTCAGACCCGCAGTGACAGTACTACGGTATATCCGCTTACGGGACTGATAAGATGTCCGGACTGTGGAAAGAATATATTTGGATATACGGCACCGCCGCGTAAAAAGAAGAACGGAAAAGAAGGTTTTTATCCTCGGTATATTTCATACCGCTGCATTTCCGGAAGAGATCGGAACGGTATTGCCTGCTCTCTTGCAAATAAGTATTACAGCGGTACAAAGATTGAAGGCGAAGTGAGGGAAGTAATATCTTCAATGGTAACGATTCCGGAATTTGTTGAACTGGTAGCCAGGAAGATTAATGTCCAAACGGATGCTAAAGAACTACAAAAAAAGCAAAATGCGGTCAGAGCAGAGATTATGAAATATAACGGAAATCTTATGCAGACGGAAAAGAGAATGGCAGAACTGGATATTAATGATAAGCATTACGACCAAAAGGTCGGAAGCATGAATCGTATTCTGGATGATTTGTATGAAAAGCTTGATGATGCTCAGAATCGATTCGATGAAATATCAAGAGAGCTTGCCATGGTTGAGAAATCCTCTATGACGCAAAAATCCATTTTCGAAATGCTCGAAGGCTTTAGTAAGTATTATGATATGATGACACCGGAAGACAGGAAAATGTTGCTGCAGGCAATGGTATCGCATATCGAATTGTATGGAGAAAAACGAGATGGCAAGCATCTTATAAAAACAATTCACTTCAATTTCCCTGTTACTTACGATGGTGAAAGTGGTGCGATATTTGTCAGAACTAAAGAGCAACAGGTTGAGACCGTTTGCTTGCTATCAAGAAAACCTTGATTTTATGCGGGTTTGCGGTCACTTTTTGAAAATATGTACCTGTGTTTTTGTTTGATAAAAATGTATTACAAAACGCAGGGGGATAAAATTTCAAAATGAGCCAAGACGTGCGCGAATAGTATATGATTTCAGGTGAAAAATGGCTTGGAGTTGGTGAAAAATCGGCATAAAAAATGTTCGCGCAAACAGAGGTAAGTCATTTGAGAGAAAAGATTTTGATGGAGAAAAAAATAAATTATATTAGGGTATGATATAGAGCTTACCTATGTGAAGAAGGGCGGTGTTCACCCAAGTCAGTAGCGTAGAAACAAAGAATAAGATTTATAAAGAAAAAATATACGTTCCTATTAAATTATGATATACTATCCCACAAGTATGGGTTGCTTATTTCAAATGTACTTCAAATCATTTTTTTAGAAAGCAAAGGTGAAAATATGATTACCATATACATATTAGGAATTATTATCAGTGTAGCTTTGATTGCATTTTTTATCATTGCTATACTTGCTTGTTTTAAATATGTAAATCGTCCGCTAATTAGAATATATCGCTCGTTACAACAACAAGCTGATTATTGTCCTCTTGATGATATACCCCATAGATTCGTAGACATTTTAATTAATTCCGAAGATGCTGGATTCTATCAGCATAACGGCATTAGTAAAAACGCAATAAAAGAAGCACTCCAAATAAATTTTGAAGAAAACAGAATAATTTCAGGTGGAAGTACAATTACACAACAGCTGATTAAAAATCTCTATTTCAATTTCGACAAAAGCATATGCCGAAAGTTGCAGGAAGCATTACTGACTATTAAAGCAGAACATGTACTAAGCAAAGATGAACTGTTGGAAATGTATATAAACATCATATATTACGGTTGCGGACAATACGGCCTAGCGTCTGCTTCAAATTATTATTTTAGTAAGCTACCTAAAGATTTAACTCTCAATCAAATGTTTATGCTTGTTCGTATTCTGAATGCTCCAACCGCAAATAATCCCATCACAAGGAAAGAGGCATATTTGAAAAGTCGTAACAGACGCGTCAATTCTTGGGAACGATACGGACTTCTTACAACAAAAGAAGCTGAATTGATTCGATCATATGATGTAAACAATCTTGATCCGGATCTTCGAGAGTGTACAAATGAAGCCGAACTATTCGTCATTGCTCCAATGAAAAATGAACGTTATGGCTGCGACAGCAAATTCGGGAAATAGTACTTTGGAGGTATATGAATTGGAACTTAGAATGTACAGCGGATATATACGTAATATCCGAGATTTGTGTTTACAGCTCAATATTCCTTCTTCCAATAATTATACAGACTTGGAAAGGGAAGTGATTTTATCGGCATGGAAAAAATGGAATGTCGATGCAGGAAACCATCTATATGGAGCATTTTCTTTTGCTATATTTGATGAAATAACACAAGAAACATATTGTGTCAGAGATCAATTGGGGCTTGAACAACTCTATTATTACATTACTCCTACAGGAAGGCTACTTTATTCATCCGATATTCTGACACTCCGCAATGATACCGAATTTGTCCCCGCCATTGATGAAGATGCACTGCAAATATACATCATGTTCGGATATCCTGCAGGGGAAAAGACGTTGTATAAAGGCGTACGAAAGCTTCCTGCCGGATGTTATCTGATATCATCAAGTTCATCTGTAGACATTCATCAATACTATTCTATGCAATTTTCACCAAGGCTTGATCTTACCGAAGATGATTTCTGCGATTTGATAGAAGATACTGCAGTAAAAATAATAGAAGATTATACCTGTAGAAATGTCACTGCATCTCCAATCTCCTTTTTATCAGGAGGTGTTGATTCTTCATGGCTTTTTTCCTTATGTGGAGCACAAACCGCCGTGGGAATCGGATATGAGAATCCATATTCCGATGAAACAATGTATGCAGCTGATACAGCGCATATTCTCAACCGTTCATTCCAAAAGAAAATCATCACCTCTGATGAATATTTCGATTCACTTCCTGCTCTTTTTAAGAATCTTGAGCTTCCTCTTGCAGATGCTTCATCCCCTGCATTTTATTTAGGCTGTAAGGAAGCTTCCAAATATAGCAATCTATGTTATTCCGGAGAAGGTCCGGATGAATTCTTTGCAGGTTACGGACTTCACTTACGTGCCGATGAGCTTGCATTGGATAATGGCCCGTTACACTTCGGCAGTTTCGGCATTATGTCCGAAGATATATCCAATTCTTTATTGGGATACAATACAAGCAGAATAAGCACAAAAGAACTAATATCCCAAATATATGATGAAACTTCGGAATGTGAACATTTATCGAGAGTTCTTGCCATAGACATCCATTTGTTTTTTGAAGGTGACATACTTTTTAATCTGACAAGAAATGCCAAAGCGAACGGTATCAATATCAGTGCTCCGTTTTCAGACTTAAAAATGCTTGAGTTATCCGCAATGGTGCCTTCACATTTAAAAATCAAAGACGGGCAAGGAAAATACATTTTTCGAAAAACTGCCGTTCGAAGAATACCTTATGAGGTTGCATTCCGAAAGAAAACCGGGTTTTCTGTTCCCGTCAGAGAATGGATGTATATCGATTCTATTCAACGAAAAATCGAAACTGTCATTTTCAGCAGTCAATCCGAACTATTCTTTGATCAAAGGCTTTTGCACATATGGTGGAAAGGATTCCTCTCCGGCAACAAGGCTCTTTGGAATATAATATATGGTGTGTATGCTTTTCTGATATGGTATGATTACTGCTTCAAACTATAAAGATACTATACGAGGAGAATGTTATTATGAAATTCAATTTACAATCCGAATTAAACGATGCTCTAAAGTTCATAACAGACTATATGAGTGCTGAAAATATTGACAAAAAGGATTCACTGATGATGAATCTGATGTGTGAAGATATTCTGGGACATTATCTGACGGATCCTTCATATAACATCGTTGATATTCAATTTAAAAAACGTAAGACTAAGATTTCTTTTTCTATCTGCATCCCCGGAAAGAAGCTTTGTCGGTTAAATTATGCAGATCCATCAGAGATTACAAGCCTTAACAATTTCTATAAAAATGCCGATGTTAGATATCATTATTCATTTGGCAAAAATGTAATCAGTGGTATCCTTAATCAGTCGGAAATGCTGCGATACGGTTTTTCTTTTATATGGCATGAGCTTATAAACAATAAAAAACATTTTATTATTGCCACTTCTTTAGATGCTTGTGAAATCATCATCGGTGTTGTACTACCGGTACTAAGTGCTCAGCTAATCAATGCTTTTATAAGTGATACAATCAAAAAAGTACTGCTAATTGCCGTAATTATGCTTCTTATACGTCTGATATTTGCATTGATCGACCGAATTAGTCAATATTTTTACAATAAAACTATAGGCAGTCTGGATTATTCCATATCATCAATACTTGCCGATAAAATTCTCTCTGTAAAAACCGAAAAGCTTCAGAACTTCGGGACAAGTGTCTTCTATCAGAAAATCACAAATGATGTGGATGCTATTACCGGAGGACTTCGCAATTGTATCAGCTTAACCGGAACTGCAATCCAACAGATTGGTACAGCAATTGCCATGGGGCTCATTTCTCCGATAGTGTTGATATATCAAATATTCAGCATGACTGTGCTTGGCATAATCGAGTTTGCCCGTACACGTGCTATAAAAGACAGAGATCGTCAATATTCAGTCATTATTACAGATTTTCTTGATCTGATAAAAGCAATTATCAATGGCAATCGTGAAATCAAGCTTTATAATAAAAAAACGGAATTCGTCACAAACGTCAATAATGCAAATGACAAATGTCTTAAAACAGGTCTTGATATCAGGTCGCTTGGTAACCGCTATGGAATGATCAAAAACAATGTAGCTTACTTTTTTTCTGCAGGCTATGTAGCTCTTCTTGCTTTGCTTTTATATCTTAACAAGATTAATCCAAGCGAGGCAGTAATTCTTTTTAATTACAGTATTGCTTGGACTTCGTCCTCACAATTAATCGAACAGATTAATTCACATTATAAGGATTTTTCACTTTCCTGTGAACGCATCTTCGGTTTTATTTACAGTGATAAGTTTGCATCGGAACAATTTGGTGATCTTAATCTACGACCGTTTTCCGGCGCAATCAGTTTTAAAAATGTAAAGTTTTCCTATCCTTCTCTTACAATGGATTCCGATAAAAAATATATTCTTGATGATATGTCTTTTGATATACACTCCGGCGAGTATGTTGCCATAACCGGATTAAGCGGTTGCGGCAAAACGACTATCTTTAACTTGATTATGTCTCTTTACCGAACAGCAATCGGTTCAGTCTGTCTGGACGGTCATGACATAAAAAGTCTTGATGAACAGACAATCCGAGATAATATTTCAATGGTTCCGCAGAATCCTTATTTTTTTCAAATGAGTATCCGTGAGAACTTATTGATAGCAAAGCCTGATGCAACCGTTGAAGAAATTACAAAAGCATGCAGTCTGGCCTGTATCCATCAGGATATCATTCAGATGAAGAACGGATACGATTCAGTATTGACGGAGGGAGGCGGAAATATTTCAGGTGGTCAGAGACAGCGACTTGCCATAGCCATGGTAATTCTTCGCAATACTCCGATTATATTGCTTGATGAAGCAACTTCCGCACTGGACAATATCACGCAGGATAGAATACAGAATAATCTCACATCGCTAAGTGGCAAACATACAATAGTCGTGATTGCGCACCGACTGTCGACCATCGTAAACTGCAACAAGATTATGTATATAGAAAACGGACGTGTCGAAGCAATCGGCACTCACAAAGAACTCATAGACACCTGCAGCAACTATAAAGCGCTATATATGGAAGAATTCAATCATGCTAATAAATAATCCAATTCAAACCGATATAAAAAGTGATTTATCTAATATTTATGTGGTGCTTCCTTCTTTTGAACCAGATGCAAAGCTTCCGGCAACCATATACAGTTTGATTAATTGCGGGTTTTCCCACATAGTACTTATTGATGACGGAAGTAATACTGAATATAGTCATTTTTTTCATGATATCGTTTCTGTTCATAAAGACAAAATCATCTTGTTGCGGCACAATCAAAATATGGGAAAGGGAGCGGCATTAAAAACAGGCTTTCAATGGATTTTGTCCAATAGACCTAATGCAATGGGTGTCGTTACAATTGATGGGGATGGGCAGCTTCTGGCAGAAGACGCATTAAAATGCAGTCTACATATGCTTCAAACAGATTGCATCATATTAGGTTGCAGAGATTTTAGTGATTACAAAGTTCCTTTCCGTAACAAGCTTGGAAATAAATTTACTGCTTTTGTTTTCAATACTCTTTGCAAGATTCCTCTTTCCGATACGCAGACGGGATTAAGAGCTATACCTATGAAATATCTTTCTACTATTTCAAAAATCAGCGGAAATCGGTTTGAATATGAAACAAATATGTTGCTTACTATTAAAGACATGAATCTGAATTTTGATGAAGTGAGCATCTCCACTATATATAATAATGATAATAGCACACATTATGACACTATGAAGGATTCTATCAGAATATATAAGATAATTCTCTCTCACTTGTTGCATAGAAAACATAAGCAAAAACCGAAAGGATAAGTTCATGATAAAAACATCCAGGAAGCAAAGAAGCGGTCTTATCACCTTTGTCATATATATTTTTTGTTTGATAATAAGCCTTCTTCTGATGATACTTAATAAGATATTCAATGGTCCATCACGTTCTGCAAAAAATGCACTGACAATGACGTTGCTTGAACCAAGTGCAACAAAATGGATTCCGCCATTATTCTTAGGTAAAAAGGCAGTTGACCGGATACGCAAAGCCGGCATTAATAAAACAGCAAATATTTCCGACAGCCTAAATACTATTGATGAGTTCAATAACAACTACAAACTAATCTCTGCCGATATCGACTGGAATCTTTATCCTGATGGTATCAAAATCGAAAAATACAAGGGCAGAACATACGATGCACATATAATGCTCGTTAATGATCCTGCACGTCTGTATCTTGCATTGAGCTCATACTCCGGTTTTTCGGAATCCGTGCCCGGAAAACGTCTTCACATCATGATGGAAGAGGAAAAAGCATCTGCCGGAATCAATGCCGGAGCCTTTAACGATGATGGTAGTGCCGGTGCTCATGTAGGCTCAATTCCCGCCGGTCTTATAATTCACGAAGGTAAAGTATATTCCAATACTCTCAAAGATATGGTACCTGAACAGGGATTTTGCGGATTCAACAAGGACCACATTCTCATAGTCGCATCTAATATGAGCGAAGAAGAAGCCTTGGAAAGAAACATTCTTGAAGGTTGTGAATTTGGACCGATACTCATTCAAAACAATAAAATAAACCATTCCGTATATTCCGGTAATTCAGGCTACAATCCGAGGACTGCAATCGGACAGCGTAAAGACGGAACAGTCATTCTTTTATGCGTTGATGGCAGACAGGCAGGTTCGTTTGGTGCAACGTACAAAGATTTGATTGATATTATGACTGCCTATGGGGCTTACAATGCTCTTAATCTGGATGGTGGCTCCTCCTCTGCAATGTTCTACCGTGATGAAACAGGACTATATGGTGAACGTGGTCATATAGAGATGATCAGCAGTTACTCGGTTATGCAGTCTATTCCAAGAAGAATGCCTACATTCTGGATGGTAAAACCACTGAAAGGCGAATGTCATGATAAATAAAAAATATTATTTCCTGTCCACAGGGCTCTTCGCCGTTTTGACGGTAGCTATTATGAAAAAACTTGATATATTTTTAAGAAAATATGAGGCCGATCAGCCAGACACTTATGCCAATAAGGTATTCCGATATTTTTTCAAGGAGAGCCTCTGCTTTTCCCTTATTGAGACATCGACCGGTCTTTCGGGTAACAAGAAATATTTCATAATGTATAAAGCTTCTCCTATCGGTTTCTTTATTATTGAGCCAAGCGAAACAGAAAAAAAAGAAGCCGCAAAATGGCAGCTAAAAGAATTAGAAATATTATCATCCCACATACTTAAAACTATAGATTGCTCACGCATGAGCGATGAGCAAAAAGCAGTAGCATTTGGTGCTCTTCATTCAAGAGCCGAGTATATGATTAATACAAAAGGAGCAATCGAAACTTTATCATCCTACTATGACAAAAATGCATCTGCATATTCCGAATTAGTGGAAATCGGACGTGAACTTTGGATGAATGAAGACGAAGGACATACCTTTCACAGTGAAGAACTATGTGAATATATTTCTTATTCTAATCATCTATTTTCTGTACGTGTTCTAAGCACTATGAATGCCTATTGTTCTAATGACGATTCATACAGAGACTTCAAAATGGATCTTACCATGTTCTTCTACAAAAAGAAGGGGCAATGGCTCTGCTTTGAAACTACAAATGCTTAACGTATGGTATGACATTTTCCATCATATCATTTGTTTTATTTTCCATAGAGGACGAAGCATTATAGAGTCCAAAACAGCAAGGGCTGTACGTTTCTATCTGTGTTGCTTTCTCCACATTATTTTCTTTTCCGTATAGCCACGATTTAAACCACGTCCATTGCTGTGATTTGTGGCATGGGAAGCCTTTCTTCTGTGTCACTTGAAAGGCAGTCAGCCCGCCAAATTTTTCCAAGGGCCTATCATAATCCATTACAATTCTGTTCTTATCATACAGATGCAGAAACAACTTCGGGATATGCCATATCCCATATTTTTGAGCAATTTCCGGAAATGCATTTTCATCATCGCTGATTTCATATGCCTTAGTCAACAAATCTGCATACAACATATGCATTCCGTGATTATATTCACCTTTTAGATCATGACCCACTGCAACCTGAGGTCTGAATCGCCTTATTTGTGTCACAACAAACTGAAGCAATTCATTTCTACTCGTACCCAGTTCTTCATAATGCACATATGTTTTTTCAAGATCTTCGATACAAAAATCTTCAAATCTTCCAAATACCGGATAGTGTCTTACGCCGACTGCCCATAATCCGTTAAGCATTTCATGTATTCTCACATTTGTAATATTTCTGTGATTGGTAAGATAGATTACTTGTACAGCTACATTCCTTTCTCCGGCATATAAAGGAAGAAGACCTGCAAAGAAGAGTTGCTCATCATCTCCATGTGTCGAAAACAATGCCATATCCGCACAACCATCCAACGGTGGTTCCCACATCTGAACTGTATTTGGTATTTCATCTTCGGAAAACACTTGTATCCGCCTTAGAGACACAGGACCTTTTTCAAAAATAAGTGTAACAGAATGCAAAGACCTTCCGAAAAGCAATAACAGATTCAGATAATCATGAAGATATTCAAACTGCCCCACAGTTCTTTTTTCTCCGGTGTCATCATCCATTATCGTGTAATCCCCATATTCCAAATCAAAGATTAGATAAATCCCACCGATTCCTATTTCATTTTCGATACTTATATGTGTATTTCCTTCTGATGCAAAAGAATAGTTAATGCATCCGTCCTTTAACATCCGATAATTGTGCAGACCGGATTCACTCAGTTTACAACTTGCCGTAATATCAGACTCTGATTTTTCTATCACATCCAAATAGTAGTTATCACCGCAAAAAAACCATTGATGAATCTCATCAATCGGACATATCGGCTTCCCAGCATCATTTCCCGTTATCGCAAGATTTTCTATCGTTAACTCCAATAATATTCTATTCTCCATATTGGTAGGATCCAATGCAAGAAATTCCTTATCGGATTTCCTTCCTATAATCAGGAAATAGTGACCTCGTTCTGACCAAGTTCCTCCTTTAACATGAATCATAACCGGACTATATTCTCCATTACCGTTTACCAACTTGAGAATTCTGTCTTGAAATATATCCATTGTCGCGACAGTCCCGTCCGGTCTCCAAGCCAAATATTCAGTACCCCAATCGCTCCAAACGGTCAGACCATTATGCTTTCTAAGCATAGATTCCGGAGTTTCATTAATTCCCAAATAATTTAATGCCATACAGCAGCAAGCAGTGCCAGACTCATACTTTGGACCATAATATTCACCAAAAGATTCAGACGGCCAGTATTCTTCATAAAAAAAATCACTGTCAACATTCTGGGAAAAATAGCGAATCGATCCCTTTCGAACATGTGGATTGTATTCATATTCTATATTTATATAAGGTTCATAGTATTGTATAATTGTCTTCATTGTGTTTTCTATAATACTCCTGAATTTATCAGGTCTTTATACTTTTCTATCGCAATATTAAAAGCCATAAAACCACCTTGCATACCGCCATCAATTAATCCCTCTATCTCTGCCCGAACATTCTTAGGACCATACTCTACCTTTGGAATATGTATGGAATCATAGCACTGAATCCATGTTCTGTCATATGCGGGCGTCGGACATTCGGATTGCCGCATTACTGCTTTCTTTGCAAATACGTTTAGCGTTTCATACGGATGTTCCCAGGGAATCCAATCTCCCTCAACATTATAGTGATCACAATACGGCATACCTGATATTACATCAACTACATTACTGATTGCCGGCCAGTATTGTCCATACGCTGTAACGTAGTCCTCTGCTGTTTCTCCGAACACATTTGCGGCAACAAAGGCTACTTCCTCATGTAGATTATCGGCTGCATACATAAGAAATCGCTGAATTGCCTGAGACCTGCTTTCACCATATTCATTCCTAAGATTTATTCTATTTTCGGATACGAGCTTTCGAATTCCGACCGGAAATCTTACATAGTCATACTGTATCTCATCAATTCCGAACCATTCGACGGCTTCGATTGCAAGGCCTACCTTGTATTCCCACACGGAACGATTATACGGAGAAGCCCAATACCCGCCTTCTATTTTAATAAGCTGTCCATTATTATCTGTTATGGCCCATTCGGGATGTTCCTTACATAGCTCATCATCCCAAAATAAAGCTATCCTACCTATACAGTAGAAGCCTGCTCTCTTTATGGCTTTTACCATATCTGTAAATTCCTGTCTACTGTTGAGTGCCTTTTTGTACATCAACGAAGAATATCTTTTCATTATTTCTGACTGATAGCCGGCTGTTATATAATCACATAAAGTAATCACAAATGCATTGATATTAGATTCTTTGGCAAGATTAATGTATTGTTCGATTTCACTTGCTTTAATATTCGAATTAATCAGGATTGCTTTTATGTTTTTATTCCTTTCCGAATTCAGTTTTTCCCTCGGATGATAATCAAGACTCCCGGCATCACCCCCCCATAAAATATCCTCACGCTGATTATGAATCTTTAGATATTCATTTTCTCCTGATTCATTTTCTGTTTCTTCTACATACCATGGTCTGATATATCCTGTATTTGTGCCGTCAGTTACCTTATATAAGCGCACAGTTTTGTCAGGATTCAAGGAGGCACTTTCATCAATAATCGTAAGTTGAGTACCTTTTTTTACCTGCGGTCCGAGAATGATTTTTTCCGGATCTTTATATAGATTTACCTCGCATTTAACAAATACTGTTTTGTTGCCACAATTCTTTTCTTTGGTTCGAAGCATCATATCTCCATCACCGCCAAGCACTCTGTGACAATGACGTATCGCTCTTTTTAACTGATAATATAAGCTTTCGTCAATAATTTCATTTCTCTCTCCATTCTCATACCTTTTGATATAATCATGTATATTAAGAAGCTTTCTCTGATGCCCCCATGGTGCAGACTTATCGCCAAAGGGCTCATTATGATAAAAATACATATAATACGGAATATATCCGACATCAGCAATATGCACCTTGCCTGTCTTATCATTACGTTCAAGAATCACCTCAGGTATTACCGTAACCCGTTCTTCAAAGTCTTCTTGATTTGAAATGAAATTTCCAAGCGAGTAGAATACTAATCCTGTTCGTATTGATTCATCATACCCCTTAACCATAATCTGCTCATACGGTTGCAGAACATGCGGATGATTCCCAACCACAATATTTGCTCCGCTTGATATAAGAAGTTCTGCGAGTTTTCGCTGATAATCATTAGGTTCATTTTGATCTTCACATCCCCAATGCATCAATACTACTATCAGATCTGTTGTCAAAGAACGTGCATAAGCCATATCACTTTCCAGTTTTTCCGAGTCAGGAATTCTAAGACTTGAATCGAAATCCAAATTAAAAATGTTTATAAGATTCTTTTGTTCGTCTGTAATCGGTTTGAAATTAATACCATAGGTATAATTCAAAAAAGCTATTCTCAGATTCTTAACGTTTATTACGCTAACCCCATGAGTTAAATCTCTTTCTTCTTTTGATCTGTAAGTCCCGGTATGAAGACAGTTAATACTGTCCAAGGCATCCAAAGTACTAATCAAACCTTCTTCGCCATAATCAAAAGTATGATTATTAGCAGTAGAAAAAAAAGAGATTCCTGCTTCACAGGCATCTGCTGCAAGCTTTTTAGGCGAATTAAAATCCGGACATCCCGTATAAGGAGGTACATACAAGGGACCTTCAATATTTCCTGTTGCAAAATCTGCCTTTTTCAATTGGAGGGAAGCATCATGAAATATATCTGAAAAATCATAATCATTTTCCCCTTTTCCGAGAGCATCATACAGAATTGACATATTTCCGAGAATATCCCCTGTAAACATTAAACGAACCGGTGGAAAATGTTTTTCATCTAACCGCTTTGCGTCATACGCATATTCTTTTCCTTTATCATGCAGATATGCCATATAATAATCCTACCTTATACATATTTTTCTATCAAAACTATCCTTCTACAATTCCATTGTCTGTAATAATACAAAGTATTGTAAATGGGTGGGTATATATCACTTGTACCCACCCATTTGATATTTATTATACAAGTCAACGCTTACAATCTGAATACAGATACTTCGCTCTTAAGTTCATCCATACTCTCGCTCAGTTTCGACGCTGTCGAATTCAGATTTGCAACATTCTCTGACAACTGCATTGCTACATTTGAAACGGTAGCTGCATTGCCGGAATTTTCTTCGATAATATCGGCAATGTTCCTTACTGCATCTACAGCCTCTTCTCTTCGTTCATCAGCAGCATTGGTTGCATTAATAATCTGTGCAAGTCCGTTGGTAAGTTCATCTACCGAATTCTGCATCTTATTGAATACTTCAACAGATTCCTTAACAAGGACGGTCTGCTCATCAACGATTCCCTGAGCTCTCTCGGAATTCATTACACTATCTTTGGTAGATTCGGTAATGGTTGCAACGAGCTTCTGAATCTCACCTGCTGCCACTGCCGACTCATCAGTAAGCTTTCTTATCTCTTCCGCAACTACCGCAAATCCCTTGCCTGCTTCACCTGCTCTTGTAGCCTAGATTGAAGCATTAAGTGATAACAGGTTGGTCTGTGTAGAAATATTGGTAATAACACCTACAAAGGAATTAATCTTATTGGATTCTTCAAGCAATACCTGAATCGAATCGCTTACAACACCCGTCGCTTCGGTCGTTTCCATAGCCTGAGAACCAAGAGTCTTAATGAGTCCGACACCTTGACTAATCAATTCGCCTGTCTGACCAATTGTTCCCTGAACCTTCCTTATAAGCTGCGATACATTACCGATTTCATTTGAAAGCATATCGGTTGTTGATACACATTCTCTTGCATGTTGTGACTGACGATCCATACCTTCCGTTATGCTGGTAATAGCTGTTGTAATATCATTCGAGCACATACCGAGCATATCCAAAGCAGCTTTAACAGCTTCGCCGGATTCTTCAAGTCCGCCGGCTGCTATATCAACCTTTTCAACAAGCTTCTTGGTATTTCCAATCATATCGCTTGTTGCCCGAGCAAAATCCTGGAATTCGTCATCACCCTTAACTTTAACATTAACGGTAAGGTCACCGCCTGCAACCTCTCCAAGACTTCCCGATACTCTCTTAACATTATTCTGAATAGAATTGGTAATAAGTAAACCTATCAACAATACTATTACAAGAGCAATAGACACAAGAATAATTGTAAGTGTCTTAATGGAATCAGCCTGCGAAGTAATTGTCTTCAGAGGCACTACCGCACAAATCATACTTCCCGAAACACGACAAGGTGAATAGAAGAATAAAGATTTCTGATTATTAAATGTAACTTCTTCCGTACCACAGGTCAATTTCTCATCACTTGCGCATTTTTCAACAGCTCGCTTATAGAAATCCTGTGTAGAAAATACAGTTGTATCTCCATAGGAATCCTTTGCACCGGATTTATGACTGATTTCACGTCCGTTCATTGTAACAAAGCCAATATATCCGCCTTTACCTATATCAATGGAATTAAGGAAATCCTGCATTGAAGCCTGAGACAAATCCATTACTACTATAGCTGATTTCATTTCAGAAAATGACTGTGCTGCAAGAATATAATCATCCTTTTCAGAATAGTTAAGCGCTTCATCAATCGTTGGATGTGAATCTATCCAATTCTGAATATTCTTATCATTATCAGCCTGCTTATACTCTTCCTTGTATTCATCCCAAAAGCCTTTAACATTACCCGGCTTGGTAGAAAACATATTCATATCGGATCCCGTAATTACATGAACGTTCTTAACGAACTTATTTCCGGACTGACCTGACTGGACATCCGCAAGTACCGAATCCATAGCCTGTTTCATCTTAAGCTGATCTTTATTAAGAAGTCCTGCAGTAAGATTACCAAGTTCCTTATCAAAGGCAAGCTTAACTGCCTGAGCCTTAAGGAAGGAGGACATCATATCAACATATTCGGCAGCCATTGAAATAGTCTCACTCGTAGACTCTTCATATTTCTCCTTCATACCTTCCTGCGCCCGATTATATGATGCGAAACCAACAATAATCATCAGAATAAGCGGAACCAGAAATGCTAATAAGATTTTCTTACGTATACTGAATCTATGTCTCGTAAGTTGAACCTGTTTCCCATGGTTATTTTTCTTCACTGCGACCTTCTTTTTTTCATATTCATTTACTCCTGTCAAGTAGTATCATAATAGATTTCCTTTGTAAATCTATTACAGTTATTATACCACGAATTTATTATCACATATAGGGGCAAATATGGTATTTTGTGTAAAATTATTATATTTTTGTAAATTTTCTGAATTATCCTATTGACTGAACAATATAGCTACCTCCACAGTTTTGCAGTCACACATAGCTTAGTATAGCTCAGAATCCTTTAATTTAGGGACTTCTGGGCTATTATTTTTTTGTGTGCTTTTGTATAGCGCTTGTAACGTTTTGTGGTATAGATAGACCTATCTGGAGGTCTATTATGTATCTAAAGAAAACACCAAATCCAAACGGAAGAATACGTCTATCCATTGTGGATAAATATTATGATAAAAAGAAAAAATGTTCACGTCAGAAAACCATTGAATCTCTTGGCTTCCTTGATGAACTAGAAAAAAATACGATGATCCTATTTCTTATTTTTCACAACGTGTGGAACTTCTTAACAAACAAAAGAAGGAAAAGCAGGCTCCAATCAAATTCACGTTCTATGATTCCGACAGATTATGCGTGGGTGACAATCTTAGGAAGAACTTTGGCTACACTGCACTTAGTAAGATATATCACGAGCTTGAGATTAATAAGTTCTTAAACGCCAAGCAACGCAGTTCCAAGGAAGAATACGACACCAATACTATCATGAAGATGCTGTGTTTATACGTATGCTATATGCTCTTTACTACAACAAAACTACTATGCATTTGATTATTATGATGAAGTATTAAAAGATATCGGAGATATAACAGGAATAGATTTCAGTAAAAGAATACGCACGCTGGGTGATATAAAAACAATCCTTGCAGAAACAAAGAAATAAAGGTAGCCATCGCATGCGATGCCCTTGAAGTAAGTGCCTGTCGGCACATAATTATCCTTGCTCCTCTTGAGTAAAAGAATACCTGCCCCAGGAAGGTTGTCAAGAGTGCAAAGCACCGCTATGCGGCTACGCTATTGACCACCTTCCTACGGCAGATAAAATGTAGCCAAGAGGAAGCAAGGATATGGTCTGCAATCCTGCCGATTACCTTAAATAAAGGGCTTGCCGGAGCTTGCGTAGGCAAGGCTTCCTTTCAAAAATATTTTTAATTGCATATTTTAATAGCCTGTACGCTATGAAAAGTTGCAAAAATACAACACCCTCAACCCATTGATTTTTCTGGGATTGAGGGTGATTTTATACTTATTTTCCTGCAAAAGTCAGGCTATATTATGGCTTGATTGTCAATCCGAATATTCGAAAAATGTTTGCGCACACAACAGATACCGAAACAGTCATACTTTTACGGGGGTAAATAATAAAATGTGCTTCAAAACGTGCGCGAATGTTAATGCGAAGTAAAGTTTCAATGCATGTGGAGACTGTCGTATTAATTACGAGGAAAGATGAGTAGAAAAGTTCGACAAATGTCTTAAAATTGGCGTTTGTTGTAGTCGATTTATTTCGTGGACTGCTTCGAAGAAATACAGATAATTGGATTTTGGTGTATTTATTTTGAAGTCGAAAATGTGAAAAATTAGGCAGGGTTGAGGCTACAGAATGGATATAGGGTATAGTTATGGCTACACTATTGATATTGGGGTAGGTTATAGCAACACTATGGTTAATTTGGGATAAATGAATAGCAAAATGTTACCTGTCTGCGGGTGTTGGGATGATTCCTGATGCCCGTTTTTTTATTGACAAAATATAATTGTTGTTATATAACACGAGTTACAACAAAGAAAAAGAGGAGATATGTTATGCCGCCAAAAGCAAAAATTAATAGAGAAATGATAATAGATGCCGCATATGAGATTGTCCGTGAATCAGGTGAAGAGAATATCAATGCAAGAAATATAGCTGAAAAATTGGGCTGTTCTACACAGCCAGTGCTTTATGATTTTAAAACAATGGATGAAATAAGAGAGTGTGTTTATCAGAAAGCTGATGAATATCATAGTGAGTATTTGATGCAGGTGAATGAATCAGAGAATAATCCTATGGCTGTTATCTGGAAAAACTATATCCGGTTCATGGTATCGCGAGTTTACTTGCAAATAATTCTATGGAATATGATGAGGACGAATTTGATCATGTGATAAGCATGATAAAACGAGGAGTACTAAAAGAACTGGAGAGTGAGAAAGATGCTTAAGAAATTATATAAGAAATCAGAAGTCTGGTTTGCTGTAGTTTTTATCATTGCATATGTTGTTGGCGATAGTTTTCTAATGCAGGCTTCTGATAATGCTGGGATAGAGATGATTTATACAATTCCTTATAACCTGCTACTGCTTGGAATTATGTTTGCATTTATAGGAAAAAATCAGTTGCTTGGATATTATGGGATTAATAGGGTTAAATGTGAAACAAGCAGATTATTGTATTATGTACCGCTTATTGTAATTGCGACAGTAAATATATGGTTTGGTGTCAGCTTTAAAATGGGATGGTTAGCCGCAGCGGTTTATTTTGTAGCTATGATTATTACAGGTATTGTTGAGGAAATGCTGTTTCGAGGTCTTCTGTTTAAGGCTATGAGTAAGAGCAACGTGAGGAGCGCCATTATTGTAACAAGCATTACATTTGGAATTGGGCATATTGTGAATCTGGTTAATGGAAACAGTACAGATTATGTGGAGACAATTTGCCAGATTTTCTATGCTGTGGCAATTGGATTTCTTCTGGCAGCGGTTCTGTATGTTGGAGAAAGCATTATTCCATGTATCATGACACATTCACTGGTCAATGCACTTAGTACCTTTTCAAACGAAGAGATAACTGGCAAAGTACAAATTCCGGTTTCGGTTGTATTGTGTGTAGTATCAGCAGCAAGCGCTGTATTAATTTTTAGAAATGCAAATCAAGAACAATAGAGGTGAGAATAGTGATTAACAAAAAGAAGCAGAAGAACAGAGAATGTTTGAATTGAAGCTGCTTTGAAGTATTATTGAAGTAGTTCAAGGACGAGAGGTGAATTGTCATGTATTTGGAAGAGATAATCGAAGATGTGCAGTTCGAGAGTGATAAATTTGAGGCAAAAGGGGTTTTGAATCGGGATGATGTTGTTGGCTGGCTAAAGAGTATTGCAGGATTTGTTAACGCATCTGGTGGTGAGTTGAAAGTAGGTTTAAATGCTGGAAATATAAGTGTCAAAATAGAGGATAATATTTTTAGTCGATTAGTATATCACAGATTAAACAGAGACTTGCCACATATGAGAAATTCATGATAGTTGTATGTTATGATACAATATAAACAGTATGAAAGGCAGCGAAGTCAGTTATACAGAGGACAATTTGCAGCGGAAGAACTGGGTGTGTTGATGAATAAACTGTTCATTATTTTGAAATCGAATATTCGTAAAACATGGGGAGATACAGTGGCGGTTTTTGTATTGCTGCTTATTTCTTCTATGCTGTTATATCTCGGAATAACACTTTCTGTAGATTATAGAATGAATTATCAAAAGGAACATTTGCGTATGAACGGTGAACATAATGCTTTTGTTGTTGCCGGCATCGAAAATGAGGTTGATATGTTCATTGAAGAGAGGATATCTGATAACCGAGTAAAGAATTATGATTTATGCGAAGGAGTAGCATTAGATGCAACAATTTCGTACGGAGAGGATAGTTATAGATCCTTGTTTGTGGCATTAAAGAAGGAAGATGCTATTCGCAGAGCTGTTGGAACATTTGAAATAATTGAAGAATCAGATGACCATTCGTCGGGAGTATATCTGCCGTATGTTTTTAAAACCGGGGGATATTACAATGCAGGTGATGAGTTTTTGCTCGAAAGTGATGATAAACAATGGAGCTTTAGTGTCAAAGGATTCTACAATTCTACACAAACTTCAGATAATAATGCCGGAATCACTGCAATACTTCTGACAACGGATGCGTATAAGCAACTAAATGAAGCACCGTATATGAAGACTGTGCTTCTTTCGGTATTGCTGCATGATGTAAAAGATACAGAACGCTATGAGTATGATTTTGAGGTGGCAGCCTCAAACGAAGACAGGCTGGCACTGCTAGCCGGAAATAACTATAATACGGTTTTTTCACGAAAATATCTAAGCGTAATTTTTACATTCAGCGTATGTGGTATTGCCGGAATTATTGTTCTGGCTATTACAGCAATTGTTATATGGGGAAGCATACGTGATTTTATTTCAAAAAATATAAAAGCGCTTGGTGAGCTTAAGGCAATCGGATATAAGAGCTTTCAGCTTATTGGCACTATATATATGCAGTTTATTTCAACCTGTATTCTCGGTGTTGCTTTGGGGATGCTTCTTAGTGTTCCGGTTTTTAAATCGTTTAGTAGTATTCTCGTGTCCCTTACGGGAATAGATTATAGAATGCATTTTTATGCTACGGCAGTTATTATTACCGGTATATCCATGTTAGCAGTTATAATGCTGGCTATTGCTATCGGAACATTAAGGATATGGAAGATACCGCCGGTTGCTGCTATCAGGAATATTGCTGATAGTGGAAGTGTAAAGTCATGCAATATATCTATTGAGGATACTTCAACACCATTAATTCTTAGTCTTTCTCTAAAAGAAATCTTCAAGAATAAGGGTCAGAGTCTTATCATATTCCTGGCCATTATAGCAATATCGTTGGGGATATCAGCCTGTTCGCTGTTTTATATCAGTTCTATAGTCAATACGGATGAATTAATGGAGCTTCAAACTGTTCTTTCGGAAAATATGTTTACGGTAAATAAAGAAAGCGCAGAAGAATTTGAAGAATATTTTACTTCAAACCCGGATGTTAAAAATGTGCTTATGTATATAAAGCCATGTCACATTCTTTGTAATGGAAATCAGCCGTTAAGGGCAATCGTAATAGACAGCGGTTATAACATGAATAACAGAGAATTTTTATATGAGGGTCGTTATCCTGATAATGATAAAGAAATACTGCTTGGAGGTCGTTTCGCAAAACGTATAGGTGCCAGAATCGGGGATGTGGTAAATATGACTTTTGATGACAGGACCCTGGAGTATGAAATTGTTGGATTCCTACAGACGGACGATAATGCAGGAAATGATTGCTGTATGATAACAGAAGGGTTCGAGAAGCTTAGAAGTCTTAATGAGAAGACGTATTATGTCTCTTATTATGACAGTAATAAGGCTGTCTGTGACCGTGAAAAAATAAAAAAGATGTTCCCGGATGCGAAGATATGTGATTATGATTCTGTAGCCGACGGATCAATGGATGCTTTGTCGAAGCTGATGGTTATTCTCACGGTCGGATTGATTATTATCTGCATGTTTATAACAACATTTGTTATTCTGATATTCGGACGCAATCTTCTGGAGGGAAACAGAAATGATTTTGGATTGTATAAGGCAATAGGATTTACCACAAGTCAGCTGGTATGGCAGATGGAAGGGACATTTCTTCCTATAATTATTGTAGGATTTATTGTTGGTATTCCGACAATGTCAAGATTATGCAATCCGATATTCTCATTTATGACTTCATCACTGGGATTGGTAAAAATAGATCTTTCGTTTTCTGTGCCGTTGATTATTATTACTGCATTGGTTATGGTAATATATTCTTTCCTTGTGATATTGATTTTTACGCGAAAAATAAAAAAAATCAGTCCTCATGATTTAATGTATAATGAGTAGAGTATAGATTTATTGTTGGTGTAAAAAGGTGAAAGAATCGAGGATGATAATGGAGAACAGCAGAGAGACAATTCTTAAAACAGTTGGTGTTAGAAAAACATATATAACAGGAGATACTGTTCAGCATATTCTTAATGGAGTTGATATTGAGATTTACAAAAATGATTTTACTATTATTATGGGTGCGAGCGGTTCGGGAAAGTCAACACTGCTTAATGTTCTTTCCGGAATGGATGTGCCGACAAATGGACAGGTGTATTTTAAATCAGAATTAATTTCCGAGTATACTTCAGATAAACTGGCTTTGTTCAGAAGAAGTCATTGTGGCTTTGTATTTCAGCAAAAAGCACTTATTGAATCTATGACTGTTATGGATAATGTTATTGTTGCAGGACTGCTTGTGAATTCGAATAAGCGGGACGTGATTGAGAAAGCAAATGCACTTTTTGATGCCGTAGATGTTCTTCCTCATACAAGAAAAAAATATCCATCGCAAATATCCGGAGGCCGTGCGCAGAGAGTGGCAATAGTAAGAGCCCTCATTAATTCTCCGGAAATACTGTTTGCGGATGAGCCAACGGGTGCTCTTAACTCTAAAACCGGGAAAGAAGTGCTTGATATAATGAATTGTTTTAACAGTGAGGGTCAGAGTATCATCATGGTAACGCATGATATTCGTACAGCAATGAGAGGAAACAGAATTTTGTATTTTAATGATGGCAATATTATAGGGGAATTGAATCTTCCGAAGTACACAGGTGACGATGGGGAACGTCAGATAAAGATTGAAGAATTTCTGAAAAAAATGGAGTGGTAGTATTCTTACGAATCCAGGTCAATGATTTTGAGGTTATGTATGCATGAACTAGGTGTCTTATTGCAAATCGTAAAAACTGTAGACAGAATTACAAATGATGAGAAAATCAGTAAAGTGCGATATATTGCTCTTGAAGTTGGAAACGATTCTGGATTTGTTCCGATGTATTTATCGAAGCTATTTCCTGCTGCGGCTGATTCATGTCCAAAACTTAAGAAAACACAACTTCAAATAACAACAGTGCCCGGTAATGGGTTAATTATCAAGGAAATCGGATATTAATTGAAGATATGGCAAATCACACAGACGAAACGAAAAATCATATAGATAATATTGATGAAAAGGGCAATGTTCTGTATCTGAACCGGGAACGTCTGGAACGAAAAGAGGTCGGATTCTTGCCTTATAAAAATAAACCAACGGTACTGGGGATTAACAACTGGTTGCTGGAACATGTGATTTTTATCAACAGGAAACGCTTTCCGATTATACACAAACTCTATCGTATTCTCATAAAATCCTTCCGCATCATGAGGAAAGACGACTGGAAGTCACACCTATTTAAGCGATTCATAAAATTGTATCCTGACATGAAACACCCCACGTCTACATTGGTTTTGCCTGTAAATATTGATGTCTCGGATAAAGGGGAAAAAACAGTTGTTCCCTTTGATTTTATTAAAGAATCATTAAAAAGTGTGACGTATATTGCCGGGGCGAATGTATGTCTGTGTCGAGAGAGCAATGATTGCAAAGATTATCCACATGATATCGGCTGCCTGTTTTTGGGAGAGGCAGGAAAGGTTATTGTAAAACATGATTTAGGATGCGAGCTTACTTATGAAGAAGCATGTGCAAGGGTAGACAAAGCTGCTGAGGCAGGACTTATGGGACAAGCCGTATGGGTTGAATTTGAACAGCTTGTATGGGGGATAAGAAACGACATGATGGACCGTATGCTGGAAATATGTTTCTGTTGTCCATGCTGCTGTCTTGCTATGAATATGGCAAGGAATTCTACCGAAAAAGAACGGCAGCGTTTTCATCCGGCCGGATGGACGGCTGTTGCGGAAATTAAAAAGTGTATAGGATGTGGAAAATGTATCAACGGCCGGGAAGAGCGTAACAAATGTCCTATGGATGCTATCAGCATTGGAGAAGACGGAAAGGTTAGAATTAATCAGGAATTATGTGTTGGATGTGGTATATGCAAAATGCAGTGTCCTGTTGATGCAATAAAAATCAAACAGACAATGCCGATGCGAAAGGATATTCAGGAATATTTCTTGAAAGATTACAATATTGATTTAAAGCTATAATGTGTTGCACTAAAGTGCGACTCGCATTTTGCGGTCAATTACGAGTATTTGAATCGAATGATGTTCGAGTGATTTTCACATGAAAAGAGAAGGGTATGTAACAAAATGGATGATGTTCGAATTATTGAAGTAAAACAAAGTGTTTTTGCCGATAATAATAAAGATGCCTGCCGCCTGAGGCAACAGTTAAAAAAAGATAAGACTTTTTTGTTAAATGTGATGTCATCACCGGGGGCCGGAAAGACAACATTGCTTCAAAAACTTGCCGGGGAACTTACTAATGAGTTAAAGTTTGCTGTTATGGAGGCTGATATTGATTTTGATGTGGATGCAAAAGCAATGCGTCAGATTGGTGTTGATGCCATACAGATTCACACAGGGGGAATGTGTCATTTAGATGCTGATATGACAAGGCAAGGTCTTAAAGAACTTGACAGCAGAAAGTACGATCTTGTTATCTTGGAAAATGTGGGAAATCTGGTGTGCCCGGCAGAGTTTGATACAGGTGCAGTTAAAAATATAACCATTCTTTCAGTGCCGGAAGGAGATGACAAGCCCCTTAAGTATCCATTAATGTATGAGGTTTGCCAATTGTTGGTTATCAGTAAAACTGATGTTATCGACAGCTTTAATTTTGATAGGGAAAGGGTAGTGAGCTATGCTAAAATGCGTAACCCTGAGATAGAAGTAATATTTACTTCTGCTATAACCGGCGAAGGCATTGACGAGCTTGCAAAATGGATAATTAAAAATGTAAATAATTGGAATTTTGAATGCTGACATGCTAATATAATATTATCTTTACAATTTGATTAAGGAGGTTTGTATGAAAAAAACTGCCAAGATATTTTATGCTATATTAATTGTATTGCTAATTGCAAGTGCAATATGCAACGTTGTAGTAATTGTTGGAAATCAGACGTATTCGGTGGTGCTTCGATGCCTTTCCGGTGTTGCGCTCATCGCAACAGCTTCTGCACTCTATTATCTCCTTCGCGGGTTTTCAAAAAATTCAGCACCTGCCTATAAGGCATTTATGATTATATGTGCAGTATATTTTCAAGCAATCTGCTGTGCAAATGCAGTGACTTCTGATCAGTACGCAAATAAACTGTCTTCTGGATTGTTTGCATTATCCAACAGCCTGTTATTTGGCCTGTTTCTTCTGCTAGGTGTAGCAAAGGATATGGGAAAGAAACAGACATTTGCGATTGGTGTAATATCTATAGTATTGACGCTTCTTGCGCTTGTTGAGTGTATCTTTTGGGATAAGAGCGGTCTCGCGCCGGGTCTGGGACTTATGCTTCTTACACGAGTTGTCACAAGATTTATACTCGCTGCGGTTGCTTGTTTTATGGCTTATTTCAAATATCTGGATAAAGAAGCCAGAGGAACAAAATAATGTTTTAGTCTATTACATCTTTTAACTAAAAATTCAAAATGTGATTTAAATCAGCCTCTGAAACCAAATGAACAAAGTTTCAGAGGCTTTTTATTAACCGGGTTACAGTTGATAAAGATGTGCCGATGAATCGATGTTTCAGGAAACTGAAAAGGTAGCGGTATGCTGCAATATTTTTTTGATCAGCTTGGCGCATTTGAAAAAATTAACGGTATTTTGCTAGGTACCTTTACCACATTAGAGAACAATGGTGGAGACGTGTGTAAGCTGGTTAAAGAGTATGCTGGCGAGGTGCCAATTGCAAAAACGAATGAAATTGGACATGGTTATGATTCTAAGGCAATTTTGGTGGGTGAGAGTATAGTACTGTCCGCGCAACAGGTATAATAATTTGATTAGATAGTTTAGAATATCCCGATGCTCTACTTTGGAAAAACCTATATATTGACTTTGGAATATCCTAACTATATAATGTGGAATATCCTTAAAATTATATTTGGAGGGCGACTAATGATAGAAAGAAAAGCATATTCTGCTCTTATGAGACTTGCCGGTCAATTTCCTGTTGTTGCCATCACAGGTCCAAGACAGAGTGGAAAATCTACATTAACTAAATATGCATTTCCGGATAAAAAATATATTTCTTTTGATGATAAGAATTTAAGAGAACTAGCAAAGTCAAATCCAGGTGATTTTTTGAAAGCATTTCCTGACGGAGTAATTATCGATGAAGCACAAAAGGTTCCTGAAATATTTGATGCGATAAAACTTGTAGTTGATAAAGGTGATTACACACCGGGTAAATATATACTTACTGGATCGAGTCAGTTTCGATTAAAGCAGAATATCACCGATAGTCTTGCTGGCAGAGTGGGTTTGATAAAGTTACTTCCTTTTTCGATGCAAGAACTTAAAGAAGCCGGACTATTGCCAGAGGAACCTTATGACATTTTCTTTAAAGGATTATATCCGCCATTGTATGATAAGGATAAGCATTTTTATTTGGATGATTGGTTTGAAAATTATATAGACACATATTTAGATTTGGATGTTAAGGATCAGATAAATGCTGATAATGTGAGTGCATTTCGAAAGTTTATTCAAGTGTGCGCGCTGTATAGTGGGCAATTGGTAAATTATGACAGTATATCAAGAAATATTGGAGTTTCTGCTGTAACAATTAAAAATTGGTGTTCTATTCTCGAGGCATCTTATATTATTCATTTCCTTGAGCCGGATAGTAATAATCTTGGAAGAACAGTTGTAAAAACTCCTAAATTGTATTTTGTTGATTCTGGATTGATGTGTTATTTGCTTCGCCTGGAATCCAAGGAAGAATTGCTACTTAATGAACATAAAGGTGCAGTTGTAGAAACTGTGGCAGTATCAGAATTATTAAAAAAACGGTACAATGACGCAAAAAAAGCAAATCTGACATATTACAGGGATAAGAATGGATTTGAAGTAGATATAATAACAGATTGGAAGAAAAACTTTGCAATAGAAGTTAAAAGTAAATCCGATGTGGAAAAGAAATTATCTTCAAGTGTGAAAACATATGTTGGATTAAGAACTGATAGTGTGCAGGGAAGTGTATTCTATTTAGGCGATGTATCCTGTGAAATTAATGGAATTAGATATGTCTCATGGACTGAATGGGGAATATAAAGTTGTTAATCAACGGGGAGGTCGGAAGAAGGTAATGTATGATTTTAAAAAAATCATAAAAAAAATTAATGTATTGATTTGTGTTATCGTGTTAATTCTGTGTTCAGCCGGTTGCACACAAACTGAAAAACGAGATACATCAGATTTTACATCCAATATTGATAACTGTTGGAAGGAACATGAGATAGATAAAGTTCTGGCAGAGCAGGGATTCACAGAAGAAGCTTTGGCTCCGGCCAGAATTGAAATGCTTGCCATGTACGGAGAGAACAAGGAGATCAGCGGTGGTTATGAAGAAACCTTGGCCGCCAAAACCTCAAGCGGAATCTATGTCGGAAAAGCTGATTCAGATAACATCGTTTCATGGAAGGGAATTCCCTATGCAAAGCAGCCTGTCGGTGATTTAAGATGGCAAGCACCGCAGCCACCGAATGAAAGCGATAAGGTATTTGAAGCATATTACTTTGGGAAAAGTTCCGTTCGGCTCGAAGGCGGTGATGAAGTCAGCAGCCTGTATCCCCAGGGAGAGGATTGCTTGAATCTGAATGTTTGGAACAACCATTCTGATTTATCAAATAATAAACCGATAATGGTTTGGATTCATGGCGGAGCATACATTCAAGGCGGAACCAGCGAGCCTTATTATGACGGGACAAATTTTGTAAAAAACCATCCGGACGTCATTTATGCCTCTATAGATTACAGAACCGATCTTCTGGGGTTCATCAATCTGAGTAACGTTCCGGGAGCGGAGGAATATATAGACACGGCCAACCTCGTATTACTCGATGGAATTCAGGCGCTTGCATGGTTGAAAGAAAATGCAGAGGCTTTTGGTGGCGATCCGGAACGAATCACGATCTTCGGTGAATCTGCAGGCGGCGGTTCTGTATCTTCATTGATGCTTGCACCACAGGCAAAGGGGTTATTTAAGCGTGGTATCATGCAAAGCGGCACGGCATCGGCGTATCTCCGAACTGCAGAAAAGAGTATGGAACGTACGGAGCAGATTATGGAAATCTCCGGAGTAAAGAATCTTGATGATTTTATGTCTCTGACAGCAAGTGATATTCAAAAAATCGAAACGATTCTTATTATGGAAAGTAATGTTGATTATCCGTATCCGCAGCCTGATGGTATCGTTATTCCCATGGATATAAAAGAGGCATTAAGCTCTGATACCCGCGACGGATTTGATATTCTAATCGGTACTACTAAAGATGAGTATGCTTACTGGACAATGTTATACGGGAAAGAATACAATACTCAGGTTATGCAAGGGCTGATTGAGAATGCGCTTGCGGATATGAACGATGAACAGAAGGAGGTATTCGATAAGTTTACCTCCACGCAGAAGGGTGACGAATACAACAAAATGCTTCAGTTTATCAATTACAGATTATTCCATTGTCCGGCAAGATATGAAGCACAAACCCATGCATCACACGGGCAGAACACATATGTTTATTATTTTACAGAAGAGACCAATGATCCGGATGTTCTGTCATGCCACGGTTATGATCTTGGCTTTGTTCTTGGTAATGTCGAGGAAGATAGGGCAAAGGATATACCCGCAGCATACCGACTGAGCGAGATTATGCAGCAGATGTGGGTAAATTTTGCAAAGACCGGTGATCCGAGTCTGAAAGACGGAGACGTTGACGGAGTCGGGGCAATCAAATGGGATAAATACGGGGGCGACGATTATCCTGTCATGGTGTTCGATGCACAAAACATAAGACAGGAAAGCGATCCGGTTAAGGAAGGCAGTGACTTGTTGATGGATTTGTTCTGGCTGAAAGTGCAGTCAAAAGGGAAATAGTTTTTGCAAAAAAATCAGTATACTTTTCAAGGAGAAAATTATGTGAATGTATGTATTTAAGTCCCGTTGTACGGACTAACAAAAATCAAAAATGGAAGCATATTGTGCACTCGCGCAATACACTTCCACTTATCTTTACACATTTTTCAATTTTTTCTTTAATTCTGCAGCTATTTCTTGCGGGAAAATGTCATTCTCAATCATCATTTTCAACTGTTCCAGAAGAACCGGCGGCATTTGTCGGATTTCTGCAGAACTTAAATCAAGAATCATATCAACAACTTCCGCCATTTGATTAGCTACGTCTTCGGGAGTCTCTTCACCTGAGGTATAATACAATAATTCATCTTCGGCATCATCAAGAGCTTCCATAATGCCGTCGTACACTTTTATCTTAACTCCGGTTTTGTCACTAAAATCTTTAAGCAATGCATATGTTCTTTCATCTCTGCATCTTATTTCCTTTGGATATAAACCTTGACTCTTCCATGCACTTGCATATGTTTGGAAAAATTCATTAGGCTTTTCTTCAATATCTGTAAAAAGCGGAACCGGAAGCATATAAAAAGATTTGCGCTCAACTACAAGTAAAAGAAGCGGATAAAATGGTGCTTCATCGGGTTCCTCCTGTGCAGGCTCCATCATTCTTATAAGTTCAGCTTCCCATATTCCCTTTTTAGGAAGTTTTTTCATCTTGGCGACCAAAATATCATTATGAACTTCAAGAACCTCATAATGTCTTTCTTCGTACAAAGGCAACGGAGCCATTCCCGCCTGAAGTAATTTACCATCTTTTACTTCAAATAACGGCACTTCTTCAGTATCTTCATCGATTCGTATAATACCGATATCTTTCGGAGCAACAGTTTTCAGCAAGTCCACCAGCAATGTTGAAGCTTCCATTGCTTCATGTATTGCCTTCATATCTTCTTTAGTCTTTATCTTCCAAGGGAAAAAATTTGGCTCATATTTACAAAATTGAGGGAAAGCATTCTTGCCGGTGAACTTAATTCCGTTCTTCTTGCCATAAGCAAGGACTTCATCAACCTCTTCAGGCATCAAAGCATCCTTAACCTCAAGTGACATCTGCAAGCACTTTTGTTGCATCAATACTTCATGATCCTTAAATGGTGAACCAGAATACACTGGCGCATTCTGTATGATTCTGTATGATTGGAATCCTTCTTTACCGATGTACAAACCCAGTGAGCAAAACTCGCCGTTTTTACCCATTACACAGATATAGCCGATTTCTCCGCTACTAAGTTTAATAGCGAAAACTTCGTTATCCCATAATTTTTTCCATAATCCCGCCTTCTTATATCGGAAAGCAGCTTCATACAACATATCTCTTGTCATTTATCAAACCACCCATTTAATCTAATTGTCATGTGCTAACCGCATTAAGAATAGCAAAATTCAAAAGATTATTCCATATAAAACTAATATTTTCATTAAACTTTCTTAGCCAACATAAAAAAGTTTACTTCACTTCTTCCAAAGGCAAACTGCCCAAATAAAAGCTGTATTTTTGTTCAATATATCAATAGACGAGTGTTTTTTTTTTTTTATAATATTTTCATCAAAATTTAAAATAGGGGAGGGATTGAAATGAGTGTAAGAGAAATGTTTGCAACCTATCAGAGTCAAGGAAGGTATTATTCTTCTCAACATGAGGATGAGAGTGGTTCTGACGGACATATGGACATCGGTGGGGAACATTATGATTACCCTCACTGCGATTGTCATACAGACGAATAAGGAGGTATTAAAATGGCGATAGAAGAATTATATTCAAAATATAAGGAACAGGGAAAAGTCAGCATATCTTCAATTAACGCATGGCATTGCGATGATCATTATGATACACCACATTGTCAAGAATATATAGATGAACCATAAGCATGATGAACCCGAATGGCATTATTAAGTTTTTGATAATGCCATTTTTATTTCTTTCTAGGAGGAACTACTTAAAATGGAAATTATTAATCGACAGTTAAGCGTATTAATTATGCCAACTGAACAATGCAACATGAATTGTATATATTGCTTTAACGGCGAACGCAAGAAAAATCATTCAAAAATGTCAATTGATACATATAAAAGATTTTTGGATATTACAACACCTTATGTAGATCAATTGACAATCATATGGCACGGTGGCGAACCCATTACCATGGGCTTGGATTTTTATAAGCAAGCAATTGAAATACAAAAAGAATACCCCAAAACGACAATAAAAAATAGAATGCAGTCAAATTTATCTTTATTAACTGATGAATGGGTCGAATTTTTAAAAGAAAATAATATTTCTGTAGGAAGTTCACATGATGGTGGATGCAATGAGGAAACACGTGGTAATTCAGAAAAGGTAATTTCAAACGTTCTCAAATTAAAAGAAAAAGAAATGTCACATGGTGTAATTTCTGTGATTTCAAATAAAAATATTGATACTATGATTTCGGATTATTTGTATTTTAAGGGAATCGGAATTAGTTATACTCCAAACTTGTATGTTGCAAATGCCGAAGACACAGACGATTCATTAACGCTTGACCCTGCACATGCAATAAAAAAATTTTGTGAGTTATACGACTTTTGGATACATGATTTAGACACAGAAACCCATATCCGTTTCTTTGAGTTATATATAGATTATGTGCTAAGAAGAACTCATAATTTATGTTCACTAAGTTCATGCTTAGGTCATTGGATGGGACTGAAATACGATGGTGAAATTGTTCCATGTAACAGAAGTTTTCCCGATGAATTTTCTTACGGAAATATATATAATTATGACAGTATAGAACAAGCTTTTGATAGTGAAGGCTTTCGTAATATATTATATTTATCAATCCAGAGACGTGAAAAATGTAAAGATTGCATAGCTTATGATATGTGTGTCGGCGGTTGTAATAATGTTGCGTATAATCAAGGTGGCATCGACAAAAACAATGGAAATCATTGTCTGATTTTCAAGGGTGTATATTCTTATGTAGTTGACCATATCACAAAAACTTTGGAATCAGGTAATTATTCAAATATTAATCCTTTAATCCGAAAAGAATTAGAAATTTACGATAAAGAAAGCAAAAAAGATACGCAAGCGAAGGAGTAAATATGATACATTTCAAAGGAAAAGAATATCCTAATGGCAAAATAATTATCTATGCCGATTATAAGATTGCTTCACGTTGTGGGGCAGAACCTGGTTTTCAAGTTATTGATATTTGGATTGAAGACGGTTTTGGTTCTGAAAGTATATTGGAAGCATCAAGAATTGATCAAGGTAAATTTTTTTACAGTGGAAAATCGTTAATAGAAGAAATCGGATTAGATCCTGATGAAATAGGTTTTACGATTACTTCAGATTGAAACTACAACATATCCTGGCTTAATCACAAACATATATAATTTTTAAGAAAGCAAATTAATTATAACTTTGCTTTCTTTTTATTTCTCATTGTTTATGGGCTTGGGGCTATATCGCTATGCAAATCTGATTCTCTTCTGGTTATTTTTTCAACTTCACAATGGACCGCCCGCAGACGGTCCACCGTTTGTAATTCATCAATCTTTCAACAAATTAGGATAAAATACCTGTACATATCTAAGAATTGTTTCATGAGCCAAGTTATGAATTGAATGCTTGACTTTGCCTGATTGAAGATATTGAATCAAGATATCATTCTTAGATATCGCATCATAAAAATCCTTGTTCTGTTTGTTTCTATTCGCTATTCAGTTACAACCATTATCGGCTCAAAACCAAGTTTCTTCAGAACCTCCATGTCGCGTTTACGTGTGTTCCTGAGATTCCAACTGTTGCCACGACGTTCCATTTTCATGCATCTTGCCATAATCAGAATATCCTGAGTGGACAAAGTGTTGTCATTCAATGTCTTAACAGCAGCAATCATTTTCTGATGAATCTGGCCTGCAATAAGCATTATGAACGACATCCCCTGCTCCTTATAATAGTCCTGTATCATGAGATCATTGAAATCACCTTTATTTTTTAAGTACGGATATAGAGTTTCAATACCCCAACACTTTTTGTAACTATCAAATATTACTTCAGGTGAAAGAGCTGCATTGCTCTGAAAAACATATACTCCAAGATTATCCTTTTGTTCCTCAAGCTTTTCCGAGGTGAATCCCTTCGCACCAAGGTCAATGTTATGCTGATTATTGAAACGGCATTTTTCGTTTTCATCTATATCACGGAAAACATATACATACTCCGTATCGGATATTCGTTCTGACATATATTCAATCCGAGCGTGTTTCCTTCCGCTACGGTAATAAAAACTGTTCGTATATTTTAGGTTCTTCATAACCTTCTTAAAAGCATCAGTATTAGAAGGCAATGGTATTATATATGTGTTATCATTTGTCGACATAAGTTTTAAGTATTTGGCGCTATAAAAGCCTCTGTCAACAACAAACAGAATGTTTGAAAATACAAGTAAATCATTAAGTTCTTCAAGGGTTGCCTTATCGTTACAAGAACCCCTGAGCATTCTTGAGAATAACGGTAGTCCAGTATTGATATCATAACCCATAAGAAGATTAACCTGATCTTTTTTAAGACTGCGAAATTTATAACCGGTCTCACCAAGGTCGTTTTCCTCAGAACAGGATCGAATTGCATGTCCATCGATAGCGATGGTTGATGCACTATTTAAAAGGGCATTTTCATAATTAATGACACGCTGTGTTCTTCTTCCAAGGTCATCCAAGAGTGAGCCCAAAGCGGTTTTTCCCATTTTAAAAGTAAAGTTCTCATACTCCTTAACCAACCAGCTTTGCTCGTAGTAACTTTGCACCTGATCGAGATGAGTGAATCCGTTGGCATATAAGATACAGGCATAAGCAAATATCTGCGATGCACGATCTAATGGAAAGTGTTCCTCAAGAGCAATACGAACTTCTCTTGCAACCGATTCAATCAAAGCATACTGTCCATATTCAAGAATGGATATATCGTCCTTTGGTTCTTCTCCGGTATAGAGATGGTAGTTCCGATTCGGTACAAAACCTTTGTCAGGAATGATTGAACCGATGCTTTTCCCGGTTTTCTTTCCCCATTTTCCGCTTGGAAGATGGACAGATTGATACATATACACATAATAATGACCATTGATAAGTTTGATTTCAGTACACGGACCGGGTCTGTACTTACTAATCTCTTCAGGTATTTTGCTCGATGCCATGGATGTGTCCTCTTTCATATTCATATCGGTAATATCCCTATGAATTTACTACCATAATCGGGTCAAAAAATCAAGCAAAAAACCCACAGAAATTCAGTGTTTTCAAGGTTCTAAGGCATCCGTGATCAACTTGTTGGTTGATGCAATTCAGGTTCACATATCGGTAATATTGTTAATGATTGTGTCTAGAGAGTATTATTTGTTACTGATATAACATGGCAGAGGGACAGGTTTCGTAGCAGAAGGTACGTCCCTGAAGAGATAGAGATGAATAGAAAAAATGGAGAAAATGTACTATAATCAAGCAGAGGGACAAGTTGCGTAGCAGAAGGTACGTCCCTGAAGAAATACGAGTTACAACGACGTAGAATGGCCCGAATACTCGCTTGAAAAACGAGAAACTATGATGTTTGATAATGACGGGACGGTTTGTGTTAAAAATGACCTGCTTTCAAAACAACGTGAACTTATCGTTCCCCTTATGTATCATTACAATGGGCTGTAACAACAGCTTTTGATTTGCTTTGGAATGTTTTCACAAACAGAGAAAAAGTCATATAAAGTACACCCACGTGTAAAACATTCTGCGTAAATGGTATAAACAGTTATTTATAAACCGATGTCTAGAGAGTATTATTTGTTACTGATATAACATGGCGGAGGGACAGCTTTCGTAGCAGAAGGTACGTCCCCGAAGGAGGAATATGAAAAAAAGATATAAAACCGGACAAATAGTTTTAATAGGATTGTTAGTATTGTTGACCGTATTGGGTATTGTGTGTGAAATACGTTATTATTTATCAATGAAAGGTAAATTTTTAAGTGGTGCTTCATTTGATTTGATTGCATATATCGCAATGAGCATGTGTTTAATATATTATGTTTTTTATAATTATAAGAAACCGCATGGAAATCTTCTTAAATATTTATATTTGATTTTCGCTGTGGTTATATTAGCGGGTGTAGTATCAATTAAATCCGAACGTAATATGCTTGATAATATATTCAATTATGTCAGAGGCGTTGTTGCACTGTTAACAGCATATATATCAGGACGATTAGATAGATATGAAGATAACAGTGCAATAATGATTATTATATTATTATTGATGTTAGGTACCTCGATTCTTTCAAATGTATATTTATTTATTGTTGATGGTTTAACAATAGATTTTTGGAGTGTGTATGATTGCTATGATTCCTTCATTCTAAGCATAGATTTATTCCTGGCATATATGTTTAGATTTAGCGAACATAGAAAAGCAGGCATAGAAAGTGCACCCTCGCAAAAACGTTCTGCGTAAATGGTATAGACAGTTATTTAGAAACCGATGTCTAGAGCGTACTATTTGTTGCCGATATAACATGACAGAGGGACAAGTTGCGTAGCAGAAGGTACGTCCCTAATTGATGCAATAATCAAGCAGAGGGACAGGTTGCGTAGCAGAAGGTACGTCCCTGGAAAAGAGGTTATACAACAACTTCTGGATGTTTAGCTGAGGGGCTAAGATCATGTGGATAGTAAAAAAAAAAATAAAATAAAACGGACACTACTATATATAGTTGTATGTTTATTTGTTTTTTCGGGGTTGATATATGGCTTTCTTTTTGAGATAGGATATATTCCATATAGTCGAGAAGTATTTTTGAATTATGATAATTTTAGAAACAAAGCTAATGATTTTTTTCTTGATGGAAGCCCAAAATCAGCCGATAATTTTAAATACTTCTGGTATAGAGGATATTTTGATGAAGTAAAAGCTGTTTCGTTTGATGTTAATAAAATGGATTATGAAAAGATACGTGATTATTACAAGATGGAATTTGGAGAAAATGGGAAATGGGGTAATAATTGGTCGGTAAATAGAAATGATGAAATGGTAACGAATGATTTTATAAAAAGAGAAAATTTGGATTTTTTATTAGAAGTTAGTTCGAGAGAAATCAATGAATACAAAATGATAGAATACAGAGCTTCGTCGACAGCATCGAATTCTAGGAATATGTTGGGAATAATGGTAAGTGAATCACGCGAGGATAAATATAATATGGTATTGTTCTACTGTAAGGATTCTTTTCCGGATTAAATTAGGAGTAATTATATGTTGAAATGGGAGCAGTTCACTTTTTTAGTGTAACTGCTTCCGTTTCATGTTCTTGAACCTCTTATTCTAATGATTGAGATAGGTGAATATAAGAATGAGTCGTAAAAAGGATCAAAGAATAAACTTACTTATTTGATTTTGTCTGAAATTCTGTTTTGGTATTTTTTCTGCATGTAAAAAATCTGAATGAATATTCTCGTGCGGTGGAGCCGCCTGTCCGGTGTGGCGAGAGCCACGTGTCCGGACTGACGGGAGGCACTTCCTAGTCATTGAACTTTATCAAGAGCCATTCATCTATAATCAGAAGTACGGGCTTAGTATACTTGGCAAGAACTTTGACAAAGGTGCCGTCCTCACGGGCGGACTGGAGTTTCAACAGCATATCCGGCATACGGACAAACTTTGTTGAGTAATACCGTTTGCATGCGGCGAGTCCAAATGCGCAGGCGAGATACGTTTTCCCACTTCCGGTCGCTCCTGTGATAAAGATGTTCCTGTAATCAGAGATATAGTAACAGGTCGCCAGACGGTTGATGAGGTCGCGGTTAAGTTTTCGGCCTGAATGGTAATCAATACCGGCAATGCTGGCATCGGGCTGTTCTAATTCTGCCTTTTTGATAAGCCTTTTGTAGCGGTTGTTTTTGCGTGTCGTATATTCGGCATCGACGAGCATACCAAACCGTTTCTCGAATGCTACATCCTTCATAGAGGGATCCCCCTCCTGAAGTACGAATGCATCAGCCATAGCTGATAGATGCATTTCAATAAGTTTGTTTTTGGTGCTTGTATTGATCATTGACGGTTACCTCCCCTCTGAAACTCGTGTTCCGGGGCTGAAAGCCCTGAAAACACTGTGTTTTTTCGTTCGAGGACATGTCCTCGAACTGTTTTACCTGCTATTATATAGCTGACCCCTAACGGAGACAGAGGACGGTTCTTTGTCTCCCCCAAACTGCTTCTGCCGATATGGCAAGATTTATAGAAATAGTTATGGGAGTTGGAATAGCTGCAGGGACAGTAATTGAGGATTTTGGAACAGGCGGAGTAGGTATTGCAGATGACCTGGCATCCTTCTTGATAGCACAAAAGCTAATTTTAGGATATTAGGAGGGTTGGGAATGACATTTAATAGAGCTTTCAAAGATATTTTTGGCTCTGAGCTGGCAGAGAAGGGATATAAATACAGCGCAAAGCTGGGAAGATTTGTGAAAGTAGAAAATGATGAATTGATATACTCTGTTGGCTACAGAAACATTCCGGCGATTTATCACAATAAAAAGTGTTTTACAATAACCTCCGGGATAAGGACTGTTTATTTTGATGGGATAAATAAATGGGTATTTGAGAGTACGGAGAGAGATTTGCAGGTGTTTTCATCAACTTTAGAATGGCTACAATTTGCATACAGTGAATTGGATATGTATGAAGTTGTAAAGGATTCTCTTTCGAAAGTTAACGAATTGGTGCTACCTGTGTTTAATAAGATGAATGACTTGATGTCGTACATTGATTATGCTAAAAAACAACAGATTAATGTCTTTCATTATAGTGATAGATTTGCGATGGATTCATTAGTCCTGTTTCTGACTGATAATCATGAGGATTTTGAAGAGCAAATCCTAAGAGCTTCCGTAAACAGTGATGAAAACTTTGTTCGGAAATGTATGTACGAGTATTTAATTGGTCCCAGAGATAGGGTATATAATGATAAGAAATTGTATAAAAGAGCATTAGAGGAAGCGACACGTCGTAAAAAGGAGAATTTGGAAACATTACACATGCTAAAGGCAATATAAGAGATAGGGTTCAATAAATAATAGCTGTTAACGTCGTCTAATGATAACGGGAGAAGGACACAGAAGGATTGCTAAGAATCTGTACTATATATGGAATTATAGTCAATAGTAGATGCGTTCACTTGAAGAATCAATGAAGAATTGACTCGCTCAAACCTCCTATTTATCAGTGGTTCGGGGCTTGGACAAATTTAGACCATTGTTCTAAAAGAGGTGCTACCAAAGGTGCCAGTAGGTATAGCTGATACCACCAGCCCCCTTTCTTACTGTATTTGCGGCATGGTTCTCAATTCAAGTCCCATCCTCCGCACGCTTAATTTTTGTTAAAAAGCTTGGAAGAAGCTGCATCCCTGACGGATACAGCTTCCTTAACATCATTAAAAATATTCAATTGTGTTTTCCTATCTTTCCAAATCTTTGTTATTTCTCTTTAGGCTTACAGCTGAACGTGCTGCGTTTTCTTTATCAGCCTTTTCCCTTGCCAGGCGAAGCTTTTTCATGATACTGGGCTTTACCGCTTTTTCTATCTGTGCGGTATAAACTTTCTTTCTGTCAGGCAGTCTGAACACTTTTCTGATGGCAGATATCACGGTAGTTTTAGCATTTGAAAGTCTTTCCTGTATCTTGGAAATACGTTCGGATGCGTAAGAACTTGTTTCTTCAGGAGCTTTACGTTCATCTGACATGAGCCAGATCTTGTATTCCTTGATCACTTTGTTGTTTTCTTTGTGTGATGCATTGACTATGGGTTGTTTTCCTCAACGTGTTTGGCGTTATAAAAAATTGAGTTTAGCAAAAGGGGTTCACTTCGGAATTAGTTGGAGTGCTTCTTATTTGATTGATGAAGCAGATGAAAATCAGAGTAAGCTATTTAACTTGATTATTTTGATGCAGGTTTTGATACAAAAATGTAGAAGTATGCACAAGAAACATGCCGGTTTGAATAGAAAAAATGGAGAAAATGTACTATAATCAAGCAGAGGGACAAGTTGCGTAGCAGAAGGTACGTCCCTGGAAAAGAAAGCAGAGGGACAGGTTGCGTAGCAGAAGGTACGTCCCTAGAAAAGAGGTTAACATGAAAGGAAAAAAAATAGCATCCTTTGTTCTAATTTATTTTATTTCGGGTATTGTGTTTTTGCTTCTGACACTGCCATTTCAGAAAATACTATCGGTTTTTACTGTGACGGAGGTAAGGCCTTCGGCAGTGCTTTATCCTTTTCTGGGTATCAGCTTTGGATGGCCTGCGGCTCTCGGCATTATGACCGCAAATTTTATCTGTGATTTTTTAAAGGGATATTCCAACGCCATACTGTATGAGGGTATTATCTTTCAGCTTATTTACACCATGGTTCCATGTATGCTGTGGAGGCATCTGACTCAGGATGAGCCACACGTGCATCGTCTGGATTCCGTAGGGCGTGTGCTTAAATATGTGCTGGTGTGTTTTGATTTTTCTCTGCTCAGTGCCTTAGGTGTGGGATTGATTTTGCTTATGAATTATCATGTTAATCCTGTAGAGGTGGCGTTCTTTGTTCTGGGAAATAACTTCCTTATGTCTGTGATTCTTGGTTGTCCGTTGATGGTTGCTGCCAATCAGATATTATCTCGCCGCTCCGGGACTGAACGTATTCTGTCGAAAAATGAAATTATTATTCTTATTACGGCGGCCGTGCAGCTGCTTCTTATGCTTGTTACAACGGTTACGATTTATAAGAGGGGGCAGACTATAGCCACCTACGATATATGGAACACCATTTATGTTATCGGCTCTATAACGATTGCGGTTACAATGCCGTTATCACTGTGCTGTATGGTGTATTTTGAAAAAAGGAAATCTAATTCTCCCCATATCCGGGTGAATATTAAATAAGGAAGTGAAGTGGACGTGATAAAAAAAGTAATACAGATAGGTTTGATTACAACTGTTATTCTCATGCTGTCTTCTTGCGATGTTTATAACAGAAACGATGGCAGAAGGGTGTTTGGGGCAACATCTATGAATAATTCCAATCCATATTTTGTTGCTATACTGGATGAAATGAGAGAACAAATAGAAGCTCACGGAGATACTCTTATAGTTGTTGATGGAGCTCAGAGTCAGGAAAAACAGTTAAATGGTGTAGAAAACCTGATAGTTCAGAATATAGACGGAATGTTCATTAATCCTGTTGAAGCTGTAGGTGTTGAACCGGCATTGGATGCTCTTAATGCAGCAGGAATTCCTATTATAAATTATGATAGTAAGGTTGCTGCTCAGGATAAGGTAATTACATATGTAGGTTCTGATAACAGAAATGCAGGTTTTGTCTGTGGTCTGGATCTTGTGAAAAAAAAGCCTGAAGGCGGAGATGTGATAATTATTTCATTCAAGACGGCGGATGCGGTGGTAAATCGTGTTAATGGATTTTTGGATGCAATAGAAGGTCATGGTTTTAATATTGTTGGTGAAAGCGATGCAGTAGGGGATCAGACAAAAGCAATGAATGCCACCACAGATTTACTTCAGGCCAATCCTAATGTGGTGGCTGTTTTTGCTGCAACGGATCCTACAGCTAAGGGTGCTTTATCGGCTGTTGAATCGTCAGGGCTTAAAGATATTTTGATTTACGGTGTGGACGGTTCACCGGATATTAAAGCAGAGGTAGCTAAGGAAGGTAGTCCGGTAGAAGGTACAGGTGCACAATCTCCGCTTACTACGGCTAAAAAATCTGTTGAACTGATGTATGCATATCTTGATGGAGAAGAGTTGGAAGATGAATACCCTGTGCCAACATTTCTTATTAATTCAGATAATATAGATGAATATGATATACACGGCTGGCAATAGCTGTATGCCTGTTAGAATAATATAAATTCGTAACGGTTAAGGGGTGAAAAATGGAAAACAATGGGATAGAGAAGGACACTCTGCTTCTTGAGATAAAAAATTTCAACAAGTCCTTTGGTGGAAATCAGGTGCTTAAGGATGTGAATTTTGAATTGCGTGCCGGAGAAGTACATGCTCTTATGGGAGAAAACGGAGCAGGAAAATCCACTTTAATGAAGTGCCTGATGGGAGTGCTGAAAAAAGATAGTGGTCATGTTTACATTTGCGGTGAACGTGTAAAATTACGAAATGTGAATGATGCCAATAAAGCAGGCATATCCATAATCAGTCAAGAGCTTGTACTTGCACCTGATATGACAGTTGCCGATAATATTTTTCTTGGAAGGGAAAAGAGCAGGCTTGGAATACTTGATAAAAAGTATTCTGTTGAAAACAGCAGAAGACTGATAAATGAATTTGGACTTCATATTGATCCGGAGGTGTTGATAAAGGATATTACACCGGCAAAACAGCAGCTTGTTGAAATAGTAAGAGCAGTGTCTTTTGATTCGAAAATCATAATAATGGATGAGCCTACATCATCATTGTCGGATGGAGAAGTCCGTATTTTTTTTGAGGTTATTAAAAAACTTAAATCGCAGGGAGTAGGAATAATATATATTACACATAAAATGAGTGAACTTGATATTATTTGTGACAGGGTTACGGTTTTGTGTGATGGTTGCGTTGTGGGCACAGAAGCTGCCGATAAGATTACAAGAGACCTGTTGATAAAGATGATGACCGGAAGAGATATAGGTTCCCTTTATCCCAGAGATTTTCTTCCTAAAAAGAATCTGGCAATAAAATGTGAAAACATAACCTATTCTCATGCTGTTATGGATGCTTCCTTTGAAGCTTATTATGGAGAAATAGTGGGATTTGCCGGACTGGTAAGCTCAGGACGAACTCAGCTTATGAACACTATTTTCGGAATGAATGATGAATACCTTGGCAAAATATATATTGATGGGAAAGAGGTAAAAATCAATAATCCTATAGATGCTATTCGTAATAATATAGCAATGGTACCGGAGGATAGAAATCTTTTGGGACTCTTTAAAAAACAGGATGTTAAGTTTAATACTTCCATTGGCACTCTAAAGGATTTCATACATGGGCTATGGGTAGATAAAAATAAAGAAAACGAGCTTACTTTGAAGTATGCTGAGTTATTTGAACTGGTATGTTCCTCTATGGAGGAAACGGTGGAACCACTTTCCGGTGGAAATCAGCAGAAAATACTGATTTCAAGGGCGTTGGCAGCTACACCGTCAATATTGATTTTGGATGAACCTACAAGAGGAATTGATGTTGGAGCGAAGGCCAAGATATATTCTGTAATGAATGAACTTGTTAAGCAGGGAATGTGCATAATTATGATTTCATCAGAACTTAAAGAAATCATGAATATGAGTGACAGGATATATGTAATGCGTGATGGCAGAATAGAAGGTGAGTTAAGTCATGAAGAAGTAACTCAGGAAAAAATCATGCAGATTGCTACAAAATAATACAGAAAGTGAAAAGAAGATGAAGAATACAATCAAAGGGACAAATCCTATAAAAAAATTTTTTACGGAAAACCAAAGTTCGCTGATAGTTATGATTGCGCTTGTTATATTTCTATCTGTAAATCCTATAACCGGTCAGTCATTTTTGCAGTTAAAAAATGTACAAAATATATTCAGACAGATTTCCACCAATGTAATCCTTGCATGTGGAATGACAATGGTTATTATTCTTGGAGGTATAGACCTTAGCGTCGGTTCTATTATGGCTATTTCCGGTTGTCTGGCAGCAGGCTGTGTTATTAATCATTCAATGCCTGTATTTTTGGCCATGCTTATTGGTGTGCTTGTGGGTACTTGCTTTGGAATTTTCAATGGCTTTATTATCAGCAATACATCGATTCAGCCATTTATTGTGACTCTTACTACCATGAATATTGCCAGAGGATTGGCTAAGGTGTATACGGGAGGAAGTCCATTAAGTGTATCCCTTGATTCCTGGAAGCTTTTGGGGACAGGGTATTTTTTAGGAATTCCTATTGTGGTATGGATTATGGCTATTATTCTGTTGCTGACGGCATTACTTATGTATCGTACAAAATTCGGAAGATATTTGTATGCTGTAGGTGATAATACCAATGCAGCTATATATACGGGCATCAGTGCAAAGAAGGTAAAATTTATAGTCTATGTTATATCCGGTACTTGCGCAGGAATATCAGGTATGCTTATTGCTTCACGTATGTATACAGGAACTCCGAACGCAGGTGAGGCTGCAGAAATGGATGCTATTGCGGCGGTAGTTTTGGGTGGTACTGCCATGAGCGGAGGCAGTGGTAGAATCGGAGGTACTTTTATCGGATGTATAATAATGGGTCTGATAAGTACCGGATTGAATCTGATGCATATTGATACACTATGGCAGGATGTCATTAAAGGTATTGTAATTATTATTGCGGTATATATTGATTATATAAAGGTAAAAAACAGAATTAAAAACAAACATCATAGGCGTTAGGTAAATAGTATAAGGAATTTACGGTAGCTAGGGGTGATATGATGATGGCACTTGAATCAAAATGGATTAAGAGAACGAGCGGAGCTACCTCGGATGGATATTATGAAAAAAATGTGTATCAAAAAGGGTACACAAAATGATTGATTGATAATGAGTATATTTGAACAAGATAAGAGAAAGTATATGGAGAAATTATGAAAAACAGAAAAAAATTATTTTTGATAGGAATAGGTATAGTTCTGGCAATATTGATAGTCTGTGGCGTTGTAGCATTTAAGTCATATAAAAGTCATAATCCGGAGGTACTGTTTACTTCTATACCATCGGGAGACTTAGAACATATAAGTTCAGAGGACGGCTATGAGCTTGAACAAATGTTAATCATTAGTCGTCACAATATCCGTTCTCCCATATCCGGAAGAGATTCCGTGTTAAGTCAAATTACATCCAATAAGTGGTTTGAATGGACTTCTAACGCCGGTGAGCTTTCGACTAAGGGTGGTCAGTTAGAAGTGGCTATGGGACAGTTTTTCAGAAAGTACTTAGAGGAAAATGACTTTATTAAGTCGGGGTGGATTCCTAAGGATGGCGAAGTGAGATTTTATGCCAATTCAATGCAAAGAACGATTGCAACATCTAAGTTCTTTGCTACAGGAATGTTACCTGTTGCAAATGTTGATGTAGAATATCATAAAGAATATGGAGAGACCGATGCCTTCTTCTGTCCTGTTATACGCTGCAACAGTCCTGAATTTGAAGCTCAGGTACGCAAGGAGCTTGATGAAAAAGGCAAAGAAGAAGGTCTGGTGGGAATCAGCAAAAATCTTAAGGAATCATATGCACTTTTAGAAGAACTTTTGGATTTTAAAGAATCAGACTATGCAAAGGAAAATGGTTTAGAGCACATTCCTATAGACGATCTTTCAATTGAGCTTGCTGAAGGAGAAGAGATTGTCTTGAACGGAGGCTTGAAAATTGCAAATTCGGCAGTAGATGCATTGAAGCTTCAGATTTATGAGGAGGAGGATTTGGATAAGGCTTTATTCGGACATGATGTGACTACGGAGCAGATTCAGGAAATCTGTAAGATAGCAGATGCCTATCAGATAATTTGTGAGGGCTCAAAAACTCTTTCTACTCAAGTTATGGCACCTATGATATCAGAGATTAAGAAGGAGTTTGAAACACCGGGTCGTAAATTTACGTTTTTCTGTGGACATGACAGCACTATGACTTCGCTTACATCAGCACTTGACATTTCCCAATATCAGCTTCCCGGTGCTATATCACAGAAAACGCCTATCGGTGGCAAGATTGTATTCGAGAAGTACAAAGGGAAAGACGGTCAGGAATATATGAGACTGTGGATGGTTTATGCAAGTGCAGACCAACTGCGAAATGTCGTTGATATTTCATTAGAGGAAGCTCCGATGTTTTATGAGCTGGAATTTGATGGAATTACGAAAAATGCTGACGGATATTACAAGTATGAGGATGTGTTGTCAAGATTTGACGAGGCTATATCTTTAGGAAGTGAGTATCTTGAGGAAGATGTTATAGATGATGCTGCTTAAGCTTAAATGAAGAGCTGTTGTTGATGTGGCATCTTTGATAATAAGCGTGAACCGCTGTTTTTAGTATTTGAATTTGGCAGAAAGTCCATAGGAAGATGGAGCATTTGAATATGATTAAGGGGTGTAACTGTTTTATTCAGATACATCATTTCAATAATTCAAATGCGCTTTGGGGGATGGTATTTGCTATTGGTTTTATAGATTGCAGTTATGAATATGAATTATATGTCAAAGAAAATTATGTCAGTAAATAATGTATCAGTTTCGGAATGGGATATTATGAAGGGAATAGGAACATTGGGATTACCCTTTATTCATGTAATTGAAACATTTCTTCTGTGTAATCAAATAAGCGATGATAATATGATGTTCTGCAATGGAGTTATCGCATTAACGGTATTTGGGCCTTCGATTTTTATGATTTCCATGGGAATGAAGCTTCAAAAGAATGACAATTCAAAAATGCTTATACGAAACGGAAGAAACATGCTGTTTATAGCAATAATACTAAATGTATTACGTTCTGTTATCCCATCAATAATCGTTTATTATGTTGCCGGTTCATCTATAGATCGAATTGTATCCTTTTTGTTTCTGTCAGACATATATTTGTTTGTCGGATTTTTTTATCTTCTTTTGGGATTATTCCGGAAAGTCAAAATACCGCTAATTGGTATTATCATAGCTTCGATATTAATGCTAACACTAAATTGCCTTTTGGGCGGATTGTTTATAACAAGAATCGAAACTGTTAATGCGATTATCGGAAATATAATATATGTAGATGACGGTTCATTTTTTCCACTATTGTCATGGACGATTTATCCTGTGCTTGGAATGTTGATAGAAAAGATATGTGAGAACAAAACTCAAAAGGAAATTGATAAAATCTGTATTCACACCCTATGGATTTCTGTAGTTATATTGATTGTGGCTGTTACAGCTTTATATTACACCGGAAATAATCCTGTACAAATTGCGGTATCACAGCTTAACGAAAATATAACGGGACCTCTCAATATAGTTCTTGTTCTGTGCATTAATATGATTGTGATTATTCTGTTAAGATTTTTTAATCGAATAATTCCGGCAAAGAAAATAAAGCAGTATCTTGGCTGGTTATCGACTAATTTAATGTGCTTTTATTTGGTGCAATGGTGTATCGTAACTTTGATATGCTATGGGATTGCAGCAATACTGGAAATATATGAAAAAACAGCCGGTATTTCACTCATGATGGTGGTGTCGTTTATTGTTGAGGTTCTGACCATAATGATTGTAAGGAAATTTGGGTTTACTATTATAAAATTTATTTTTAAGGTGGTTCGAATATGAAGGATGACAATAGAAACAAAGTATCGATGGAGTTAAAGCAAATTATAGAAAAAGAATATCCTTATGTTGATATTTCAAAAATAAATGAAGGAACCCGGTTTGATTATGAGCTGGGAATTGATTCGCTTGAATTGATGACTCTTATGACGAGAGTAGAAGAAATATTTCATATAGAATTTGATAACTTTCCTTATATACAAACATTCGGTGATTTGTTGACGGTGGTTGTCGATTCGGGAAAAAATAATTCAGAAAGAAAGTGATACAGAAGATGAAGGAACTGTTAAGAATTGAAAAGCTTTGTCGTGAATTCAAGATTGAAAGCGGCACTCAAAGAATATTAAATGATATAGATTTGACAATATATGAGGATGATTTTACGGTTATCATGGGTTCCAGCGGCTCCGGAAAATCAACACTTTTGTATGCATTGTCGGGTATGGATACAGTATCAGGCGGACATATCTATTTTGGGGAAACAGATCTTGCTACACTTAATACAGACCAACTGGCAGATTTTAGGCGTAAGCATTGCGGTTTTGTTTTTCAGCAGATTTGCCTTGTTGATTCAATGACGGTTCTTGATAATGTTCTTGCTGCGGGACTTCTCAATAAATGCAATAAAAAGGAGCTTGTAATGCGTTCAAAGGAGCTTCTGAATACAGTTGGGGTTGAGGAACATACCTGGTCGAAGTTACCTTCTCAGATTTCCGGAGGACGCGCGCAGAGAGTTGGTATTATTCGTGCTCTTGTTAATGAGCCGGATATTCTTTTTGCCGACGAACCCACAGGGGCTCTTAACTCTCAATCCAGCATAGAAGTACTTGACCTTTTTACTGACTTTAATCGTAAAGGACAATCAATTATTATGGTTACTCATGATGTCAGAAGTGCTGTACGCGGCAACAGGGTACTTTATCTTCGTGATGGTAAATTACTTGATGAATGTAATCTGGGTAAATATGATGGGGACAATGATGGAAGAATAGATAAGCTTAATCAATTCTTGGGAGAAATGGGATGGTAAAAGGCAAGGGACTTAATTATGTAGTATCAAATCTACGTCGTTCAAAAATGCAGATTGTATCAATAGCTGTTTTGATAATGGTTGCATCTGCACTTATAAATATTCTTTTATTCATATCGACAGATTATCAGCAGAATTTTTTCAGAGAAAAAGAACGTCTCAACGGAGAAGATATTGATGTTTTGTTGATGAATACTGTGCCTGAAGTTGATTCCTATGAACAGCTTGATAATACCTTGAAGGGTTGCGATAGCATTAGTCAGTATGAAATCGATCCTGTTGTTACAGGTGCGGGGTCTGTGGAATATAAGGATGCTTTAATGAGCAATTATATTTCCTTTATGAGCTATGATACGGCAATAAATAAGCAGATAGGACAGTATGAAATACTGGAATCAAACAATAGTGACGGAGTATATTTAAGCTACATCTTCAAAACCGATAATGGATACAGAACGGGACAAAATATTTCTATAAGACAGGGAACAAAGGATTATAGCTTTAAAATAGCCGGATTTTACAATAATATTGACACGGGAGCATGCAATTGTACTGATATTGTTGTGCTTCTTCCGGATAGTGATTTTAAAGCTGTTTCATCGACACAGGGCTTGGCATATAGATTAAGTCTGTTGGTGAAAGAACCTGAAAAGGTCGATGCTTTGGAGGCGGATATAACCAAAAAAATAGCTGATGATTGTCCTCTGTTAGTTGTTCTTGGTTCGTCTACATATACAAATCTGTATATTTTAAGATATATTATGGCAACACTTTTTGGAACAATAATTTGTTTGGCGACTTTTCTTTTGGTTGCCGTGATTTTGGCAACGATTGTAATCATACTTACGAATTATATTCGAAATAATATAGGAAATCTTGGCGCACTGAAGGCATTGGGGTATAAATCAAAAGACCTGATTTTCCCTATTGTGGGCGAGTTTTCTGTTATAGCTTTTGTAATGTCAATTATCGGCATACTTTCATCATATGTGGTTATGCCGGTTCTGAACAATGCTATTGAAAATCAGGTGGGTATACCCTATAAGATTCATTTTTTGTTTGGTCAGGCTGCACTGTCGATTGTTTTATGTGTTTTGATATCGGCTTTGGCATCGTATTTTGCTGTTAGGAAAATAAGACAGGTAAATCCTATAAATGCCATTCGTGATAGCAAAAAGGTAATGAGAGCAGGTCACAATTTTTTCGCACTTGACAGAACGAGTTTGGGACTTAATACAGCGATTTCTCTTAAATCCTTTCTGTCCGATAAGATTCAGGGTATTGTCCTGTTTGTGTCAATGACGGGTATAGCATTTATGCTGGGTTTTTCGGCCTTCATCTATCAGAATGTTATTCTTGATTCCAATGCTATTCTTGATTTGGTGTGTGGTCAAAGAACTGACTCAGTAATAAATGTCAGCAGTGAATATGAAAATCTGCTTTTGTCGGAGCTTAACAGTAACAGCTCGGTAGAAGATTACTATTTCTATTCTACTTTTTCGGTAAATCCGCTTAATATGCCAAGGATTTATTCTTACGTTATAGAAGAAAACTTTCATCCGAAGGGTCAGATTTGTATTAAAGGACATATGCCCCAAAAGGAGGATGATATTGCAATAAACTGCGCATATGCAGAGAATTGTGGAATTAATCTGGGAGACAAGATGTCATTTGAATCAGAAAATGGGGTGGTTGAGTATAATGTTACCGGTATGATACAGGGTGCTTTATATTCCGGTAATGACTGTTATCTTACATATGATGGCTATTTGAGAATATCAGATATACCTTATTTGGGGTATTATGTTGATTTGAAAAAGGGAGTGGACATTGATGACTTCAATAATGAAATAGCTAAACGGTGTCCGTTAATTAGCTGCTCAAATTATACTGATTCTGTTGAGGCGGTTTCAAAATCATATCTTGATATTCTGATTATTGCAACTATAGCTGTAGGCATTCTGAGTTTTTTTATTGCAGGCTTCATTCTTTATATTCTGATTTCTGTTCTTCTTGCAAACAAGCATAGAGAACACGGTATACTGAAGTCCCTTGGCTTTAAATCAAAGGACATTATTTATCAAACTGTTTTCTGTAATATGCCTTCCTGCTTTTTGGGAACTGTAATTGGTCTCCTTATTTCAAGAAATGGGGTCTCAGGTCTTCTTACATCGGCTCTAAGCAGTATTGGTATTATTACATTCGGAATACCTACAAGGTTTGTTTATCTCTTTATTATAGGATTGGCTGTTCTGGTATTTGCTGTATTTATTTCGGTATTGATGTCGGGCTCTGTGCGCAGAATCACACCTCGCCAGTTATTTAACAAGGAATAGTTAAGAATGAATGAAAATGAGATTTCGAATTGTGTATAAATTGACACAAGAACCAACAAGTTGTAGAATAAATAACGGAGATTTATTGTTCTAGTCGTATAATTCGAAAGGGGATTATTATGATGAAAAAAGCAACATAATAGTATGCTAAAACAAGAAATATTGGCCGGTGACAAACATAATAATAAAGATATGTCTGTTAAGGATTTTTGGGTGGAATATAATCAAAGTCATTAAGCCATCGACGAAATACAAAGGAAACTAATATGCAGTGGTCAGAAAAAGAAGTAGAGTCAATAATCGAAAAACAAAGGTCATTTTTCTATTCAGGTAAGACGCTTGATATTAACTGGCGCTTAGAGCAGCTTAAAAAGCTGCGCCAAATGGTAATAGAACATGAAAGTGAGCTTGAGGAGGCTCTGGCGCAGGATTTGGGAAGAACATCCGTAGAAGCATATTTTTGCGATATTGGTGATGTGATTTTGGAGTGTAATGAGGTAATTCATGGACTGAAAAAGTGGTCCCGTCCTGAAAGGCATTTCAGTGGATTGGTGTGTTTTCCAAGCATTTTCACAAAAGTGTATAAGATGCCCTACGGAGTTTCCTTGATTATCAGTCCTTTTAATTTCCCATTTTTATTATCACTTGGAGTACTTGTAAACAGTATTGCCGGCGGCAATACTTCCGTAATCAAGGTAAGCTCAAAATCTAAAAATTGTTCTACACTACTTAAAAAGCTGATTTCTACAACCTTTCCGCCGGAATATATTACGGTTATTGATGGTGGACATGATGTTGCAGATGTGTGTTTGAGTCAGAGATTCGATAAGATTTTCTATACAGGTTCACCGACAATTGCAAAGCATGTTATGACTGAGGCTGCAAAGAATCTGACCTCTGTAGCTTTGGAATTAGGTGGAGAGACCGGTAACTGGTGTGTTGTCAGAAAGGATGCGAATCTTGAAGATGCAGCGCGGAAGATAGCATTTATGAAGATATGCAATAGTGGTCAGATTTGTATTAATATAAATCAAGTGGCTGTTGCTGAAGAGATTGCTGATGAATTTGTCGATAAACTAAAGGCAGCAGTCATAAATCAGATTGGAGATAAGCCGTATCTGAATCCTGAATATCCGAGAATGATAGACAAAAATGCATATAGGAGATGTGCAGACGAGGTAGATATTTATAGAGACAGAGTTGTGTTCGGTGGAGAGGGTGATCCTGATACCTTTAAGTATTCTACGACTATTTTGTATCCGATAAATATCAGTGAAGAAGTTGTAAATCATGAGTTGTTTAATCCGATTCTTCCGATTGTAAAGTATAAGGATGCTGAAATAGACAAGCTAATGGATACTATAGCACAACGTGAGCACGGACTGGCTTTATATCTTTTTACCAGGGATATAAGATGGGCAAATAAAGTCATGCAGACACAGCAGTATGGTGGCGGATGTATCAATGAGGTCTGCCTTCATCTTATGGTAAAGGGTGCTCCCTTTAATGGGACAGGTCATTCCGGAATGGGAGCTTATCATGGAGAGTGGGGATTCAGAGAATTCACCCATCCCTCCACTGTATTGAGAGGTTATTCGTTGTTTAATTTACCATTAAGAGAACATCCATATACAGGGAAAAAGAACGGATATAAGATGAAAGCAATTAAGCTGTTTGAACGATAAAATGTTGTGAGGATAAAGTGTGAATATGATTTTAAAGAAGGTTTATTGCAGAACATTTCAGGGTGGTCTGAAGATTGCAAATTATTTCATGGGATATAGAACGCCACAGTGTATAGAGGGAGTAGGTAAAGTAGTTAAACTGCCGGCGCATATAAAAAAGAGGAACATAAATCATGTGCTTCTTGTTACCGATCCTGTACTTATGCAGCTAGGGCTTCCGAATACGTTGCTTAAAGCACTTGATGAATGTGATATTAAATGCACAATATTTTCGGATTTGCAACCAAACCCTACGGATGAAAATGTCTATGCCGGTTATAAGCTGCTAAAAGAAAATGGATGTGAGGCGGTCATAGCCTTTGGCGGTGGTTCTTCAATGGATTGTGCCAAAGCCATAGTAGCACTTAATGCCAGACCAAATAAAACTGTTGCACAGCTTCAGGGACTATTAAAGGTTCATAAGAAGGTAATGTATTTCTGGGCTGTTCCAACGACTTCCGGAACAGGGTCGGAGACAACTGTTGCAGCAGTTATTACAGAGGCTAGCACTCACCATAAAGCAGCAATAAATGACCCAAGTATATTACCAAGATATGCGGTTTTAGACCCTCAGCTTACAGTAGGTCTTCCTAAGTTTGTTACAGCAACAACAGGTATGGATGCGTTATGTCATGCAGTGGAAAGCTACACCAACTGGACATACTGTACGAAGCTTGAAAAGGATTTATCAAAGAAAGCGGTAAGACTTATATATGATAATCTTTACAAGGCATATTGCGACGGCTCCGATATAGAGGCCAGAGAAAATATGCAGTTGGCAGCATTTCATGCAGGCAGATCCTTTACAAGAGGATGCGTGGGATATGTTCACGCCATAGGACATACCTTAAGTGGATTGTATTGCATTCCACATGGTCTTGCAATGAGCGTTATTCTGCCTAAGGTAATGCGTCAGTTTGGTGCATCTGTATATGATAAGCTTGCTGATTTGGCAGATGTATGTGAGATTCAGGGAAACAGTAGTCAGGAAAAGGCTGAGAAGTTTATATCCTGGATTGAAGAAATGAATAAAAAGATGGATATTCCCTCCGGTTTTGATGTTATTAAGGATGAAGACATTCCACAGATAATCGAATGGGCAGATAAAGAGGCTAATCCGCTCTATCCTGTTCCGGTTATCTGGGGTGAGATGGATTTTAGAAAAGCGATAGATGCTATCAGAATAACTAATTAATTATATGATGATTTTTAATGGTGGAATTGTAACTACCATTATAAATATGAACAACAGGAGCCGAAAGCCTGCTGTTGTTCCCCACATTTAAGAACATCCGAATCTGAAGCAAAGTAGATATTGAGTTATTGTTTTGTATTAGCTACTGAGCCAAGATTGTTCTGTGGGTATTTTTGTAGAAAGGAGGAAGAAATGGAAGAGAGATTTGCCATTATTGGTATTTTTATCAATAATCCTGAATCAGTTAATGCTGTTAACGATTTGTTGCATGTTAATAGTGATAAAATTATTGGCCGAATGGGAATTCCCTACAGAGAAGAAAATCTCAGTATTATTTCGGTTATTGTGAAGGCAAACAGAGATGAAATATCTGCTCTTTCAGGTTCACTGGGACGCTTACAGGGTGTAAGCGTTAAAGCTATGCAAAAATAATTAACCACAGAAAGGATGTAGCTATGAAAAAAACAAATACTTATGCTTTGGTGCAGACTGCGATTTTACTTGCAATCTGCATTGGAAGTCAATTTCTAAAAAATCTTTCGGTATATATTACAGGTCCTATTGTTAATACCTGTCTTATATTATGTGTTCTAACTGCAGGAGTAGGCTGGGCAGTTATATTGTCGGTGATAACACCTGTTACCTCGTTTATTATAACGGGAAGCCCTATTATGAGTGCAATCCCGTTGATAATTCCATGTGTTATGATTGGAAATATAATCTTAGTTGTTACAATTGCAGTATTTATTAAAAAATCAAACAAAAAGTATATTCTTCCAATATCAATGATTGTTGGTGGAATTTTGAAAAGTTTGTTTATGGGAGTGGTGATAGCACTTGTTATTGTTCCCAATATGTTACCGGAAAAGATGCTTGGCATGATGGGTGTATTTCAGACAACGTTTTCTGTTACACAGCTTATTACTGCTCTTATCGGTTCCGTATATGCATATGTTATTTGGATTCCGGTGAAGAAACTTCGAATATTACCGGAAGTGGATATACCCACATAAATAATACGTTACCGTTCAAACACTGAGCGGTAACAATATTGATTTTTGACAAAGGAGGTCATTACAATGGAGAAATTCGACGGAAATCTTGATGAACTTGAGGTATTGTCTAAGGGGTACTGGGGTACTATTTATGCTCTTTCGGATAAGTATCTGATTAAGACCAGTACTACATCGGAAGATATGACAATTGATGAATTTAAAAGGTCAAGAGCAGTTTATGAGGCAGGTGTTCCTTGTGCAGAACCTGTGAAAATGGTGGAAACCGTGAAGGGTCCGGCGATTATTGTTGAACGAATCTCAGGTCGTTCGATTGCCCGTCGTGCGTCCATGAAGCTTGAAAGTCTTGATACTTATATTGATGCTTTTGTGAAGCTGGCAAAAAAGATGTGGTCAATATCAATTCCTGATAATACCCTTACTACATTGAAGTCTGATTGGCTTGATTTGGCTAAATTGTATCGTGAGTTTATGAGTGATGAGATAGTAGATAAGTATGTTAAATTCGTAAATGCGTTACCTGATGACAATAAATTTTTGCATATGGATTTTCACTGGAGTAATGTAATGTTTAACGGAGGAGATTCCAGATTAATTGATTTGCCTAATGCCTGCGTGGGACATCCCGCTATTGATATGACGTCAATTGCCTGTTTCTACAATCTGATACCTAAGATTGGTTTTGAAGACAGAACTTATCAGGATGTATTTAGAATTAATGAAGAAGAAGCTGCGTACGTATGGGATGGTGTATGCCAAAGGATGTTTGAAGGACTTCCGGAAAATGTGGCTGCTGAACGTAAAGAATGCTGTGAAAAGATGTCGTCTCTTGTTTATTCTCATAATTTCATGCGAGACTATGTTTTGGGAACGGCTTCACAAAAATGTTTGGATGATATCACAGGTTTTATTACAACGATAGTTAATGAGGACGGTGATTTTATATTACGTGTTCTTAGTGAGTGGAAATGGGTGTGTTAAATGCTTATTAAGGTGCTTATTGAGAATAGTGCATGTGAGGGCTTTTGTGCAGAGCATGGTCTTTGCTTATACGTGGAATATAAGGATAAACAATATTTAATTGACAGTGGTGCAAGTGCTTTGTTTGTACAGAATGCCTCTAAGATGGGAATTGATCTTGGGAAAATAGATATGGCTTTTCTTTCTCATGCACACTATGATCATTCCGGTGGATATCCTGCTTTTTTTGAACAGAATAAATATGCAGGAGTTGTATTGCAGAGAGCATCTCAATACAGGCAATATTATAAAATTGCCGGTCCTGTAAAAAAGTATATAGGAATACCTAAGGGGATATTAAATGATTACCCGGAACGATTTGTGTATGTAGATGGTGCGGCAAAGATTGATGATGGAATATACATCGTTCCTCATAGCATGGATGGAATATTAAAACGTGCAGAGCATACTCATATGTGTGTTGTGGTTGATGACATAACAAAATATGATGATTTTAAGCATGAGCAGACCATTGTTTTTGAAGAAGAGGATGGACTTATATGCTTTAACAGTTGTTCCCATTCGGGTGTGGATATCGCTATTGAAGAGGTTAAGAATGCATTTCCTGATAAGAATATTAAGGCTTATATTGGCGGCTTTCATATGATGGGAATAACAGGAACCGATTCCTGTTGCTATAGTAAGGACGAGGTGGTTTCTGTTGCTAAAAAGCTTCTTGAGTCCACTAATGCCAGGTTCCTGTCAGGACATTGTACCGGAAAATTAGCCTACGAATGGCTGAAGGAAGTACTTGGGGACAGACTGGATTCCTTCTCTTCGGGGAAAGTCATTGAAATATAATGATGCGAATATAAGATATAAATGACACATAAGGCAATAACTATTTAGAAATTAATCTAAATAGTTATTGCCTTTATTATTTACGTGTGTTATCATCTGTTTAGATGGAAATCTAAATAGATGATAACAGTTAGGGTGGTGATATTAATGGGTTTTAATGAAACCATGAAGGCATTATCAGATCCTACAAGAAGAAATATTCTAAATATTCTTAAGGAAGGCAGTAAAACTGCCGGAGATATTGCCGGTAATTTTGAAATGACGGGAGCTACTGTTTCCCATCATTTGAATCAGTTGAAAAAAGCAGACCTTATTAAGGAGAATAAGCAAAAAAATTATATTTATTACAGCTTGAATGCGTCTGTTTTTGAGGAGGTTTTATTGTGGATTAATTCATTAAAGGGGGAATCGAATGATGAAGGATAATACATTAAGAAAAACGACAATTATTACAACTGTTGTTTGTATAATTCCTGTTGTTATAGGGATTATACTGTACAACAGACTGCCTGATAGAATAGTTACACATTGGGCTTTTGATGGTACACCTAATGGTTGGCAACCTAAATTTGTGGGGGCAATCCTTTTCCCAGGCATATTGGTTATTGTCAATCTTATATTTCCACTGCTTTTAAAAATTGATCCTAAATATAGCAATCTTAATCAAAAGGTTAAGCAGCTATTACATTGGATTATTCCTGTGGTGTGTGTGTTCTGTTCGGGATCAACACTGACAGCGGCTTTAGGAAAAGAAGTAAATATCCCATTAATAGGACCATTGTTTCTCGGCCTGTTGTTTATTGCGATTGGAAATTATTTGCCCAAGATTTCTCAAAGCTATACAGTTGGATTTAAGCTTCCCTGGACGCTTAACAGTGAAGAAAACTGGAATAGAACACATCGATTAGGCGGATTTGTTTGGGTAGTTGGAGGTATCGCAATGATTATTGCGGGATTATTGGGATTTGTGAAAATAATATTAGCTATAGCTGTTATTATTACCTTAATTCCGATGGTTTACTCATATTTTCTGTATAGAAGAGGAGTATAAATATAGTTAAATCAATGATAGTATTCGAAAAGTATTAGTAGTATAATGTCATTATATTGCTCTTTTGACCGGTATTATTACAGCTGCATATATGCAGGAAATATCAAGGAAAAAGAGCCATTATGAGTTGTAGGCAATAGTAAACAGGAGATTTGTTACTGTATGGAGATTACAAGCGGTATTATTGAGATTGATTTACATGGTTTGAGAACGGAAGAAGCTATAGCAATGGTTAAGAATACTGTTGCAAAGGCTAATTCTTCTGTATATATTATTCGGGTTATTCATGGATATCATGGAGGAACACGTATAAGACAAGCTGTTGAGGATGAATTTGGATATGAACGGGACAGTAAAGTGAAGCAGGTAAGACAGGGGACAAATCCCGGAATTACAGAACTTGTTTTGAGAAGAATATAGTATTTTATAGAGTTTATCATTTTATATCTATGAACAAATACCGCCAACGTTCGTTTAGAGTTATTATCGTCGATGGCGGTAGTTTTATAAATTGATGTGGATATTCACTCCGCTCAGTGGCGTATAGGTGGGGGCAAAATACCTTTTGACCCCAACATCATGTGTTGCATTTAAGTGTGACTTCCATCTCGCGATCAAATACGCCGAGACGTATTTGAAATGAATTATTGGAAAGGATATGTTTTATATGGGTAATAAAAAGGTCAGTTTTCTTGAAAAGGTAGGATTTGGCAGCTTCTCGGCTGCAGCTAATATTGTATATCAGTTTAAGAGCCTTTATTATCTCTTTTTTCTGACAAATGTGCTTAGGATTCCAATGGCTACTGCCGGTATAATTCTTACTCTTGGAATTATATGGGATGCTCTTAATGATCCCATAATAGGGTATTTTGCAATAAATCACAGGTTTAAAAGTGGAGAACGCGTTAGACCTTTTGCTCTGTACAGTGCAGTTCCATGGGCGGTTACGGTAGTGTTGATTTTTACTAATTTTCATGCTTCGGATACAGTTACTGTAATCCTGGCAATAGCAGGATACTTCCTGTTTGAAATGTTCTTCTCTGCTACAGACATTCCCTATAATTGCATGGCAGGGCTTGCAACAAATGATGATGAGGAACGCTGCTCCATTAATGTACATCGAAATATTGGCTGCTGCATAGGAACAGCCGTAGGTGCTGTGTCATGTTTTCCATTACTTAATCTATTTGGCGCTCTTGATGAAAATGGAAATCTTGATAAAGTATCCGGCAGTCGCGGATTCTTTTTGACGGCATGTGTTATGGCAAGCGTATGTATTATAGGCTGTCTTGTTCATTATTTTACTACGAAGGAAAGAGTTGTATCCAAGAATCCTTTTGAGGAACATATTGGATTTTTTCACACCTTGAAAAGTCTGTATACTTATCGTCCCTTTGTTCTTAATACCGTTTATATTTTGTTTTATGGAATAATTAATCTGTCTCTTCTTACCAGCCTTACATATTATTGTACATATGTATTGGGTTCTGCTGATGATGTTACGAAGTTAGAGGCAATGTATTTGATAGCCTCTCTTGTTACAACTGTGTTTGTTGAGAAAATCGATGTGATACTTGGTCGAAAAAGAACCATGATACTTGGAGGCCTGTTTTTCGTGCTAGGTAAGATTTGGTTTATTTGGGATCCATTTTCAATAGGAGCATTGTATTGTAATTGCATTACCACGGGTATAGCTGTTGCGATTACTTTTGTAATGTTTAATACGAACAGAAACAGTCTTTCGGATTTGATGGAATGGCGTGAGGGACGACGTATAGACGGAATGATTGGTACTGCAGATAATTTATCTACCAAGGCGGGAGAGGCTGTTGCTGCTCAGGTACTGACAAGAACCTTGGCGATGGCAGGTTATGATGCGAATCTTTCCGTACAACCTGATACTGCCATAAGTGCCATAAATGCTATGCTTGGAATCGTTCCTGCTGTTTTTGGTGTAGGAATAATTATTACAGTTTTATTCCTTAATATTGAGAAGGAAATGAAAAAAATGCGAGAGTAGTTTATGAGGGAATATGGAGATGTAATATGATTTTTACTCCTGTAACAATAAATGACAAAAATATACTTGTTCCGTACCTTTTCAGATACGGAGCTAATTCATGCCAGCATTCATTTACGCAGATGGTAGGTCTGTTTGCAAAATACGGAGATGAATACTGTGTTATGGATAATATTCTATATATACACAGAAGTAAGCTTGATACTGAGGATAAACGTGTATATCTTGCACCTTTTGGAAATACTGAGGATTGTCTTAAGGAATGCATTGATAATCTTTTTAAGGATGCACACTCGTATGGCAAAAAGCTTGTATTTGAATCCTTGACGAAGGACTTTGTTAGAGAGCTTAAAGCAGTATGCGAGGATAAATTTGTATACAGCAATAATCGTGATTTGGCTGAATATATTTATTCGACCGATACAATGATAAGCTTATCCGGAGGAAGGCTGGATGGAAAGCGTAATCATATTAATACCTTCCATGCCAATTATCCCAATGCAGTTATAGAGAAAATATCCGCTGCCAATATATGTGATGCAAAGTCATACCAGCTGGAATGGCTGGCAGATAGAAATTGCTATGAGGCTGATGAAAAACTGGATATGGAAAATGATTCGATAAGCATCTACCTCGATAATTATGAGTATTTTGATTTTGATGGAATTATTATTTATATCGATGGAAAGGTAGCGGGATTTTGCGCAGGTGTTCCTCTTTCTGATAACTGCATGGATGAGGTTATAGAAAAGGGTGATCGTAATTATTCCGGTATATATCAGGTGCTGTGTCAACAGTTTGCAAAAATGTGTTGTAACGGATATGAATATATTAATCGTGAGGAAGACCTTGGAATCCCGGGACTTAGAAAGGCGAAGAAGTCTTATCAGCCGGCAATACTATTGGATAAATATGTAGTATGGGAGAAATGATATGTTATCAGCAATATTAAAGTCATCGGATTGTGCCGCATGTAAATTCTGCTGCAGCTTCAGAAGAACTTCTCTTTGGGAGACACCTGTTTTTACACAGGAAAACATTGAGGCTGTAAACAATGATAAAAGATATAGGGATGTGCTGGTAAATAAGGAATATGATGGGATGCTATATGCTCAATATGATATTTCCGATTCCTATACAACAAATGATCCAAAAGAAGAGGCTGTGTGTCCTTTTCTTGATGTTCATAAGGGCTGCACGCTTAATGACAGGGAAAAACCCTGGGATTGTAAAATATGGCCCCTTCGAGTAGTTAAAAAACCCGATGGAAGCGTGGATGTTGTATTGACTCCAACCTGTCCGTCAATTAATAAGCTTGATATTAAAGTTATTAAGGATTTTTTGACTGATGAGCTTAGACAGTCACTTATTGATTATGCTGTGGCTCACCCTTATCTTATTAAGGAATTCAGGGAAGGTTTTTTTATTGATTTATGATTAACAAGATGAATAAATGTATTTTGCAAACATATTTTTTAGTGGTACAATACTATTGTTCGGTAATATTGTAAAAATGAATATATGAGATATATAACGTACATATAAAGGAGATGAGAAACATGTCAACAAATATCGAAACAAAATGTCTTCATGAAGGCTACAAGCCTGGAAATGGTGAGGCAAGACAGTTACCAATTTATCTGAGTACTACATTTAAGTATAGTACAAGTGATGATATGGGAGCACTTTTTGATTTGGAGGAAGATGGATATTTCTACTCACGACTCCAGAATCCTACCAATGATTTGGTTGCGGAAAAACTCTGTGCACTTGAGGGTGGATATGCAGGTATGCTTACATCTTCAGGTCAGGCTGCCAATTTTTTTGCAGTATTTAATATTTGTGAAGCAGGAGATCATTTTATTGCATCATCTGCAATATATGGTGGAACCTTCAATGTGTTTGGTGTGACTATGGCAAAGATGGGTATTGAGTGTACCTTTGTAAATCAGGATCTTCCGTTAGAAGAACTCCAAAAGTATGTTAAGCCTAATACCAAGTGTATTTTTGGCGAGACTATTACTAACCCTACAGGTAAAGTTCTTGATATTGAGAAGTTTGTTAAGCTGGCTCATAACAATGGGGTTCCTCTTATTATTGACAATACCTTTGCAACACCGATTAACTGCCGCCCTATTGAGTGGGGATGCGATATAGTTACACATTCCACAACAAAGTATATTGATGGACATGCTATTACTATAGGCGGAGCTATTATAGACAGTGGTAACTTTGACTGGCTTGCACATGCTGATAAGTTCCCGGGGCTTACTACACCTGATGAGTCATATCATGGAATTATTTATGCAGAAAAATTTGGAAAGGGTGCCTATATTACCAAGGCAACCTCTCAGCTTATGAGAGATTTGGGCTGTGTTCAGTCTCCATTGAATGCATTCCATGTTAACACCGGGCTTGAGTCTCTTCATGTTCGTGTAGAGCGTCATTGTGAAAATGCATTAAAGATTGCCAAGTGGCTTAAGGAACAGCCAAAGGTTGCATGGGTACATTATGCGGGACTTGAGGATGATGAGTATCATGAACTTGCAAAGAAATATCTTCCTAATGGTGTTTGCGGTGTCCTTTGTTTTGCAATCGAAGGTGGTCGTGATGCATCAATTGCCTTTATGGATAAGCTTAAGCTTGCGACTATTGCTACTCATGTTGCCGACAGTAGAACCTGTTTGCTTCATCCTGCAAGTCATACACACAGACAGCTTTCGGATGAACAGTTAAAGGATGCCGGTGTTGCTCCTGATCTTATCAGACTTTCTGTAGGACTTGAAAATGCAGATGATCTTATTGCTGATTTGAAGCAGGCAATGTATTCATAAAGTGGTATTTGAAAGGCTTTAGATAGTATTTTTAGATATTACAAATCGGTCAAAAATTTAAATACGCCTCGGGGTATTTGAATTTTTTGATCAGTTACTGGTCAGGGACTGAACAGTAACTGATAATAATTAACAACTTAATGGAGGAATAATAATGAAAAAAGAAAAGACAAGTATCATGCTAGCGGGTCTGGCCATTGGAATAGTTGCTTCTCTGTTGACATTATTTGGAAATCCTAAAAACATGGGATTGTGTATTGCCTGTTTTATTCGTGATACTGCCGGTGCTATGGGGTTACATAATGCAACTGCTGTCCAATATTTAAGACCTGAAATTTGTGGAATTATTTTAGGCAGTTTTTTTATTTCTGTAATTAAAGGCGAGTTTAATCCTAAGGGTGGAAGTTCACCTATGACAAGATTTATATTAGGCTTTTTTGTTATGATAGGATGCCTTATGTGCCTTGGATGCCCTCTGAGAATGGCTATAAGAATGGGCGGCGGAGATATTAATGCTCTAATTGCATTGTTAGGTTTTGGACTGGGAATATATACAGGTGTATTATTTTTAAACAGAGGATATTCTCTTGGGAAAAATCACTCACAGAACAAGACTGAAGGCTTTTGGATGCCGGCTGTTGCTACTCTGCTTACAGTGTTTGTTGTTATAACGCCATCATTTATTTATAGCACTGCTTACGGAGAGGGACCTGCCGGTATGCATTCAGCATGGTATATTAGTCTGCTTGCAGGACTCCTTGTCGGAGTGTTGGCACAACGGACCAGATTGTGTATGGCTGGAGGCTTTAGGGATATATTTCTTTTTCGGGATCATAGATTGATGCTTGGTTTTGTTTCGATATTTTTAGCTGTCCTGTTTATGAACCTTATATTGACGGCGATTACCGGTGAACAATATTTCAGACTTGCCCTGACACAACAGCCTATAGCTCATTCCGATATTTGCTGGAATATCCTTGGAATGTATCTTGTAGGTCTTGGAAGTGCCCTTTTGGGAGGCTGCCCTTTGAGACAACTGATTTTATCGGGAGAAGGTAATGCCGATTCAGCAATAACTGTTTTGGGACTTGTGGCAGGAGCCGCTTTCGCTCACAATTGTTCACTGGCTTCCTCTGTAGACGGACCTTCTCTTAATGGTAAAATTGCAGTAATAAGTGGGATTGTTATAGTACTTATTATTGCAACTTATAATACTAAAATAAACAGAAAATAGGTCCATAACCGTAAATGACATTGTAATCAAATAGTTTTTATTTATCAAATAACGCTATTGGAAAGTTGGTGGAATAAAATGAACAGATATGATGCACGAGGTCTGTCCTGCCCTGAACCGGTACTTATTGCAAAGAGAGCTTCGGACAGAGGTGAGATGGAGTATGAAGTAATTGTAGACAATAGGGTTGCGCTTGAGAATATTTTGCGATTTGCAAAACATTCCGGCTACAGAACTACTGTAGCTGAGGATTGTAATGAATATACAATTTCTCTATTAAGGTAAAGGATTAAATATGAATTATATAGCAACCTTTTTTTCGCATTATGGAGCTATTGGATTTGACAGAGATTGCAGGTCAAAAAATATTTTCTGTAAGCTTATGCCTGTGCCGAGGTCACTGTCAAGTAGCTGTGGAACCTGTGTGTTTTTTAAGACAACTCAGGATATAGAACAATTTAAAAATGAGGATATCGAAAACATATATCCTGTAGATGAGAACTTTGTTGAGGATATTTGAATTGACAAGTAATAGAAGCTGCTGTTCATGGATAAACAGCAGCTTTGTTTTACAGTGTATAGCGAGCAGGTGTCAGCCTGCTCGATTGTAAGGAGAAATAATGCAGAAGATTTATCTTGATAATGCTGCCACCAGCTTCCCTAAGCCGGAGGCAGTTGCCAGAGCCGTATATGATTATATTGTAAAGGAAGGTGTCAATATTAACAGAAGCTCCTACAGTAAGGCATACGATGCAGAGGTCAAAGTATATGAATGTCGTAGGTTGCTGTGTGAGCTGTTTAACGGACCGGGTGTTAAGAATGTTATTTTTACCGGAGGAATCACGGAATCATTAAATGTGTCAATTATGGGACTTTTAAAAAAGGGCGACCATGTTCTGGTATCTTCACTTGAACACAACAGCGTGATGCGACCTGTTATAAACAGGGTGGACTATGATGTTATTCCCTGTGATGAAAACGGAGATATGCGTCTTGATACAGTCAAGAGTCTTATTCGACCTGACACAAAGGCAATAATAGCTACTCATGCAAGCAATGTATGCGGAACAATTAATCCTCTTTATGAGCTGGGAAAAATAGCAAAGGAACATGGACTTTATTTTATTGTAGACAGTGCACAGAGCGGTGGGGTCTTGGAAATAGATATGGAGGCAATGAATATAGATGTACTTTGCTTTGCGGGACATAAGGGGTTACTTGGTCCCCAGGGTATAGGCGGATTTGTTATTAATAATAAAGCCGCCGATATAATGGAGCCTTTTATATACGGGGGGACAGGTTCTGTTTCCGATTCCCTTAGGATGCCTGAGTTCCTGCCTGATAAATATGAAGCAGGTACATTAAATGTTCCGGGTATTATAGGCCTGGCTGAAGGCGTAAGGTGTGTTCTTAACAGAGAAATTCAAGAGATTATAAGGCGTGAACTGAAGGCTACAGCCACTTTGCTTGAGGGCTTTGATGATTTGCAGAAGGAAGGTCGATTGAAAATAATAGGTCATAATACAATAGATAATCGTGTTGGCGTAGTATCTGTTACCTGTAATGATATTTCGAAAGTGTCCTATTTATTGGACGATAAATACGATATTATGACAAGAGTGGGACTTCATTGTTCACCGCTTGCTCATAAAAGCCTTGGAACCTTTCCGGAGGGTACACTTAGATTTTCGGTGGGAGTGTATACTACTATGCTTGAAATAGAACGTTGTATCGAAGCTATGAAGCAGTTGCTGAAATAATTTATGATTTATGGTATAATGATAATTAATATTTTACATTGTTTGTATAGGAGGCAATATGTCTATTAAGCAGGTTCAGACTACTTGTGCTTATTGCGGTGCCGGATGTCAGATAATGTTTACTGTTGATACTGAACAGAATAAAATCATTAAGGCTGAGCCGGCAAACGGACGTACCAATCAGAATACACTGTGCCTTAAGGGAAGATACGGATGGGATTATCTTAATGATCCTAAGATTCTGACAAAACGTCTGCAAAAGCCAATGATTCGTAAGAATGGTCGTAAGAGTCCTCTTGTTGAGGTGGAATGGGATGAAGCCATTACCTTTGTTGCAAAAAATCTTACGCGAATAAAAGAAAAGTATGGTCCTGATTCAATTATGATGACGGGCTGTGCCAGATCAAGTAATGAAAATAATTTTATAATGCAGAAGTTCGCACGCGCATGTATCGGTACCAATAATATCGATCATTGCGCCCGTGTATGACATGCTCCCTCGGTAGCGGGTCTACTGTACTCTTTTGGTTCCGGAGCAATGACAATGGGCGTTGATGAAATAGGCGATGCGGAGCTTATACTTAATTTTGGATATAACGGTGCGGATTCACACCCAATAGTTCACCGTCAGATTATTATGGCCAAGCAAAAGGGCGCTAAGTTAATTTGCGTTGACCCAAGAAGAATTGAAGCTGCAAGAATTGCGGATTTGCATCTTAAGCTTAAGGGTGGATCAAATCTTGCGCTTGTTAATGCTATGGCTCATGTTATTTATAAGGAGGGCCTTACTGATGATGATTTTATTAAAAATCATACATTAGGTTTTGAAGGTCTTGTTCCTGTGCTGGAAGAATATACACCTGAGTATGCTGAAACTATTACAGGTGTTCCGGCAGAGGATATAAGAAGAGCTGCAAGAATGTATGCTAACGCAGATTCGGCAATGATACTTTACGGTATGGGTGTGTGCCAGTTCGGACAGGCCGTTGATGTTGTGCGTGGTCTTGCTAATCTTGCACTTATGACCGGTAATATTGGTAAGCCTCATTCCGGTGTGGGACCTGTCAGAGGTCAGAACAATGTTCAAGGTGCCTGTGATATGGGTGTTTTACCGGTTTCCTTCCCTGGCTATCAGAATGTGGAATGGTGGAAGGTGCATGAACGCTTTGAGACTCTGTGGGAGGTTAAGCTTTCTGACAAACCCGGTATTCATTTGACACGTGTACCTGAATTTGTATTAGGGGATGTACCGGAGGATAAGCGATTGCATGCCTACTATATTTATGGAGAGGATCCTGCACAGACAGACCCCGATCTGTTAGAGGTACGAGAAACTCTTGATAAGCTTGATTTTGTAGTGGTTCAGGATATTTTCATGAATAAGACCTGTGAGTATGCGGATGCTATTTTGCCGGGAACGGCATGGGGAGAATATGACGGAGTATTTACAAGCTGTGACAGAGGTTTCCAGCGAGTAAGAAAAGTCGTTGAACCAATAAAGGGTGTACTAAATGACTGGGAGATTATTTGCAGAATATCTTCCGCAATGGGATACCCAATGAAGTACAATAATACCGAAGAAATCTGGGAAGAGGTGCTTTTGCTTTCTCCTGATTTTGCCGGTGCTACATATGAGAAGATGGAAAAATACGGTTCCGTTCAGTGGCCATGTCGAAAGAGGGCCGATTATGATAAGGGAACCCACTACCTGCATAAGAATGGATATATTGAATCCTTGGATGGTAAGGGAAGATTTTCGGCGGCACAGTGGCGTTCACCTATGGAGCTGGAAAATGAAGAGTATCCATTATCACTGTCAACTGTCCGTGAAGTGGGACATTATTCCTGCCGTACCATGAGCGGTAACTGTAGAATGCTTACTTCCTTAGAGGATGAACCGGGATGGATTCAGATGAATCCTAAGGATTGTGAGGAGATTGGAATTAAAGAGGGTGATTTGGTTAAGGTTGTTAACAAGCGTGGATTTTGTATAACCAGATGTCTTCCTACGGAACGTGTTGCCAAGGGTGCAACATATATGACCTATCAGTGGTGGATAGGCGCCTGCAATGAGCTGACCATTGGAAAAAATCTAGATCCTATCAGTCGTACTCCGGAGTATAAATATTGCAATTGTCGTGTGGAGAAGCTGGCTGATCAGAAATGGGCTGAGAATTTCTTAAAAACAGAGTATAAAAAGCTTCGTGAGAGAATGGGAATTAAATGCGTAGGCGAACAGAAGATTATGGGAACCAAGCCACCAATCTCCTGCAACAGAAAGGGGTGCAACGTATATGAGTAAATGTGTTCGTGGCAATACCAATCTGTGTATGGGCTGCAGAACGTGTCTGATAGCCTGTGTGGAAGCGCATTCTAATGAACCTATTTTTGAAATAAAACCTGAAAATATTAATTTTAACCCTAAGCTTCATATCTTAAAGTCATACGAAATTACAGTGCCCTTTCAGTGCAGGCACTGTTCCACACCTGATTGTATGAAGGTGTGCACCAAGGGTGCGATTTATAAAGAGGATGGTGTTGTACTTATTGATGGTGACAAGTGTGATGGATGTGGTGACTGCGTGGCAGGATGCCCCTTTGGAGCAATTGATATGGTACAAAAGGATATACTGAGTCCTGATTTGCTGATTGCAAATAAATGTGATTTGTGCAGAGGTGTTGAGGGTGGTCCCTCCTGTGTAAGAGTGTGTCCCACTCAGGCACTTAGCATTGTTGATTCTGAGGATATAGATGACACAGCTGCTGAGAGAAGAATGGCTCAGGTGTACAAAAATTCTTTGTTCCATAAAATGAATAAAAATGATACGGAGGATTATTGATATGAGCGTTGGATTGGGAAAATATGTTACCTGTGATGCTACTAAGTGCTCAGGCTGCAGGGCCTGTGAGATGGCTTGCTTTGCAGAGCATAACAGAATTGAAAACGGTGTAGGAAAAACAATAGGAACAGTTGAAGTTCCTGTTACACCGAAGCTATATGTTACACGATTTAATGAGTATATATCTGCTCCGATTCAATGTAAACACTGCGAGGATTCGCCCTGCATTAATGTTTGTTCTAAAAATGCAATTACAAGAATTAATGGTCAGGTTATTGCGAATGCAGAAAAGTGTATCGGTTGTAAGGACTGCATGCTTGCTTGTCCCTTTGGAGCTATTGATTTGTTACCTGTTCATAAGGATAAAAAACCTGTATGGCAGATGGATGGCTGTACAATTAAAAAGGGTGCTTCAAAATGTAATTTGTGTATGGACAATCCCGAAGGTCCTGCCTGCGTGAGAGTATGTCCTAACAATGCACTAAGAATTGTTGAACCTTCTGATGAAAAAACAGCTAAGAATAAAAATGCGGTAAAGGCATTATATGATGCTGCTGTAATGCAGAAAGAATTGGGAGGTAACTATGAAGGTAATTAGTATAGATAAAGATATATGTACAGGTTGTCAGGAATGTACCAAGGTATGTCCTGTCAATGCCATTGAAGGAGAACATGGAAGACCACAGACAATTAATGAAAAAAGATGTATAAGATGCGGTCAGTGTGTTCAGAAATGTAAGGCATATATTTCTCCTGCCCTTGATGGTGTGGAAGCATACAAAGCCAAGAGAAAGGAACGATGTCTTCCTGATACTGTTAAGGAGCCTTTGTTTGCCGCATATAATGAGTCTCATATTAAAGAGGTGATAGATGCATTAAACAATCCTTCTAAGATATGTGTTGTTCATGCGGCTCCTGCTGTAAGAGTAGCACTTGGAGAGGAATTCGGAATTGAGGAAGGCTCAATAGAAGACAAGAGAATGAATTCAGCGCTTTATGCACTTGGATTTGATCATGTGTATGATGCTAACTTCGCGGCTGACCTTACCATTATGGAAGAGGGTACAGAATTAATTAATCGTATAACCAAGGGAAGCGGTCCACTTCCTATGATTACTTCCTGCTGTCCGGGCTGGGTATCATATCTTGAAAAATATTACCCTGAGCTTAAGTCGCATTTATCTACATGCAAATCTCCACAGCAGATGCAGGGTGCAATTGAGAAGACCTATGGTGCTGATAAGCTTAATGTTGATGGCGGCTCTATTTATACTGTTTCCATTATGCCGTGTACAGCTAAGATATTTGAATCCTCCAGAGATGAAATGTGGGATTCGGGCCATAGAGATGTTGATTGTGTTCTTACCACAAGAGAGCTTGCATACCTTATTAAGATGAAAGGTATTGATTATCTGAATCTGGAAGAATCCCAGTGCGAATCTGTTTTGGGTAATTATTCGGGAGCAGGTGCAATATTTGGAGTAACAGGTGGTGTTATGGAAGCGGCAATCAGAACCGGCTATGAGCTGCTTACAGGTAAGCCTATTGATAAGCTTGAGGTTGATGCAGTACGAGGTAAGGAAGGTGTTAGATATGGTACTGTAAAGGTTGGAGATATGAACCTTAAGGTATGTGTTGTAACAGGTCTTATTAATGTAGGAGAGGTTCTTGGCAAAATCATTAACGGAGAAATGGATGCTCAATTCATAGAGGTTATGGCATGCCCTCAGGGATGTATTTCAGGTGGCGGTCAGCCTAAGCTTCTTGAGGATACAGATAGAGAAGCTGTTTTTCAGGCAAGAAGAGATGCAATATATCGTCATGATCAGGAATTGCCTATTAGAAAATCCCATGAGAATCCTGATATTAAGACTTTATATGATAAATACTTAGGCGAACCTAATTCAGAAAAGGCACACCAATTATTACACACGGAGTATTGTTTGGATGAACAATGATTTGTTAAGAAAAATTCCAAGAGTGGATGATATTATGAAAATCGCTGGGAAGGATAGTCAGGAAATGACTAATCCTTCTCTTTTGTTGCGTTCATCAAGGGAAGTTCTTGATGAGCTAAGAAAAGATATATTAGAGGAAAACATTACTGAAATACCGAAAACAAGCGTTATTGCAGAGATGATAAGAAAACGAATGAACAATAACAGTAAAAATTCTTTATGTAAAGTCATTAACGGAACCGGTATAACACTTCATACGAATTTGGGAAGAAGTGTTATTGATAAGATAGCTGCTCAGGCGGCTTATGATGCTGCTGTCAATTATACTAACCTTGAGTATGATTTAGAAACAGGTAATCGAGGCAGCAGGTATTCTCATGTTGAAAAATATATATGTGAAATAACAGGCTGTGAAGCTGCGGTTGCTGTTAATAATAATGCTGCTGCGGTTATGCTGATTATGCACGCACTGGGGTATGGCAAAAACATGGTTATTTCAAGAGGAGAGCTTGTGGAGATAGGCGGTTCCTTTAGGATACCATCTGTTATGGAAATTGCCGGAGTTACCTTAAGGGAGGTTGGCTGTACCAACAGAACCCATATTGCTGATTATGAGAATGCAATTGATGAAAATACAGCAGCAATTCTTAAGGTTCATCAGAGCAATTTTGTGATAAAGGGATTTACGGAAGATGTGAATTTGGATGGTTTACATAAAATATCGAAGGGAAAATCTATTCCTTTGATTTATGACTTAGGATCGGGAGATGTTGAAGAAATTAAAAAAATATCAGGCGATTACGACCTGCTATGTTTCTCCGGCGATAAGCTTCTTGGGGGACCTCAGTCCGGAATAATCTGTGGATGTAAAAAATATATAGATTTAATTAAGAAGGATAATCTTATCAGAACCTTAAGACTTGATAAGATGACTTTGGCTGCCTTAGAGGTTACATTACAGCATTATATTTTAGGTGAAGAGCAATTAATTCCTACGGTTAATATGCTTAATATGACTGTAGAGCAGATGGAGGAAAAATATAATTTATTTGTTAATACTCTTTACGAGCTGGAGAATGTTAAGGATGCAGGTACACCGACAAAGTTCAGAGTGAGGAAGGTTATTACTACAACGAAAACAGGTGGTGGTTCAAGACCTGAGGAGGAGCTTTCAGATGTATGTATGTCGCTTAAGGTATATGATTATTCGGAGGATGAACTGGCACTTGCTCTTAGAAAGAATGAACCGCCTATCATAGGAAGAATAAGTGAGGGTGAATTTCTTCTTTCTATGAGGACAATTTTTGAGGATGATTTTAAACTTGTGGCTCAGGGACTTATGAGATTATGAATAGAATTTTAGGGACGGCTGGTCATGTGGACCATGGCAAAACAACACTTATAAAGGCTTTGACCGGTATTGATGCTGACAGGCTTCTTCAAGAAAAGTCAAGAGGGATGACTATTGATTTAGGATATGCCCATATGACTCTTGAAAAAAGCGGTGAGGTATCCTTGGTTGATGTTCCGGGCCATGAAAGATATATTAAGAATATGGTAGCAGGCGCATCGGGAATAGATGGCGTGATTTTTGTAATAGCCGCCAATGAGGGTGTAATGCCACAGACAAAGGAACATGTTGATATATGTAGCTGTCTGGGAATTAAGCACGGTGTTATTGCATTAAACAAGTGTGATCTTGTTGAGGATTCGGAAATTGATGACATAGTGGGTAATATTAGGGACACATTACACAATACGTTTCTTGAAGACTGTTCTATTATAAAGGTTAGTGCGGCTAAAGGAATTAATATAGATGAATTAAAGTCAGAAATAGACAGAATGCTTCTTGATATTAATAATGAAGATGCTGTAGAAAATCCTGAAGATTTCTACATGCCTATTGACAGAGCCTTCAGTGTTAAGGGTTTTGGAACTGTTGTGACCGGTTCCTTGCTTAGTGGTGCATTGAAAAAGGCAGAGGAGTGTATGCTGTACCCATCTATGAAAAAGCTTATTATGAGAGGGCTACAGGTTAGAAATAAGGATGCTGATTATTTGAGTGCTCATGAAAGGTGTGCAGTTAATTTAAGTGATATAGGGTTAAGTGAGGTAAGGCGCGGAGATATAATTGCTCCCGTTGATGCCTATACACCTGTTATGATGCTTGATATTAGAATTAATATGCTGTTAGACGCTCCCTTTTCCGTAAAATCAGGGGATAAGTTTCATGTATATATCGGAACAAGGGAATATGTTGCTAAGGTTGTTCTTGTTGATAAAAGTCGCCTCGCCGCTGCAGAATGCGGTTACGCCCAATTGCGTTTTACAGAAAAGCTGATTGCAAGAATCGGTGAACATATTATAATTAGAAATTTGTCTCCTGCCTGTACTATAGGTGGGGGAGTAGTTATAGATAATAATCCTGTTAAAGTAAAAGTTGGGAAAATTACAGAGGAAGCCTTTTTAATAAGAGAGAAGGGCAATATAGAAGAACAATTGTTATATAGAATTAAACAGCATAACAGAGCCTTTCTTAAGCTTAACTCAATTAATACCTTTTCTGTAAATGACAGGCTTATGAAATGTGATATAGATAATACAATTGCAAAGCTTGTAGAAGAAGGTCAGTGTATCGTACTACCTAAGGATTATATTATAGATTCGGTTAGTGAAGATAATTTATGGCATTATTTTTGCGCTATGTTATCAAATTATCATAGAGATTATCCGACCTATCCCGGAATGAATTTAAAGGAAGCAAGGTTTAGACTTCTTGGAGAAAACTACGACAGTGAGGCAAAAGCTCTTATGGATTACTGGGTAGACAAGGAGAAAATTAAAATAGTAAAGGGAACAGTCAGTCTGTATTATTATGAAGAAATACCTATTGAGGATGATGCTGTAATCAGGAAAATGTTAATTGATATGTATGTTAAGGCAGGAATAAAGCCCTTTGCATATAATGATGTCAAGCTGGCATTCTATAATAACAAGCGTTTTTTGCCTGTGCTTAGGGAAATACTTAAATCAGGTGAATTGATTAAACTTGATGAAAGATATATAGTAAGTAAGGACGTTGTTGTGTTTGCCAAGGAAAAGCTTGAACTAATGGTTCCCTTCGTTGATGGCGGTAGGATTTATCTGGGGGATTATCGTGACAGGCTTAAATGTTCAAGAAAGGTAGCACTTGCAATACTTGAATATTTTGACAACCATGGTATAACAAAAAAAGTCGATGATTATAGAGTTTTAATAGAATAACAATTGTTTGTAATTGAAACTGCTGTAAATAATAGTATTTATGGATGCGGATGAGTGCTGGTGTGCTCCCCGGTCTTCAAAACCGGTGATAGTGGCTTATAACTGCTTAGGTGGGTTCGATTCCCATCCGCTTCCGCCAGGAAATACATATACTCATATTTGAATCATGCTTATCAGAAACATGTGATATGTATGATTTATGAGTGTATTTGAAAATATGGAGGAGTATTATGGATCATACTTACAAATTAAATTCTTACGTGTGTAAAGGCGGCTGTGGGGCAAAGGTAGAACCTAAGGTGCTAAACCGGGTTTTATTAGGGTTACCTAAGATGCCGCCTGAATTATGTCAAAATTTAATAGTGGGTTTTGATACAGGTGACGATGCCTGCGTATATAAGCTGGATGAAGAAAAGGCAATAATTCAGACTGTTGATTTTTTTCCTCCTGTTGTAGATGATCCTTATTTATTTGGAGCCATTGCTGCGACTAATGCAATTTCTGATATTTATGCCATGGGTGGTGAACCTATAATGGCTGTTAATCTGCTGACTTTTCCTGCTGCACTTAATGCAGAGGCTGTGAATTTGATATTAAAGGGTGGATATGATGTTGCTATTAAGGCTAAGGTTGTTCTGGGAGGAGGACATTCCATTGAAGATAAAGAACCTAAGTACGGCATGGCAGTAACGGGTGTTATAAAACCTGATTGCATATGGAAAAACAGTACGGCTAAGGTAGGAGACAGTATAGTTTTAACAAAAAAGCTTGGTGTTGGAATGTATGTCCTTGCAATGAGAGCAGGTGAAGGGGATATTGATTTTTTCACCGAGGCTGATGAGAATACAGTCATAAATCAAATGCTGAGACTTAACAAAGAGGCAGCTTTTCAGGCTAGGAATTACGGAATAAATGCGTGCACCGATGTAACAGGATTTGGATTCCTTGGACATGCTCTTGAAATGGCAAAGGGTTCTAAGGTATGTATTAATATTGATTATGAACAATTGCCTATATTGGAAAAATCAAGGACTCTTGCTGATATGGGCATAGTACCGGCGGCAGTATACAGTAACCGGAAGCTTATTACAGAGGAAGAGGTAATATTTAAGGGAAACCTTAATCAGGCAGATATAGATATATTGTGTTGTCCTGAAACCTCCGGCGGATTAATGTTTTCTATGGCCTGTGAAGATGCCGTAAATTATGTTGAGAAGATGAAGTCTGTAGGAGAAGAGGCTTATATAGTCGGAACAGTAACAGAATACAATTCAAATGGATATTTGTGCATTAACGGAGTTTAATATGATTAGAAGAGCTACAGAAAAGGATATTCCTGAAATTAATAATCTGTTGAGACAGGTTCTTAAAATTCATGCTGATATCAGACCTGATATATTTAAGGCTGACACGAAGAAATATACGGATGAGGAATTAAAGGCTATTATTCTTGATGATACCAAGCCGATTTTGGTTAGCACCGATGAGTCGGATAGAGCAGTTGGATATGCATTTCTTGTAATAGAAGAGATTCATGATTCCAATATTCTGTGTGATGAGAAGAGTATATATATTGATGATTTGTGCGTCGATGAAAAATACAGAGGGAAGCATATTGCTAAGGAACTGTATGAATATATACAGGGATATGCTAAAAATATAGGATGTAATACCATTACACTTAATGTATGGGAGGGTAATGAGGATGCCTATGCATTTTACAGGGCAATGGGTTTGCAGCCAAGAAAACATGTAATGGAAGTTAGATTGTACTAACAGGCGTATGTGAATTTTTGATTATTGACCAAACGGGAAATATCCGTTAAGGGTGAAACATTTGTTTATTACTTCTTGCGACGAATATAGCGTATATTGTATAATTGTTACTATTCAGTGGTAGGTCATAGCATATGTTGCTTAGACTGTAAGAAGTGACGAAATGATTATGTATGACTAATGGGGGTCATACAAGGGGAATTAATAAGGGAGAAATATAATGAAAAAATTAGTTGTATTAGGCTTATTGGCTGCATTGACTGTTACCGGATGCGGCAATAAGGACGTTAAGGATGACTTGTCCGGACATAATAATGACCGGGATACTATTATTTTTGACGATGAGTTTGGAAAGATTACTTTTATAGATAGTCAGGAAGTCCTTCCGGAATTGAATGCTGATTTTTTGGAGGATATTAAAAAGGACGAGCTGGCTTCGGAGAACGAGGAAGCGTTGACTGAAGCTAAAAAAGATGATAAGCCTTCAAAACAGGAGTCGGTTGTGATTGTACCCAGAGTTAACAAGACAACAGTAATAACACCTGTGGCAGAGAAGCTTGTTGATTCTTCATTATTAGCTGATGCAACTAAGGAAACAGAGGTTGAAGCCGGTCGGTCAAAGGCAGAAAATCATTCGCCGGGAAATATGAATAAATCTTCTGATTTGCTGTTGGATACTAAGCAGGAGGATAAGACTAAGGAAGAAAAGAAGGATAAAGCGCCTGAGTCAAAGCCTGAGGAAGCAAGGCCACAGGATAAGGCTAAGGAAGAAAAGAAAGAAGAAGCGCCTGAGTCAAAGCCTGAGGAAGCAAAGCCACAGGATGAGGTGAAGGAAGAAAAGAAGGAAGAAGCGCCTGAGTCAAAGCCTGAGGAAGCAAAGCCACAGGATGAGGTAAAGGAAGAAAAGAAGGAAGAAGCGCCTAAGTCAAAGCCTGAGGAAGCAAAGTCACAGGATGAGGTGAAGGAAGAAAAGAAGGAAGAAGCGCCTGAGTCAAAGCCTGAGGAAGCAAAGCCACAGGATGAGGTAAAGGAAGAAAAGAAGGAAGAATCACCTGAGTCAAAGTCTGAGGAAGTAAAGCCACAGGATGAGGTGAAGGAAGAAAAGACAGAGGCAAATAATGTTTCTGTTAAGAAGGATAACGAAAAGAAAAATACTCAGACTAAAATAGTCAACCTATCAATGCAGGAGAAGGCAACAGAGGGAATATATTCATTTGCACTGCCTGATTCATGGAAGGGTAAATACCTGATTGAGAAGAAGGGTGACGGGGTTGCATTGATTCATAAGGCTTCAAATGAAGCAAAGAGAGGGGCAGGTACTCTGCTTACTATAGAAACAGCATCCGAATACAAGTCAGAGGAGTCAAAGGCTAAGCTTTTTGCATATTCGGATGAATGCCTGTACTATTTTATCGAACCTGATGAGAATGCATTTATTGTTGAGAATGAAAAGATTGCTGAGGAGTACAACAATATGCTTGACTCTATTGATGAGATTGAGTCAATGGTAACAGTCAGAGAAGCTACTCTTATGGATTCCTCCGAAATGGTTATTCCATTAAGCGATAAGATTGCTCTTAGTGAGGAGCAGTGTGAGGACCTTGATATTAATGATATGTGGCTTGCCAGAAATGAGATTTATGCAAGACACGGATATGATTTTGATGATGCATTTTTAAAGAATCATTTTGAGGCTTGTAGCTGGTATGTAAGCTCAGGTAAAAAGGTTTCCGATTCTGCCCTTAATTCTATTGAACTTCAGAATGTAAGACTTCTTAAGAGCTTGGCAGACAGCCAGGAATGTTATACACGAATATTTGCGTTTAAGAAAAGATACGATCTTGATGTTAACAATGATGGCAGGGCTGATGCTCTTGTGGTAACAGCAGGTTCTAACGGAACAGTCAATTTTAGCCTTGATGGTGTAGTATTTAACAGTGCTGACCTGGGCGTGACTTTGAATGATGTTAATACCAAGATTTATCAGTGCGTCTGCTTTACTCCGGAGCACTACAGACAGATGGCTCTTATGGATACCGATGCGGATGGAAAAGAGATAACTCATTATTTTGACTATACCGGTAAAGAGGTACATTTCGTAGGAACTGTACCCGGATATACTACAGTTGAGTATCTGGGAAGAGATCCCTTCGCTAAGAAGAATTTTGTTACTTATCTTGAGGAATGCTCATTGATTCCGGGAGTCAAATGCTATGGCAAAGTCACATACAGTGACAAGACTAATAAATTTACGGATGCATCTCCTGTATTGAGGGATATATATACTACTGATGAGTACGTGTTGGCAACTGATATTGAGATATACAGTCGCATGGATGAGAATGCTGATACTGTTACGGTAAGTAAGGGCACCAGGCTCTATCTTGTATCCTCTGATATGAAGAAGTGGGTAAGAGTAAAGTCACCATCGGGATTGGATGGATATATTTTATTTGATGATAACGGAAAGACACAGCCAATGAACAAAGCTGTAGATGTGATTTTTGGTGAGCCGGAGACTGTAAGCGATAATGCACAGTAGTCAAAGGGAAAGATTTATAAAAATATAATTAAGAGAGTTGAATATCATGAGTAGAAAAAATGAGAACAATAATATCATTGACTTATTTGCACCGGGAAGATTATGTCTTTTTGGTGAGCACAGTGACTGGGCCGGTACTGCTAAGAGTATGAATGCTGATATTATACCGGGAAGAGCAATCGTAACCGGTATAGAACAGGGAATTTATGGTAAGGCTAAGAAATGCGATATGTTCAGAGTCAGCAGTGAGCTTTCTGATTATAACGGTGAAGTATTTGAATGCGAAATGGAGCTTGCCAAGTTAAGAGATAATGCCAGAAGTGGTGGATTCTTTTCTTATGTTGCCGGTGTGGCATCCTATATGTGTGAATGGTACCATGTTGGTGGTATTGACTTAAAAATCACAAAGATGGATTTACCTATGAAAAGTGGTTTATCCTCCTCCGCTGCTATATGTGTAATGGTGGCAGATGCTTTTAATAAGCTTTATAATCTTCATCTTAATACACTTGGAATCATGAATATAGCATATTGGGGTGAACAGAGAACACCTTCACGTTGTGGCAGACTGGATCAGGCATGTGCATTCGGAGTCAATCCCGTTGCTATGGTTTTTGATGGAAATGAAATAGATGTAGAACGTATTTCAGTTAAGAAACCACTTCATTATGTTTTTGCAGACCTTAATGCAGGTAAGGATACGGTGCGTATTCTTGCTGATTTGAATAAGGGATATCCTTTCCCTACAGGTGATAAGGAGAAACGTCTTCATGAGGCTCTTGGTGAAGATAATCAGGATATAACAGCTCGTGCAATGGAGTATATTTCCAAGGGTGATATAGAGAAGCTCGGGGCTCTTATGATAGAGGCACAGAGAGTATTTGATGAAAAGGTTGCTCCAATGTGTCCCAGTGAGCTTACCGCACCTGTACTTCATTCGGTATTAAATAATGAAAAGGTCAAGAGTCTGACTTATGGAGCCAAGGGTGTTGGTTCACAGGGCGATGGTACTGTTCAGATGTTGGCAAGAGATTCCAAGACTCAAAAGGAACTGGTTAAGTATTTAAATGAGGAGCTTGGAATGACAGCTTATTCATTGACTCTTAAGCCCAATTCTGCGATTCGTAAGGCAATTATTCCTGTTGCGGGCTTTGGTACCAGAATGTATCCTGCAACCAGAGGAATTAAGAAGGAGTTCTGTCCTGTAATTGACCGTGATGGTTTGGTAAAGCCGGCAATCCTTGTTTTACTTGAAGAACTGGATCAGATAGACGTGGAAGAAATATGTCTTGTACTTAACGAGGAAGAGGAGGAATACTACAAGGATTTCTTCTTCAAGCCCATAAGAGATGAACATTTTTCAAGGCTTCCACAAAATATGAAGGATTATGAGAAACGTATTAGTAAAATTGCCGGCAAGTTAAGATTTGTATATCAGAAGGAGCAGAAGGGCTTTGGACATGCTGTTTATGAGGCATGTGAGTTTGCAGGAGATGATCCTGTACTGTTGTTGTTAGGAGACACTATTTATAAGAGCAATAACGGCGTTCCTTGTACAAGACAGCTTGTTGAAGCTTATGAGCAGTATGGAAAGTCAATGGTGGCAGTGCATTCAATTCCACTTAATGAGGTAGGCAGCTATGGCATATTCTCGGGGGCATGGGAGAACAGCAAACAGGATGTTCTTAAGCTCAATCGTATAGAAGAAAAGCCCACAATTGATTTTGCAAGAGATTATTTAAGTGTTGCTACCAAGACATCCTCTGAAAATTATTATGCTGCATTTGGTGCTTATATCATTAATAAAGATGTTTTTGCACGACTTAAGGAGGCTATTGATAATAATATTACAAATGCCAAGGGTGAAGTTGAATTGACTGATGCTCTTGCTTATGTATGTGATAATAAGGGAATGTATGCATTTGTTCCTAAGGGTGAATCCTTCGATATTGGAAATGCAGAAAGCTATAGAAGAACAGTGAGCGAATTCGGTAAGTATGAATAAGTTAGATGAAATCTTATCTATAATAATGGTTTTTGTGACGGCATGTTTTTTTTCTGTGTCGTCAGGCTTCGGTGCAATTACCACTATTCTTGTTATTGCGCTGAGTTTTCTTGTATATGAGATAGTAATTAATGCAGCAAAAAGCAATCCATCAATAAGAACTGTTGTGAATGTTACAATCGGATTTATTTTTGGATTGTCACTTACATTAATACTGGGCTTTGATTCCGGTATTTTGTCAGGTCTTATCATATTATTATGTATGGGATATAAGTATTTTTGTGCAGAGGCAGGAAGAAATGTAGGTAGCTTAAGCAGAAATATAATTATTATTTCGGTCAATGGGCTACTGTATTCTGCCATGTTTACCATGCTTCTCTTTATTATTTTCAAGGAAAGCTCTCTTCTGTTTATATTGATATATATTGTAAGCTTTGCATTTTTCTTCTGTTCGTATTATGTCAGTAAACGAGCAGGCGCTAAGAATAATCGGTCAAAGTCAAAAAATGAACAGAGCTTAAAGAATGACTGGGGCAGCTTTCTTGATAAGATTAAGAACTATGGTAATGTGCTAAAAAAACAATTTGGTAATGATGCGGAGGATACAGCAATATTTTTTGATGACTGTATCGATGTTATTAAGAGAAAGGTAAGCAAGGGAACCTCAGATAATGTAAGCAGTAAGGAATATAGAAATATCAGGAATATGATTTTTCTGTATAAGAAGGAGCTTAGGGAGTATGAGAATACTCATGAGCTTAATGACAATGAAGTTGAAATGCTTGAAGATATTGAGGACAATTTGCTTGATATCGAAAGGGATTTTAAAACAAAAGGTTCTATAAGCTATATTGAATATGAAGCCAGACTTGCAGAGGTAAATAATTATATAGAAATGCTTAAAAATTCCGTAAGAGTTCGTCGCGCCAGAGATAAGGAGGACGAGAATCTTAAACGTGAGAGCGAGGAACGTGTAAGGCAGCAGGAGTACAGACGTAAGAAAGAGAAGGAAGCCTTTAAGGCACAACAGGAAGAGGAAAGGCGCAGAAGAGAGGAAAAACGCAGACAAAACAAACGTCGCAATGAACGTAACAGTAGTTATCATACTTATAGTGGTGATAGCGCATCTGATGAAGAACATACTGATAATAAATACAAGAGAAATTCTACGCAGTCCGATAATGCCCATAGTTTTGATGAGGATAACAGAAAGAGCGGCAGTGAAGAAAAACAGAGTGATAAAAGGGACACCAAGACATCGGGGGCGGACACTAAATATTTCAAAGGCTGTGAAACAGTGGATGACCTTTCACTTAGATATAAGAAGCTGTGTCTTATATATCATCCTGATTCGGGAAACGGAGACACAGATACATATATAGAAATAAAGGAAGAATACGAACGACTGAAGAAAAGATTAAGCGTTACCGTTTAGCGGTATGCCAAAGTATTTTCTGAACAGTAACCGGTTTAGCATCTGAAACAGTGACTAACTTGTAGTTGTGGTTGCCAGATGATATAATTAAATTTGGTTTTCAAATACACTGAGGCTTATTTGTGCTATAGGATTAGGTTCAGGGGTTTGGAGGGTGGATATGGGACGTCAGATTAAATTTCACGGACAGCTTGGTGCTTATGTGCAGTGGCCGTTAAGGTTTTCTGTGCTTATTGTTGTATTTAACATTATAATGTATTTTGTTGATAAAACGGCAGGCATAGTTACTTCGATATTTGCGGTTATTTATATTTTTGGTGCCATGTTGCTGTATTTTAAGAATCGTAACACGGTGTTTAATGAGCTTGTGACTTTTGCAACAAAATATGGTCAGGTTCAGAAACAGCTATTAAGAGATCTTGAGATTCCATACGCTCTTCTTGATGAAAACGGAAAAGTTATATGGACCAATGAAGCATTTGAACATACCCTTCATGTGAAGAAGGATTATCGAAAAACAATCATGTCACTTATTCCATCCCTTAACAAGTCAAGTCTTCCGCAGGTTGAATCGGAGAATGAGGTGCTTATTAATCATGAGGAGCATGATTACAGGGTATGTCTTAAAAAGGTATCTATGGCATCTATGATGGAGGATTCTCCTATGGTAGAAACCTTTGATTACGACAGTTATTTAATTGCATTTTTCATGTTTGATGAAACAAAAATCAATCGTCTTCAGGTTGAAATAGATGATGAAAAGAATGTTGTTGCCCTTATTTATATTGATAATTTCGATGAAGCCTTATCAAGCGTAGAGGAAGTAAGAAGATCTCTGTTGGTTGCTCTTATTGATAGGAAAATCAATAAATACATGTCTTCTTATGACGGTCTTGTTAAGAAGCTGGAGAAGGATAAATATTTGGTGGTTCTTAATAAGAAGAACCTTTCTCAGATTAAAGAAAACCGTTTTTCACTGCTTGAGGATGTTAAAACAGTTAATATCGGTAATGAAATGTCAATTACACTTAGTATAGGTGTAGGTCTTGAAACCGGAAGCTACAATAAGAATTATGAGAACGCCAGAACCTGCATTGATTTGGCACTTGGACGTGGTGGCGATCAGGCTGTTGTAAAGGTAGGCGAGGAAATAGAATATTTTGGCGGAAAGAGTCAGAAGAACGAGAAGAATACAAGAGTAAAGGCAAGAGTAAAGGCACATGCACTTCGTGAGATTATTCAGGGTACAGATAAAATAATTGTTATGGGTCATAAAATCCTTGATGTAGATGCTTTTGGCGCTGCTATCGGTGTTTATCGTGCTGCCAAGACCTATGGGAAGAAGGTTCATATTCTCGTTAATGATGTAACAACCTCGATTAAGCCTCTGATGGATAATATTATTGCGACAGGGGGCTATGATGAAGATTTGTTCCTTAATAATATTAAGGCATTGGAAACGGCAGATTCTAATACAGTACTTGTAGTAGTAGATGTAAACAGACCAAGCTATACAGAGTGTTCGGATTTAATTAATAAGTGCAAAACAATCGTTGTTCTTGATCATCACAGGCAGGGTTCTGAAAGAATAACAAAAGCTACCTTATCCTATATTGAACCTTATGCATCAAGTGCTTCAGAAATGATTGCAGAAATTCTTCAGTATATAGGAGAAGATATTAAGATTCGTCCCGTTGAAGCAGACTGTCTGTATTCAGGAATTATGATTGATACAAATAATTTCATGACAAAGGCAGGTGTCAGAACTTTTGAGGCTGCTGCATACTTAAGACGTAACGGAGCAGATGTAACCAGAGTGCGTAAGCTGTTCAGAGATGATATGGAAGGATATAAAGCCAAGGCTGAGGCAATTAAGAACGTCGAGGTATTTAAAGATGCCTTTGCCATTTCTCTTTTTGAACCTGTCAATATTGAGAATCCTACTATTATCGGTGCTCAGGCAGCAAATGAACTGCTTAATATCAGTGGAATCAAGGCAAGCTTTGTTCTGACAGCATATCAGAATACTATTTTTATTTCTGCCAGATCAATTGATGAGATAAATGTTCAAATTATTGTGGAAAAATTAGGTGGAGGCGGTCATATTAATGTGGCAGGTGCTCAGCTTAGTAATAAAACACTTATGGAAGCCAGAGAATTGTTGATGGATACTATTGAAAATATGTTAGAGAAAGGTGAGATATAATGAAAGTAATTCTATTAGCAGACGTTAAGACACTTGGAAAAAAAGGAGATATTGTTGAGGTAAGTGATGGATATGCCAAAAATTTCCTTTTTACCAAGAAGCTGGGAATTGAAGCAAACAGCAAGAATTTAAATGATCTTAAGCTTAAAAAGGCTAATGATGATAAGGTAGCAGCTAAGAATCTTGCAGACGCCAAGGAATTTGCAGAAAAGTTAGAAAAAACAACTGTTATCGTAAAGCTTAAGAGTGGTGAAGGTGGAAAAACCTTTGGTTCTGTATCAAACAAGGAAATTGCTGAGGAGGCAAAGAAGCAGTTTGGCTATGATATAGATAAGAAGAAAATTGTAATTAATGATCCTATTAAAAATCTTGGTAATTATGAGGTTAGTGTTAAGCTTCATCCACAGGTTACAGCAAAGCTTAGCGTTAAGGTTGAAGAAGCGTAATGGTTACTGCCGGATAGTGAACAGTAACGTGTAATGGAGGCTTTTTAATGAATGAAGCTGTAGTTAAGAGAATACTTCCGCATAGTACTGAGGCAGAACAGTCTGTTATTGGTAGTATGCTTATGGATAAGGATGCAATTGTTATAGCATCTGAAATATTGAATAAGGATGATTTTTACGAAAATCAATATGGCATTATATTTGATGCAATGGTGGATCTGTATAACAATGCAAAGCCTGTCGATCCTGTTACTCTTCAGAATCATCTTAGAGAACTGAATGTTCCCGAAGAAATTAGCAGTATGGAATTTGTAAAAGATCTTTTGGAAATTGTCCCCACCTCTGCAAATGTTAAGTATTATGCAAAAATAGTAAGTGATAAAGCTGTTTTAAGACGTCTGATTAAGACTAATGATGAGATAAATAACGCCTGTTACAATCCTACAGAGGCCACAGAAGATATACTGGCGGATACTGAAAAGCGTATATTTGAAATAGTTCAGAGAAGCTCCAACGAGGAATATGTACCGATTAAGAAGGTCGTAGTCAATGCTTTGGAAAGTATTAGTAAGGTGGCGCAGAATCGTGGTAATGTTACGGGTATAGCAACAGGGTTTACTGATCTTGATTACAAGACGGCAGGCTTACAGCCATCTGATTTGATTTTGATTGCTGCAAGACCTTCAATGGGTAAGACGGCATTCGTTCTTAATGTTGCACAGCATATTTGTTTTAAGCTTAATAAATGTGCTGCTATATTCTCACTGGAAATGTCAAAGGAACAGTTGGTGAATCGTCTTCTTGCACTTGAATCCCAGGTTGATGCACAGAATATAAGAACAGGCTCCATGTCGGATGCTGATTGGGACAGTCTTATTGAGGGCGCAGGAAATATAGCCAAATCTAATTTGATTATTGATGATACGCCGGGAATCAGTATTGGGGCTCTGCGTTCCAAATGCCGCAAATTTAAGCAGGAGTGCGGATTGTCCGTTATTATTATTGACTATTTACAGCTTATGACAGGCAATGGTCACTCTGAATCAAGACAGAATGAAATATCTGAAATATCCAGATCCTTAAAGGCACTTGCCCGTGAGCTTCACGTTCCTGTAATTGCTCTGTCACAGTTATCAAGAGCCGTAGAGAAGAGAGATGATCATCGTCCTATGCTGTCTGACCTTCGAGAATCCGGGGCTATTGAGCAGGATGCAGATGTTGTTATGTTTCTATATCGTGATGACTATTACAATAAGGAATCTGAGAAGAAGGGTATATCTGAAGTAATAATTGCCAAGCAAAGAAATGGTCCGATTGGAACTGTTGAACTGGTATGGCTTCCACAGTATACAAAATTCGCTAATAAAGCTAAGGATTAATATAATGATTTAAAAACAGGCGGGAATTAATTCCCGCCTGTCTGATTAATAACTATTAGTTAGATTCGATTGCACCTACAGGGCAAGCGCCTGCGCATGAACCACAGCTAACGCACTTGTTCTCATCTACTTCGAACTTACCGTCACCTGCTGAAATAGCGCCTACAGGACACTGTCCTTCGCATGTTCCACAACTGATGCATGAATCAGAAATAACATATGCCATAATATAATCCTCCTTACAAATAATCTAAAATACTTAACAGTTATTCTAATATAAATTACGAAAATATACAAGTTAATATTAATATATGATAATAATATTAACGTTACTGTTTAGTCACTGACCGGTAACATATTAACGCCTATATTTCGGTATCATCATTAATGGCTGAATTACTTAAGACTTCTGCTTAAGCTCTTCGCGACGTTTTCTTATTCCGTCAAGAACAACCTCTTTTTTCTTTATTACTTCCTTTTTGTCCATGGCCGGTGTGTCCTTTAATGGATATTCATATCCCAGCTTTTCATATTTAACAACACCCATTGTATGATAGGGAAGTATATCAAGGGCTTTAAGATTGTGTAATCCGCCAATGAAGTAACCAAGCTTGAATAAATAATTGTCATCATCTGTAATTCCCGGAACTACAACGTGTCTTATCCATATATCCACGTTCTTGGTGTCAAGATATTCGGCGAAGGCTAATATACCATCATTTGGCTGTGAAGTAAGCTCTAAGTGCTTTTGTGGATCTATGTGCTTAATATCAAGCATTACTAAATCTGTAAGCTCCATAAGCTTATCAAGTTTTTCGATAAAGGGCTTATTATCAGGCTTATAAGCTATTCCGGATGAATCAATACAGGTGTGGACATTGTCATTTTTGGCAAGTGTAAATAATTCTATAAGAAAATCAACCTGCATTAATGGTTCTCCACCGGTAACAGTGATACCGCCTGTAGAATAGAAGGGCTCATTTCTTTTGAACTGAGCATATACCTCCTGTGGTGTCATTTCAGTACCACCTACCATTGCCCATGTATCCGGATTGTGGCAGTATAGGCATCTCATTGGACAGCCTTGTACAAAAACGACAAATCTGGTTCCGGGACCATCAACTGTTCCGAAGCTTTCTAGTGAATGTATTCTTCCAAGCATCTATCTTCTCCTTATGATATGTTTCTTATGAACCATATACCATTATATGATGTTGGGGTCAAAAGGTATTTTGCCCCCAACGATACCGGATTTCTCCGCTCTACGAGCTCTCGAAATCCTCAAAACATTCAAAATCCGCTCATTTTTCTGCAAAAAATGG
>JAZQOI010000062.1:0-9410 GCA_045627745.1 Lachnospiraceae bacterium | reverse complement strand
TGACCCGCCAAAACATGAAAAAGTAGCCATTTTTTGCAGAAAAATGAGCGGATTTTGAATGTTTTGAGGATTTCGAGAGCTCGTAGAGCGGAGAAATCCGGTATCGTTGGGGGCAAAATACCTTTTGACCCCAACATCTTAATATAAGGATAGGTTAACAGTAGCAAGGTGGCTTAATTCTATTAGCTGCGTTTATTTAGCTCCCACAATCCTAAAATTATATTATCCATTTATTGCACATCTATATATTCTTTTGTAAAATAAAATAATCGGAAGTGGATATTCTCTTCTCAATTCAAATACACCCGGCCATATTTGAACGCCAAGATGCGACAATGGCATATTAAAAATACTAATACAGTCTGGAGATTAATATGGATAATAAACATACCTTTAACTGGCAACCCTTTCTGGCACTATTCGCACTGGTTTTATTTTTTTCATTCTGTATAGATACAACAGCCGAAACCCTGCGAAATAATTATGCATATTTATTTCTGTTCATATCCTCGTTACTTCTCGTTTTTGCATTTAGGAATTATATTCTTATAAGGGATAACTATATAATTATTCTGGGTGGTGTATTAATTAAGCTGATTTATGTACTCTATACCGCAATCTGGACAAGACAGCATGATGTCATTGATTTTGGTGTAGGTGAAGGTCATGCCGGCTATATCGAATACATCTATAATAATCTGTCTCTTCCAACGGGGGATCCCAGAGAAAAATGGGCATTCTTTCAGCCCCCTCTTCATCATATTATTTCCGCAGTTTACATGAGAATATGCACCCACTTTGGAACAAGCTTTCGTCAAGCCTGCGAGAATGTACAGATGCTTACCTTCTTTTATGTTGCCGCAACTGTTTTTCTTGCCTATTACATTTGTAAGGAGCTTAAGCTGGGACACTTAGGTACCAAGATTGTTCTTCTGCTTGTATGCTTTCATCCCACTTTTACCATTATGTCAGGCAGCATTAATAACGACGCACTAAGCCTGTTTCTGTCTGTACTTTCCGTTTATATTGTTATTCTATGGTACAAAAATCCATGCTTTAAGCTTATTGTTTTTCTTGCTTTTTCCATAGGTGGCGCAATGATGGCCAAGCTGTCAGGAGGTCTTGTTGCTCCGGCAGTTGCCTCACTATTTATTCTTAAGCTTATTAAGGACAAGGAGCATATAAAGAAATATATATTACAATTTGTCACCTTCGGAATAATTGTATTCCCTCTCGGTCTCTGGTGGGAAATCAAAAATATGATTAAATACGGTATGCCCTTTAATTACATTCCGGTTGTGGGAGAACAGCTTACTCAGGGAGTGCTTTCACGTATTTTTGATATAAGAACCCACAGCATCTACCCTTCACTAATATCCAACGGTGACGCCTACGACGAATACAATGTCTTACTCATTATGCTTAAGACTTCTCTTTTTGATGACAGCAATCTCAGCCTCGAAACAGGTAAAGTCAATGTAATAGCAATTATTCTGTTTGTTTCAGCCCTTATACTGCTTCTTCTATCTCTGTATGCTACAATAAAAGTTCTTAGAGATAAAGAAAAGAAGCTTCCTCTTGAATGGAAGCTCCTTCTTGGAGTTCTGTATATTACACTTGTTGTCGCTTACTTTTCCTTTGCGCTAGGTTCTAACAATTACAGCGCCGGAAGCTTTAGATACATATCATTAATTATCATTGTAGAAGCTCTGTTTCTTGGAATCTATGCTGACCAGTACAGGGACAAAAAACATATTTTCTTCCGTGCTCTTTTAGCCATGACTTTGGCATTCTGCGTAAGCTCCTTTGGAACCTATTTCATACTGGGCTTCGCAAGATAATATTATTCATCCTCTGACATATACTCCATTGCATCAATTGCATTCTGGGTTTCGGGGAAGGTGTCAATAACCTGAGTATACAGTTCGTCAGCCTTTTCTGTATCTCCTGACTGCCTGTAGCAGTGTGCCAGTGACATCAGCACATCCGAGTTGGATTTATCAAGAAGCCAGGCCTTGGTATATTCCTCAATTGCAGTATTGTAATCATTGGCCTTAACCGCATCCCTTGCCTTTTGCACATATTCACCGGTAGCCAGTTCTCCTGCATCCTTCATTAATGCATCATACAAAAGCTTAAAGGATTCAGGCGCCTGTTCTAAATATGTCTCCTCTATAGGACTCATTTTTTCCATTATTACAACAGAATTGGTGGGATCGCTAACATAAGAAGCGGCTGCATCCATAAGATAATCATTCTCCGTCATCTTCCCTGATGCTCCCGTTAAATCATCCACTTTTTTCTGAAGCTTATCTCTCTCCTCTGTAATTGCTTCAACAGACTGCTTCATTTCGGCATTTAACGCCTGTTCAGAGGCAAGCTCTTCACTTACAGATTTAAATCTTTCGTCATTTTGCTCTGACTTATTAGATACTCTGGTAGGCAAAATCAAAAAACCACATATTGCCACGCCTACAAATAAACCAATAAGAATATTTATAACACTTGAAAGTCCTGCTTTTTCCTTCTGATAAATAGGCTGAATAACCACGTCGCTTCCGTTGTAATAGCTAACAGTATCTATTGGTGACATAATATGTTTTCTACCTGATTTTTCTTCCAGTTCGCGTACCAACGAATTAACTTCCTTAACATAATACAACGTAGTAGTATTGCTGGCATCTACTGACAGTGCCTTAAATAGCGTTTTTCTGGCATTATCGTAATCCTCGGTACATATATACAACAGAGCAAGCAACTGATATCCCTTAATAAGATTCTTATTGGTTGACAGTAATTTTTTTAGCTGGATAATTGCCAAATCCTTACTGTCCTGAGAACAGTATCTAAGTGCCTGATTGTATTTCTTAAGTGTCGAAGAAATCTCCTCAAGCTTAGAAGGACTTGACTGAAGTATATCAATATACTCACTTGCTATATTTTCTGTTTTTTCGAAATTCTTACTGATTATCCATTCGCTTAGAGCAAGCACTACCTCACCGGTTTCAAAATATACCAGTCCTAACAGATTTCTGGCATCAATATTGCGCTTATTATATTTAAGACTCTGTTTAAGACTTGCTGCAGCGCCTGACAAATCACGAGCCCTTGCCTTATTAAGTCCGTCATTATACATATAATTGGACATTGCCATGATTTTCTTGTATATAGACACGTCCACACCACAGGCAGGGCAGTAATTGTCAGCCGTCAAGCGATTTCCACATTGATAGCATTTCATTTATTTATCCTCTGATTCAAATACGCCTCGGCGTATTTATACGCAAGATGAGTGTCACACTAAGTACAACACATTCATCTGCGTTTTTTAAATCCACCGAAGGCTTATATCCCCACTACACTTCCCTTAGAAGCGTGGAGATACCCACTTCCGGTTATATATTAAGTGGCGGGATTTCCTGTGTATACTGAGACTGCAGAATCATATGTTCAACCTGAGCCTGAGCCTGCTGCTGAGCCTGTACCTGAGCCTGTACAGTCGCATCAGCTTTTTCCTTCATCATGGTAAGAAATATGTCCATCATATCGGTCATATCATGATTGTACACAGCATCTTCAACGCCTTCTATTTCCATACTGGGATGGAATTTCTTAAGTTCTTCTTCAAAATTAATCATCAGTATACTCCCGTCTAGCTAAGCTGATTCAAACGTTCCTTAACCTGCTGCATCATCTGTGTATACTTCTCAAGCTTAGCCTTTTCCTCATCGATTTTAGCCTGAGGAGCCTTGCTAACAAACTTCTCATTATTTAACATACCGTTAACTCTCTTAAGCTCTCCCTCAAGACGTGCTTCTTCCTTCTTAAGTCGCTCAATCTCCTGCTTAATATCAACAAGCTCAGCAAACGGAATGTATATATTAGCGTTAGGTATAACTACAGAAACAGCATCATCAGCAATACCTGTCTTATCATTCTGAACCGATACCTCTGAAGCATAAGCCAGTGATGCGAAGAAAAGCTTACCCTCTTCAAAGGTCTGCTTAATATCTGCATCCTCAGAAACAACAAAAACATGTGCCTTGCGGCTTGGTGGAACATTCATTCCCGTACGTGCATTTCTTATACCTCTTACAGCTTCCTTTATGGTTTCAATAGCCTTTTCTTCCTTAGCAAAATCACGCTCCTTAGAATATACAGGCCAGCTTGAAATCATAATAGACTCTTCCTTATCCTGAAGTGTACAGAAAATCTCCTCTGTAATAAAAGGCATATAAGGATGAAGAAGCTTAAGTGCATCAATAAGCACTGTATTAAGTGTATATAATGCGGCATTCTGTGACTTTGCATCATCTGAGTTGTACAGTCTTGGCTTAACCATTTCAATATACCAGTCACAGAACTCATCCCAAATAAAGTCATATATCTTGGAAACAGCTATACCAAGTTCATATTTCTCCATGTTATCCGTAACATCGGCAACTACCGCATTAAGCTTGGAAATAATCCATTTATCTACAGGTTCAAGCTCTGAAACATCAGGTGTTGTTACAGTCTTGTTCTCCATGTTCATCATAATAAATCTTGATGCATTCCATACCTTATTGGCAAAATTACGACACGCCTCAACCTTCTCGTAGTAGAAACGCATATCATTTCCGGGAGCATTACCTGTCATAAGCATAAGTCTTAATGCATCAGCGCCGTACTTATCGATAATTTCAAGAGGGTCAATACCATTACCCAGTGACTTGGACATCTTACGTCCCTGAGAGTCACGAACAAGTCCATGAATAAGAACAGTATGGAATGGTGCACGTCCTGTATGCTCGATTCCGGAGAATACCATACGAACCACCCAGAAGAAAATAATATCATATCCTGTTACAAGCACATCTGTTGGATAGAAGTAATCAAGCTCATCTGTCTTATCAGGCCATCCCAGAGTAGAAAATGGCCATAAAGCAGATGAAAACCATGTATCAAGAACATCCTCATCCTGCTTAAAGTGATTCTTGCCACACTTAGGACATACTGAAGGCTTATCCTTGGCAACAACCATTTCTCCACAATCCTCACAGTAATACGCAGGAATTCTGTGTCCCCACCATAACTGTCTTGAAATACACCAGTCACGAATTCCCTCAAGCCAGTGAAGATATGTCTTGTCAAATCTTTCAGGAACAAATTCAAGCTTACCGTATTCACAGTCACGACCTTCTCTTGTAGCCTTAAGTACTTCGATTGCAGGCTTAGCCAATTCATCCATTGCAACAAACCACTGTGCCTTAGCCATTGGCTCAATGGTACATCCACATCTGTCATGAGTACCAACATTATGTACATGCTCTTCAATCTTAACAAGAAGTCCTAATGCCTCAAGATCTGCAACCATCTGTTTTCTTGCCTCATATCTCTCAAGACCGGCATACTTGCCTCCAAGAGAATTAATGGTAGCATCATCATTCATAATATTAATAACCTCAAGGTTATGACGTTTACCAACCTCAAAGTCATTAGGGTCGTGTGCAGGTGTAATTTTAACAACACCTGTACCAAATTCCTTATCAACATAGCTATCCTGAATAAGAGGAATCTCTTTATTTACAAAAGGAAGAATAACACTCTTTCCTGCAAGGGCTGTGTATCTGTCATCCTCCGGATTAACAGCAAGTGCAGTATCTCCAAGCATTGTTTCAGGACGTGTAGTAGCAACATATACATAATTATTGTCATCGGCATTTTCACACTTCTTTCCGGCGAGAAGAGCCTCTGCCTCCCTGGTTCCGGCAATAGGGTATCTAATATGCCAGAAATGTCCTGCCTGTTCCTCATGCTCTACCTCTGCATCAGAAATAGTAGTCTGGCACACAGGGCACCAGTTAACAATCTTACTTCCCTTGTATATGAGTCCTTTATTGTACAGTTTAATAAATACTTCGGTTACGGCTTTATTGCAGCCCTCATCCATTGTAAAACGCTCACGATCCCAATCACAGGATGAACCAAGTTTCTTAAGCTGCTCTACAATTCTTCCACCGTATTCCTCTTTCCACTCCCATGCACGTTCAAGGAAAGCTTCACGTCCTAAATCTTCTTTATCAATTCCCTCTGATTTAAGCTTCTCAATAATCTTAACCTCAGTAGCAATACTTGCATGGTCACAGCCGGGCTGCCACAGTGCATTATAGCCCTGCATTCTCTTAAAACGAATCAATATATCCTGCATTGTATTATCAAATGCATGTCCCATATGAAGATGACCTGTAATATTTGGAGGTGGAATAACAATAGTGAAGGGTTTCTTGGAGCGATCCACTTCTGCATGAAAATACTTCTTATCAATCCACTTCTTGTAAATTCGATCCTCCATTCCCTTAGGATCATAGGTCTTTGCCAGTTCTTTGCTCATACTTAATTCCTCCTGAATAAAAAAATTAGAAAAAAAGCCCCTGCATACTCACTGCAAGGGCGTTAAAACGCGGTACCACCTTGATTTATAACTCTTTATTCGTATCGTGAATCACACGGGTTATCCTAATCCGTATAAACGCTTTCTCAGATAACCGACTCCGAAGCTACCTTCCACACTTAATCAGGAAGCACTCTCACAGCCTGATACATATATCAGAAGTGCTCTCTCTAACGGGACGCCATGTGTACTCCTCTTCATCAACGTCTTATTCAAAACATTATGTGCCTCTTATAATAAAAAAATATATTTAATTTGTCAATCATATCTCTACAAAATATTCGTGGTTATCATCCATACCCTCTGTGACTTTGATAGTAACAGTATCACTGCTGCCGGGTTCCAAAAGGACCTTTTCGAAGCCGCAGAGAACCTTAACAAGCTCACCTTCATTCCCCTTCATGTATACGCAGGCCAATACCTTACCGGCTCTATCCCCTACATTCTTAATGGTTACGTCAACAACAGAATCCTTATAGTCAAGTACACAGTCCGTAATCTTAAAGTCAGTGTAGCTCAAACCATAGCCGAAGGGAAACAGAGGCTTAAGTCCGTAATAATCTATATAACGGTATCCTACAAGATTCTTATCCTTGTATTCTACTCTGTCACGCTTTCCAAAGTCACCCAATGCATGAGCTCCACATTGAGATAAGTCACTATAAAAGGTCTCCGGCAAATGTCCTGATGGATTAACATCACCAAAAATAACTGCCGCAAGAGCACTTCCGCTTTCCATACCGGCATAATAGCCGTAAATAAGTGAATTACAGTTATCAATCCAGGATGACATATCAATAGCTGAACCGCCTATCATCACCACTACCGTATTAGGATTAATTGCCAGTAGCTGTTTAATAAGCTCATCCTGTTCATAGGGTAGCTTAAGACTCTTTCTGTCCTCTCCCTCGCAGTCATTACCCGGTGTGTGATCAAGACCTCCTACATAAATAATTTCATCGTAGTCCTTAGCCTTTTTAACAGCTTCCTCTCGAAGAATCTTTCTTAGCTCAGACATTTTCTTCTCTGCCTCTTCATCACTTTCTACATAGAAGCAGTCAATATCCAGACTCCTCTCCTGCCAACGTTCATAATCTGCTGTTCTGTATATATTCTCAGAGTAACCCTGAGCATAATCAACAATAGTATTACCACCCAGTAAACTTTTGATTCCCAACAGTGGAGATATTTCATAAAATGCCTTAATTTCGGCACTGCCACCACCAAGAGCATGAAGCTTGTTAGCATTACTTCCCACCACAAGAATCTTCTTAACCTTCTTATCAAGAGGAAGATGCTTGTTATCATTCTTAAGAAGGACATAGGATTCGGCAGCAATCTCATAGGCATAATCATGATGCCTGTGTAAATTGTAAGAGCCGCTTTTTCTTAAACCGTCAAGCATATGAAGTCTATCCATAAGAAGCAGGCAATGTTCTACCTTTTCATCAATTACAGACTCGTTTATTTCACCCCTTAAAATCATTTCCTTAAGAGGCTTGGCAAAATAGTATTCATCAAAATTATCTGTAATAGACATTTCAACATCAAGGGCTGATTCCGCTGCTTCTTTCGTTTCCTTAACAGCCCCCCAGTCAGATATAATCAAGCCATCATATCTAAGCTCATCTCTAATATACTCATCAAGATATTTCTTGTGATATGAACCGAAGCTGCCATTGATTTTGTTATATGAGCCCATAAGGCAATAACAGCCCCCGTCCCTTATAGCTCCCACAAAGGCAGGAAGATATATTTCGCGAATAGTAGCTTCATCAATTATTGTATCAACATTATGTCTGTCCGTTTCCTGATTATTTGCCAGAAAATGCTTCACGCAGGCAGCAACATCCCACTGCTGAACCCCCTTTATATATTGAACACACATCTCCTTTATAAGATATGGGTCTTCGCTGAAATACTCAAAATTGCGTCCGCATAAAGGTGAACGCTTCACATTAACTCCGGGAGCAAGAATTACATCCTTACCACGTCCCCTTGCCTCATTTCCTAAAACCGATCCGCTAATATATGCCATTTTGCGATTAAATGTGGCAGCAATAGCACTATTACACGGAAGATAACTGACATAATCATCAGACAGATTTATTTTATCCCAAGAGTCCGGCATAAATTCAAGCCTTACACCCATAGGTCCATCCGAAAATGTAAGCGGAGGAATATTAAGTCGTTCAACACCCTTAGTTCTAAACAGTTCATTTCCATGTATCATACCAAGCTTCTCGTCAAGTGTGAGCTCGGCAATAATATCACGAATCGCATTAATATCCATAATAAATCCACCTCCGGTTATAATGGCCAATAGCGACCAATTACATCCATAAAGCGCTGATAAAACAGCATATCCTGTAACAAAGGCTTAGCCGCAACACATATAATATACAGCAAAATAGCCAGAATACTACATGTAATAGCCGCATAACATATGCCTACTTTTTCTGTATCCTTGTTAATAGCTCTGACACTAAACCACAGTCCCAAAAGACTAACAAGATATCCATTATCCAGAAGAATTGTAAAAATAGACAAAATACCAAAGGCAAGTGCATAATATGCCATTCTGTTAACTCGTGCCTTAGACATATTCTTCCCGGTAAATGTATATCTTCCCTCCTTGGATTCCTCCTTTACCTCACGACGATGTTCCTCCTTCGTAGGTATTCCATGATAAATAGGACTAAGCCCCTTCTCATTCTCCGTATCAATATCAAAATTATCAAACCTGTTTTCGCCCATGATTGTCTCCTCCGGTATTCTCTAAGGACATAAAACAAAAAATGAATACACAAATGTCAAAAGTAACATAATACTATTCTATGATGTTGGGGTCAAAAGGTATTTTGCCCCCAACGATACCGGATTTCTCCGCTCTACGAGCTCTCGAAATCCTCAAAACATTCAAAATCCGCTCATTTTTCTGCAAAAAATGGCTACTTTTTCATGTTTTGGCGGGTCA
>JAZQOI010000061.1:0-9049 GCA_045627745.1 Lachnospiraceae bacterium | reverse complement strand
ACATCTTTCTGCTTACGTAATGAACGCATAATAGAAAATCCATCAAGCCCTGGCAGCATAACATCCAACAAAATCAGATCATAGTCATTTTCCAAAGCTTCCTGCAATCCGTCCATACCATTACACACTGTATTAACCTTTGCATTTCCCTCACTTCTTGCTTCAAAAGAATCAGTAATTATTTCTCCAATTTGCAAATCATCTTCTATCAATAAAATTTTCATCAACATGTTGTTACTCCTTTAATGGTTATATAATAGCAGACAGATGTATTGATTATGTATTCATGCTGTATTTATTACATATAAAAGAAAAATACGCTTCGCGAATTTTATCTTTTATCATGTATAAAAAGTGGAATAGATACCTATTCCACTCCAAAATATTTATTATAAAGCGAAAAAAATAAGCTCCGCAATTAGGCACAAAAAAAGAGGAATCACTTTGTGATTCCTCTAAGCAGCGCTACAAGGATTCGAACCTTGAAATGACGGAGTCAGAGTCCGTTGCCTTACCATTTGGCGATAGCGCTATATTCAATTAATGTTGCACAGCACCAACGAAAGATAGTATATAACAGTCCATCAATAAATGCAAGTACTTTTTTGTATTTTTTTTACATTTTTTTGCAAGTCTTATTTGCGGTAACCCGTAAAACTAATTTCCTATCACCAGAAAATAAATATGTTCCGTTACGATTCATTCCCTGACCGGTATCCAAATACACCTCAGTGCTTTTGCCCGCCACCGAATAGCAGCCTAAATGCTTTTATAATCGCGTCACGATGGCATTTTATATCAAATCATATTCTTACAGCCGCAGTAACAAGTGATTGGGCATATCACCAAACCGTAACACATAAATACCTGCAAACATACATATTCCACTTAATCGAAAACACCACTCGGAAACGAGTGGTGTTTTCATATAATTAGTCCTGAACGTAAGGCATAATCGCTACGTGACGAGCTCTCTTTACTGCAACAGTAAGGGCTCTCTGATGCTTAGCACAGTTACCTGTGATTCTGCGAGGAAGAATCTTACCTCTCTCAGAAACATATTTCTTAAGTGTGTTAACATCCTTATAATCAAGGACCTTGTCCTTACCGCAAAATACGCAAACTTTCTTTCTTCTGCGCATTCCGCCTCTTCTTCTCATTGGTGAATCTGATCTCTCGCCATCACCCTGTGGTTTATTGTAAGCCATTTCGATTACCTCCAAATAATGTGGACCTAAGCGAAGGGCAGCTCCTCGTCAATTCCATCCGGAATATTCATGAAGCCATCAGTAGCTTCGGTCGGTGCTCCAGGATTAGCAGGAATAAAACCACCATTGTCAGAACCCTGTGAGTTCTTGCTCTCTGCGAATTCCTGTTCCTCAACAACAACATCGGTAGTATAAACCTTCTGACCATCCTTATTGTTATAAGACCCGGTCTGAATACGTCCGGTAACAAGTACCTTAGTACCCTTTCTAAAATACTTCTCAGCAAATTCACCGGCCTTGCCAAAGGCTACGCAGCCAATAAAATCTGCAGACTGATCATCACTACCGTTTCTCTTAAATCTTCTATCTACAGCTAATGTATATCTTGCAATTGCCATAGAATTATCACCTGATGAATATCTCACATCAGGATCTCTTGTTAATCTTCCCATAAGAATAACTTTGTTCATCGTATGCTCTCTTTCTACTATGCCTCAGCTCTAACGACTAAATATCTGATAACGTTTTCCATAATGCGCACGCGATTCTCGATTTCAACAGGAGCTGTAGGTTCAGCATCAAACTGGATGAAGTAATAGAAAGCTTCTTTCATCTTCTGGACTTCGTAAGCTAACTTCTTCTTACCCCAATCGTCAATGTTTGTTACTGTGCCGCCGAATCGAGTAATGTACTTCTGTACCTTCTCGAGTGTAGCTGCTCTTTCGTCATCTTCGATCTTAGCACTAAGAACAACGCATAATTCATATTTGTTCATGCTAGTACCTCCTTTTGGTCTCTGGCCCCGTTAACGGAGCAAGGAATTGTGAATAAATCACACACTTTTGTATCACGAATCAAAATAATACCATATAAAAAACTATTTTTCAAGACCAAATTACAAAACACCTATTTGCATTTCACCCTTCAACACCTTCTCATTAGCCTTGTTCCTAATAACGACCTTAAGTACGATAAGTCTGAAGGTGTCATTCTTTTCTGTAACGGTTCCCTCTACCGTAAGTTCATCGCCCACATAGACAACTCCGGAAAATTTTGTCTTTACACTGTGAATAAGGGAACGTTCCCCGGGAAGATAAACACCGGCCAGAGTTGAAAGATATGAAGCTGTAAGCATTCCAAATACCACACATCTTTTATGCCCGTTATTTCTCGCATATTCAATATCACTGTGCAGAGGATTAACATCCCCTGTAATCCTTACAAAATCATCCATATCAGAATCCCTGACAACAACCTTGAAGGATTCCTTCATACCAACTTCAATTTCCTCATAGGTATATCTGTTCATAATTGCCCCCTAATCATAATTACTGCAACTTACCAACAATCAAATCAATCATCTGCCCTACATTTTCAAGCTTATTAACTTCCTTGATATCGAACTTAAGGTTAAATTCCTTCTCCATGGAAATAATAAGTGAAATATGTTCAAGGGAATCCCAATCCTCTATGTCATCAGAATTAGTATCATCAGTAATAATCAATTCTTCATCATCAAATACATCTCTGAAAATCCCCTGTACTTTTTTGAAAACATCTTCTCTTGTCATCTTCGTACCTCATTTATATTTTTCTCTTATACATATTCCTATGTGCATTTTGTCAACCGATAAATAATTGCTGTTTGAAACTGCTTACCTCTTCATGACTTTGAGCAAATCTGCTTCAAGTAACTGTCCTACAACCTTCACCACTACTGAAATGGGCTGTTCTATAATCTGTGCCAGCTCAATCAAGTCATTGCTTCCATCAGCATAGGCAAGAACATCCTTCATTGCAAGGGTTTCAAGATAGGTTTCTTTAGAGCTCATAGTCGGCACCAGACCTCGCTTACCAAGCTGAGGTTCGCACAAACATGTAACACAATAATAATTATTCATTTCAAGAGCGTCAATGCACTGAACCATTACATCTAAGCTTCCCTGAAGCCCCTGTGGAGAAATAAGCTCCATATTATCCGCCGAAGTATGATACTCAGGATATACATGATACTTGGAACGGCAGAAACATACAAGAGGCAAATCTACCCCCGGTGCCTGATACTGACGTTCATCAGAGCCCCTCTTTAAATAGGAATAATCACAATACTTAGGATAATGATACTTAAGTACCGTAGACAGAACTCTGTCGGCAAGTGTGTTGGCATATCTTGAATGCACTATTGAATATGTTCTGTCATCTCCGACACAGGTGAGATTAAAGCCCGCAATAACCTTACCCTTCATAGAATTAAGATTCTTCGACAAATAGGTAATTGCACCTATAGTTTCCGGCACAAATACAATTCTGTAAGTATATCTGCGATTCTTAAGCTTCTTAATATAGTCAGCAAGATGAACCATAAGCGATGGTCCCGAGCACTCATTATTAGCCATAGACGGATGACAGATATATGTAGAAAGAAAAATCTCCTCATCAGTCTGACCGGGAATAATTAGTTCACCATAGGTTAAAGAGCCCTTAAACAGTTCAGATTTAATTACCACATGATAATCATCCTCAGGCAGTGAATTCTTCATATTATCCGTCATGGCAAAGCCCCAGCGTTCCTTATAATATGAAGTAACATAGGGAATAACCTCCGGCTGATCCTTAAGAGTATAAATATGCTCTTTAAGTTCAGATAAATTCACTATGGAATCAATAGGTGTAGAATAACCAAGAACATGCAAATTGTTTTCTTTAAAATCAATAATTCTGTCACCCTTCGAATTCTCAATATAGGCTTCATCAATTCTCCACTCGTTTGGAACGGTCCAATCAAAAACCTTCGTTCCTGTTTCCACCTCAAAAAGCTCTATTTCAGGGCAATACTCCTTTAGAATCGCAAAGGTATCACGCACCCCCTGACCTGTAATGCTCCTGCATATAGGGAACAATCTGCCGGCTAAGTCATACATGCTTTTTCCTAGATTGGTCATATTACATTCCATCTTTTAGTCCTCCTGTCCTATATAGGAGCATAGCTTTCTGCTTCTGTTGTTCTTAACATCATCCGCAATAATCGGATATGATTTTGCCAAATCAATTATCTTATACTCAATGTCATTTATATAGAAGCGTTTAAGAATTCCCTTTTCCTCGAACTCCGGTTCATAGGGATAAATCAAAATAGTAACATCCATATCAAGGTCACGCACATTCATTGAATATGTTTTCTGTGAAGTAACGCCTGCTGCATCTGTATAGTCAGCAGTAAAATCCTTAAGATACCTATATGGCACAGGACCGTTCTGCTCCTCTACATAATGAACAAATACGAAGGAATGCTGACAATCCTTATCGATAAACAAATTCTTAAAATTATGCTCCACAAAATATGTAAAGGGTGAATCAGCACCAAAGGAGCTTTTATTATCCATCAAAATCAGTTCTTCTTTTCCTTTTCCCCATACAGCAAAGGAATAAATAGGATGCTTCGTTCTTGCAAAATCATCACGGGAAAGAGCTATTTTCCCAAGAGAGCCTGTCTTACAAGGTGTCTTATAATGATCATAGGCACTTCCCTTACAAAAGGACCAGTTAAAGGTAGGGAAAACCAAAGTACCCTCTTCACCTATAATATCAATAATTCCATCAATCAGAATATTTAAGTCGGTGTCATCCTCATGCTGAAGGCAGTCATACAATAGCTGCTTCACATCTGAAGTAACAAATACATTATCTCCCTTTGACAGTCCAAATTTTGCAGCCAAATCACGTAATTTAATATAATCACTCATAGCTCAAATCCTTCTTTTATTTCAAAATGATTTATAATCAAAACCAACATAATTATTACTACTCAATTAAAACACGAATTAAATGCATAGTCAAAAACAAACCATTATGCTGCCTTGTTTTTTTGTGTACGTTCAGCCTATGATTTTCTTGCAATTTCCCATATCTCTTGGGTAATTATCTTAATACAGCAAAATATTTTGAAAATTTTATAAAATTTCTTTTTTATAAGCTGTATTATTCCGACAAATCTGTTATAATACCTATAGAATTTATGTGAAAGGTGGACACCAACATGGCAGATGAACATTTTTGGGACAAAGGCGTATCAAGTGTTTCGGCTGAGGTTAATTGTAAGCTGGTTTATGAGACTCTTACCGGCGAGAATAAGACAACAGATTTAATGACAATTGACAAAGCGTTAGAAATGCTTAGTAGTTTAAAGAACGGTCGTGAGACCGTATGGTGCAAGGCAATCAAGGTTCTCCCTGATGGAACAGAAACAGATATTCAATCCTTCAAGCAGAATGTACTCGATGTTGGCGGTACCAAAATCATTATTTAATATTTTTAGTTACATTATTCGAATAATAACATCTTTTTACTTTATCTCATTCCTTTTACTCCCTCCCGTATTATTTCGGGGGGGAGGTTTTTTTGTCTATAAAAGAATATCCCGAAGCTTTTTTAGCTTTATCTATGCTGTTTAAATAGACAGTTCCGCCTTAAAGTTGTAAAATAAAACAGTGTGTGTTCATATCACGCAACGTAACATATATTGTTTAAGGAGAATTTAAAATGAGTAACAAAAAAAAGAAACAGAGTGCACCTTTGACTCCCTCAGATGTAACATTTTATATTCTGAGTTTGTTTGTATCTGCGTATGCCTGTGTGCTGTTTATAGCCATGCCGCTAATAACCCACAACAAATACTATGATATAGGCGATTATAAATATAAAATGTTTATGTACATCAGCGTGTGGTTTTTAATCTTCTCGCTGTTGATTTTCTTAGTATATTTTATACTACAGATTACATCGCACAAAATCACAAAGGAATCGGCTCTTGCAACGCTTAAGTCCCTTTCTACATTGGACTGGTTTGTTATTGCCTTCCTTATTGCATCATTTTTGTCCTATATTTTATCCCCCTATAAGACAAATGAGTATCACTTATTTAATGAAGAAATGCTCAATAAACCCTGGGATGGATATACAGGCTGGAACATGGGACTTCGTTCTCAGATAATTTTTGTTCTGCTCTATTTTCTGATATCCAGAGCCTTTAGAAAGGGTTGGAAAAATGACTTTCTTATGATAGTGCTTGGCAGTGCTTCTATTGTGTTCATTCTCGGTATACTTCACCGTTTCTATATCGACCCAATGGATTTCTACACCGGACTTGACGACTATTATAAGCTTAAATTCCTATCAACTTTGGGACAGTCAAGCTGGTATTCAAGCTTCATGGTTATTATTCTTCCGATAGGTATGTCCTTATTCCTATATCAGCGGAACAGAAAGTCAATACAGAATATTCTTCTTGGAATATTTGTTGGAATCGGCGCCGCAACCTTTGTAACCCAGAATTCAGACAGTGCATATCTTGCTTATTTTTATACATTGGTTCTTCTGTTTGCTGTATCCTTCAAGGATAATGACAGATTCCTTAAATTTTTAGAAATGTTAATTATTGTATTGGGCTCCTTTAAAATCATCGGTATTTTCCAGAAGCTTTTCCCGGAAAGAATCCCTGCCCTTGATTCAATGTCAATATTTATGTCCCAGTCGATTGTTACCTGGATTCTTCTCGTTCTTGTAGTTGTCTTCTATCTGCTTATGAGAAAGGTATGTAAAAAGGAAAGCTTTACAATAACAAAATTCACCAAGGTGAGAACTGTACTTGTAATACTTGCAGTTGCCTGCCTTCCACTTGGTATTTTATTTGCATATCTTAATACTAAGGGACTTCTCCCTATAGATATGTTTAGAAGCATTGAATATCTTAACTTCAATGACAGTTGGGGTAATAATCGAGGATTCACCTGGAGAAATACCTTTGAGGTACTAAGAGATCCCTCTTGGTACAAGAGAGCATTAACCGGTCCCGGACCAGACTGTTATGACGAAATTATGTACGCTACAGAGCCACGAGCATCACAGATTCGTAATTACTGGCATGGTGAAATAGTAGTATGTGCCCATAACGAATGGCTCAACATGCTATTCAACGAAGGTATTTTAGGTATAGTAAGCTACCTTGGTATTTTTATAAGCGGTGCAATTCTTTTCATTAAAGATAAAGAAAATCCTCTTATGATAGCCGGTACAGGTGCAATTATTGCTTACTTCCTTCACAATATGTTCTGTTATCAGCAGATTCTCTGTACTCCTATGATTTTCTGCATAATCGGATATTGTGAATACTTTAGAAGAAACAGAGAATCCAAGGATTTATAGTACGTCATTTTGATACTTTAATAAGGATTTTCTGTGAAAGATATTTTAATTATTTATGTTTTGCTGTAAAATATTACACATTGTTGCTATTCACAGTAATTTACACTTAAAGCAATCCCGGTTACATCATGTTGTCACTTTTAACATCGATGTCATTTAGATTCAAATACGCCTCGGCGTTTTATCTTTAAGTTAACTGAGAACAGAAACAGTTCATTTTATTATTTTGGAGGTTAGAAATGAGTAAAGACAAAAAGAAAGAAAACAAAGAAAACGAGCAGCTCAGTAAGAGTATGCAGAAACGTATTGACAGACAGAATCAGAATAAAAAAGAAAAACGTAATTCCATAGTTCTCAGAACAATCGGAACTGTTATTCTTCTTTTCATAGCAGCCGGAATTATTCATCTTATTACACATGTTGGTATCAATGCTTATTACCATGTTTCCGCAAGTAATGACTACAGTTCATATCTTACAGAGAACGGATATATTGATGGTGTTAAGGCTTCTGATTACGTTACACTTTGCGATTATAAAAATGTTACCGTATCAAGCGACGCAATCACCTACAGCGATGAAGATGTGGAAGCAGATATTGAAGAGGAGCTTAATAACAGCGAAGAATTAAGCACTGAAACAACAGCACTTATCGAAGATGGTGACAAAATCAACCTTGATTATGTAGGTTCAATCGATGGTGTTGAATTCGAGGGTGGTAATTCCAACGGTCAGGGTAGTGATTTGACAATTGGTTCAGGAACCTTTATTGATGACTTTGAGCAACAGCTTATCGGATATGGTGTTGGTGATAATGTTACTGTAGAGGTTACCTTCCCGGAGGATTACAATACAGAAGAGCTTGCCGGTAAGGATGCAGTTTTCGAATGTACAATCAACGGTATCTACGAAGCCCCTGAGCTTACAGATGATTTTGTAAAAGAACATCATGCAGATGATTTAGATGACCTTACTGTTAAAGGCTACAAGGCATATCTTAAGGAAACAAAGTCAGAAGAAAAGTACAAGGAATGGGCTAAGAATTATTTGTTAGACAACAGTACAATGACTACATACCCTAAGAACTACTTTAACAAAATGAAGCAGGTTCATAAATATACAGAGTTTGAAACCTTCAATTACATGAGTCAAATGTACCAAAGCATGTACGGAATGGATAATGTTGATTTCTACAAGGATTACATGAATATGTCTGAAGGCGAATATGACAAGAGTCTTAATGAAACCTGCAAAGATACAGTTAAGGAAAACCTTATATACCAGGCTATTATGGAGCAGGAAGGTATTGTATTAACAGTTGATGATTACAAGGCTAAGCTTATTGAAGACGAAGGAAGCGATGAATCCTTTGACAACGAGAAAGATACCTACGGTGCTAACTACCTTGTTCAGACACTTTACAAGGATAAGGTATTTGATCTTATGAAGGAAAGCTTAGTTGTAACAGATAAATAATTGTTACGAAAAGAATTGAAAACATTAATCGAGTAGGAGGCGGTGACTAACCGCCGTCCTCTCACAGCACCGTACGTACCGTTCGGTATACGGCGCTTTCAATAGTTGACGTGCACAGACTGATAGGCTGTGGCTAAATCATAAAAGCCACTGTTTATCAGTCTT
>JAZQOI010000060.1:0-12655 GCA_045627745.1 Lachnospiraceae bacterium | reverse complement strand
GACCCGCCAAAACATGAAAAAGTAGCCATTTTTTGCAGAAAAATGAGCGGATTTTGAATGTTTTGAGGATTTCGAGAGCTCGTAGAGCGGAGAAATCCGGTATCGTTGGGGGCAAAATACCTTTTGACCCCAACATCATATAATTACGTAGCAACAATGCATTTCTAAGAATATTCTGACTTGATGCAGTAAACATAAATAATGTATAATTAACATTTAAGACTGATACAATATTGGAGTAGTTTTTAATTGATATGAACAGGAAAGTTTTAAGCATATTAGAATATAATAAAATATTAGAAAAGCTTAGTGAATGTGCTTCATCTGAGCCGGGAAAGAGATTATGTATAAATGCACATCCAGAGGATGTGATGGAAAAGGTTACAGAGCTTCTTGATGAAACAGAGGCTGCAATTGGCAGATTATTAAAGAACGGTCGCGTGATTTTTAATGGAAATAGGGATGTATCTGAGGCTATGCTACTGTTAGATAAGGGAAGTAGCTTAGAGTGTAAGGATTTGTTGCGGGTAGCTGAGCTTCTTGAGAATACAGCCACTGTGAAGTCCTATGGAAAGGATGAGGGTGACGAATATTCAGATGCATTGAGTAAATATTTTGAGGAACTTGAACCATTAAGCACTATTTCCAAAGAGATTATGAGATGTATTATTTCAGAGGATGAAATAGCAGATGATGCAAGCTATGAATTAAAGTCAATACGCCGCTCAAGACGTATTATTAATGACAGGATTCATTCACAGCTAAATGGCATGGTAAATAATACATACAGAACATATTTACAGGATGCAGTTATTACTATGAGAGATGGTCGTTATTGTATACCTGTTAAAGCGGAATACAAGAGTATGGTTCCGGGAATGGTACATGATCAGTCCCAGTCTTTTTCAACTTTTTTTATAGAGCCTTCAGCTATTGTAGAGCTTAACAATGAGTTAAGGGAAACAGACATAAGGGAAGTTAAAGAAATAGAACGTATTCTGGCAAGTCTGTCTGCATCAGTAGCAGCGCATACCGGTGAAATCAGAAATAATTGCAAAATAATGACTTTGCTTGATTATATATTTGCAAGAGGGAATCTGGCGTTGCAAATGAAGGCCTCAAGACCTGAATATAACAATGAAGGCATAATTAATTTAAAGAAGGTTCGCCACCCCTTGCTTCCTATGGATAAAGTGGTTCCTATAGATATACGCCTTGGTGATGATTTTGATTTGCTGATAATTACAGGACCTAATACCGGTGGTAAAACGGTGGCTATTAAAACTCTTGGGTTAATGTGTCTTATGGGACAGACAGGTATGTTTATTCCGGCTGTGGATCATTCCGAATTATCGATTTTTAAAGAAATATATGCAGATATTGGTGATGAGCAGAGTATTGAGCAGAATTTGTCTACATTTTCTTCCCATATGAAGACTATTGTTGAAATTATGAAAAAGTCAGACAGAAATTCCTTGTGTTTGTTTGATGAGCTAGGCGCAGGAACCGATCCTACAGAAGGAGCAGCGTTAGCGATTTCTATTCTTGATAAATTACATCAAAATCATATAAGAACTGTTGCGACTACTCATTATAGCGAGTTAAAAGTTTATGCTCTGACTGAAGAGGGAGTTTCAAATGCCTGCTGTGAATTTGATGTGGATACATTGTCTCCTACATATCGTCTGCTTATAGGTGTGCCGGGAAAGAGTAATGCTTTTGCCATTTCGTCAAAGCTTGGTCTGGATGACAGCATTATAGAAAATGCAAGAAAAAGGCTATCTACAAAGGATGAGAATTTTGAAGAGGTTCTCAGTGAACTTGAGAAAAATCGTGTGCTGTTAGAAGAAGAGAAGCTGACAGTTGAAGCCTATAAAAAGGAAATTGAAAGACTCAAGACAGAGTACGAAACCAAGAAAGAAAAGTTGGAAAGAAACAGAGATAAGATTCTCGATGAAGCAAAGTCAGAAGCAGCAGCTATTCTTAGAGATGCAAAGGATTCTGCCGACGAGTCAATTCGTAATTTTAATAAATATGGCACTATTCAGGAAATGGAAAAACAAAGGACAAGCTTGAGAAAAAAGCTGGATAAGGTTAGTGCCAAATCAAATCTGAATGAGAAAAAACAGGTAGACAATAAATTATCTGATTTTAAAATTGGTGAAGATGTAAGAATTATATCAATGGGAGCCAAGGGAACCGTTAGTTCAATTCCCGACAGCAAGGGAAATTTATTTGTTCAATGTGGTATAATGCGTATGCAGGCTAACATGAATGATATTGAATTTCTTCATGAGGATACAAACAATTACTCAAAAAAGAAGAAGAAAATGGCTGTAGGCGGTTATGGAAGCTTTTCAAAATCAGCTTCTATGTCAATGGAATTAAATCTTATAGGACATAAGGTTGACGAAGCAATTCCTAAGCTTGAAAAATACCTGGATGATGCGTATCTGTCTCATCTTGAAACAGTAAGAATTGTTCATGGTAAAGGAACCGGCGCATTAAGGAATGCTGTATGGAACAGACTTAAAACTATAAAATATGTAAAGAGTTATAAGCTGGCTGAGTATGGCGAAGGAGATGCCGGTGTTACTGTTGTAACCTTTAAGTAAATTAATGTTTTTTGAACTGCACTTTCACAAAAATATTCTGAGTAAATGGTACAGTTATTTAGAAAAGGTTGTACCGGGAATTATTAAAGGGATTTAGCATTTGTACCGGGAAAGGTTGAATGATGACAAATGCACCGAATATGGTACATATAAGATGATGATTATATGTACCGCTTTAGGGACTTTTAAACAATAGATGAAGAGGTAAAAAATGGCAAATAAACAAAAAATAATGATTGTAGATGATGACGCTAATATTGCGGAATTGATTTCTTTATATTTAACAAAGGAATGTTTTGATACTTGTATTGTACATGATGGAGAGGAGGCGTTGGCTACCTTTGATAGCTTTATGCCGAATTTGATTTTGCTTGACCTGATGCTTCCGGGGATTGATGGATACCAGGTGTGTCGTGAGATTCGTTCAAAATCAATGACCCCTATTATTATGCTTTCTGCAAAGGGTGAGATATTTGATAAGGTGTTAGGACTTGAGCTGGGAGCCGATGATTATATGGAGAAGCCCTTTGATTCAAAGGAGTTAGTGGCTCGTGTTAAGGCTGTTCTGAGAAGAGTTCAGGTAGTCAAACCTGTTGAAACACCATCTGATATTAAGTGTGTAGAATATAAGGATCTTGTGATTAATCAGACTAATTACTCAGTATTGTATTACGGCGAATCTGTGGAAATGCCACCTAAAGAATTGGAGCTTTTGTATTTCCTGGCCTCATCACCCAATCAGGTATTTACCAGAGAACAGCTTCTTGATCATATCTGGGGATATGAATATATAGGTGATACTCGTACTGTTGATGTACATATTAAGCGCCTTCGTGAAAAAATAAAGGATCATGATTCCTGGAGACTTTCGACTGTGTGGGGAATCGGGTATAAATTTGAGGCGAAGTAATCGAATGAGCTAAGATAACTACATAGAAGTGAGTTTGCGAATGTGGTGCTAAACAGGTAATTTCACATAAAATATAGATTAGGGAAAATAGAGTTGAAATACAGAAAGACACTATATCTTAAATTTATAATTACATATTGTATTTTTGGTCTGTTAAGTATTGGAGTCATAGCTACCTTTTCTTCAAACCTTACCTTTGAGCATTTGATTAGGGAAAAGGCGGAAGCCTTATATAAGGAAGCCAATCTTATTTCAGTAAGATATGCGGACAGCTTTTATAATGAAAAGCTTAATGCACTTGATGTGAAGGACCAGCTTGAAGCAATTGATACCTTTACTCAGGCATCTATCTGGATTGTAGATGTTAATGGAGAGGTTTTATATAATTCCAGAGATGATAGCGAGGAACGTGAAAATCCTATCGTTGTCGAAAAATTTAATCCTACGGACACCGGCAACAAATACTATATGATTGGTAATTTTTATAATCAGTTTGACCAGGATATGTTAAGCGTTTTGTCGCCTATTAATTCTAATTTCAGAGTTAAGGGATATGTTATTATTAATTCGCCCTTGAAGAATATAATAAGCAGCAGAGACAAGCTTCTTAATATTTCTTATATGTCTATGGGTATTATTTTTATTCTGTCATTGATGGTACTTTTGGTGTTTACTCTTGTTGTATATAATCCTCTTAAGAAAATCACCAAGGCTACGGAACAGTATGCTGACGGCAATTTAACTCATAAGATTGAGGTGACTAAGGATGACGAAATAGGACATCTTGCCGCATCGCTTAACTACATGGCATCTGAGCTGTCAAAATCAGAGGACAATCAGAAGCAGTTTATTGCCAATGTATCCCATGATTTCAGGTCGCCTCTGACTTCAATAAAGGGTTATATTGAGGCTATGGTTGATGGAACAATTCCTCCGGAAATGAGTGAAAAATATTTAAACATTGTTCTTAATGAAACGGAGCGACTTACTAAGTTAACGAACTCTTTACTGACTTTGAATAATCTTAATACCAAGGGAATGCATCTTGATATTACTGATTTTGATATTAATACGGTAATTAAAAACACTGCAGCAACCTTTGAGGGCAGATGTAAGGAAAAGCGTATTAGATTCCAGTTGGTGCTGTTGGGAGAGAATCTACTTGTGACCGCGGATATGGGGAAGATTCAGCAGGTGTTATACAATCTGATTGATAATGCAATCAAGTTCTCGGATACCGATTCAACAATAAAGGTTGAAACTACAGAAAAGCATGATACGGTGTTTGTTTCTGTTAAGGATAACGGAATGGGAATTCCCAAGGAAAGTCAGAAGCTTGTATTTGATCGATTTTACAAGACTGATTTATCCCGTGGTAAGGACAAGAAAGGAACGGGTTTAGGTCTGGCTATTACAAAAGAAATTATTAATGCTCATCATGAGAATATAAACGTTGTAAGTACTGTTGGAGTAGGAACGGAGTTTATTTTTACACTTACAAAGAGTAAATCAGATGAAGATTAACAGGTGAGGAAAATGAATATAGTATTACATGAGCCGGAGATTCCGGCAAATACGGGAAATATAGGAAGAACATGTGTGGCTACGGGAACAGTGCTGCATCTTATTGAACCATTGGGATTTCATCTTGATGAGAAGAAAATAAAAAGGGCAGGTATGGATTACTGGGACAAGCTCGATGTTAGAACATATGTGAATTTTGAAGAATTTCTTAAGGTAAATAATAATCCTAAAATATATATGGCAACAACAAAAGCACATCAGAATTATACAGATGTACATTATGAGCAGGATGCTTTTATTATGTTTGGAAAGGAAAGTGCAGGGATTCCTGAGGAGATTTTAGTAGATTATGAATCTACCTGCGTTCGCATTCCGATGCTTGAAAGCATCAGGTCACTAAATCTTGCTAATTCGGTTTCCATAGTATTGTATGAAGCTCTTAGGCAACAGGGATTTGAAAATATGCAGATAAATGGGGAGCTTCATAGATTGAACTGGAAGTAGTCTTATGGGTTACAGTAATGTAGATATGTTAGTGTAATTGAGGGTGAAATATATGGACGAGAAACAATTAAGAGAGAATGTAAAAAGTGAAAATTCATTATCCGCAGACAGTCAGGATTCTAAGTATGATTTTATAACAGAAACTATTAAAGAGAAGCCTATTAATAAGAAAAGACTTGTTGTTAAGTCTATCTTTACATGTATTCTTGCTCTGGTATTTGGTGTTATAGCTTGTTTTACATTTGTTTCTTTGGAACCTATTTTTAAAAACTGGCTTTATCCTGAGGATAAAATGCAGCTTGTTACGCTGGGTGGTGATGAGGACATAGTTAATAATAATCAGGGAAATAACGGTTTAGAGATAGTGTCGGATAATTCTGTTTCAGATAATTGTCCGTATAACGAAAACAATGTACCTGAGGAAATACCGGTTATAGAAAGAAAAACAGAGGTTATTACCAAGGTTGAAACTGTTGAAAAGTCTTTAGAGCTTTCTGATTATACGGAATTATACAAGAAGATAAGTGATGTTGCTGCTGAGGCTAAGAAATCTATGGTGGTTGTAACCGGCAGGTCGTCAAACACTGACTGGTTTATGAATATTTATGAAGACAATAATTCGACTTCCGGTTTGATTGTTGCGGATAATGGAAAGGAATTACTTATTTTAACACGTACAAGTGTTGTGGATAATTCCGATTCAATTCTTGTTACCTTCTGCGATGGAACAAGTGAAGATGCTGTTGTTAAAAAGTCAGATGTAAATACTGATTTATCTATTATTGCTGTTAATCTGGAAGATATTCCGAAGGACACCTTAAGTGAAATTAAGATGGCAGAACTGGGCAATAGCAAAAGCGCAGATATAGATGGTTCTCCTGTTATTGCTCTGGGAGATCCATTAGGAATGAGTGACTCAATGGCATTTGGCCAGATTACATCCCATGCATCTGTTAAGGATATGGTTGATACTAATGTGACTGTGCTTACAACGGACATATACGGAAGTACCAGTGCCAGTGGAGTGTTAATTAATTTCCAGGGAAAAGTGCTTGGTATCGTAACCACGGATGTTGCAGGAAGTGATACAAAGAATCTTATAAAGGGTTATGCTATTTCTGATCTTAAGGATAAAATTGAGAAAATCTCAAACGGTCAGGAAATTGCATATCTGGGTATTGTTGGGCTGGATGTTACTGAGGAAGCCGTTGAAGATTACGGCGTACCCAAGGGTGCTTATGTGAAGCAGGTGGTAATAGATTCACCGGCAATGCAGGCAGGAATCCAGAACGGTGATGTTATTGTGAAGTTAGGAACTACAGATATTACGTCGTTTACTGATTTCAAGGATACAATGCTAAAGTGCCAGCCTGGAGATCAGATGATGGTGACTGTTAAGCGACTGGGAAGAGATGAGTATGTAGAGCTTTCCTATGAAATTGCTTTGGAAAGCCAAAATTATTAAATGAACAATATTTGGGACATATAGAAACGGGGATAATATTATGAAGTATATTGAAAGTTTTAGAGAGAGCGACAATATTAATGGAGTATATCTTGTAAAGCATAAGCAGGCAGCAGTTACCAAGACCGGTAAGCCCTACGAGAATGTGATTTTGCAGGATAAGACAGGTACCATAGATGCTAAAATATGGGAGCCTAATTCAGCAGGTATTGATGACTATGATGTTTTTGATTATGTTCAGATAAATGGTGGCGTAACGAGCTTCAACGGTCAGCTTCAGTTAAGCATTAAACGCATAAGAAAGTGTTCAGAGGGAGAATATGATCCCAAGGATTATTTACCTGTATCCTCCAAAAACATTGATGAAATGTATGGTCAGCTTCTTGAATATATTGATAGTATCAAGTCGGTGTATCTTAAGAAATTATGTGAGGCATTTTTTGTTGAGGATAAGGAATTTGTAAAGGCATTTAAGAGCAGTTCGGCTGCTAAATCAGTTCATCACGGATTCGTAGGAGGACTTTTGGAGCATACACTTTCTGTTACAAAAATGTGTAATTATTATACTACTGCATATCCTGCACTAAACAGGGATTTGCTTCTCAGTGTTGCTATGCTTCATGATATAGGAAAGGTAAGGGAGCTATCACTGTTCCCGGAAAATGATTACACGGATGATGGCCAATTATTGGGACATATTGTTATGGGAGTTGAGATGATAGGTACTAAAATCAGTACAATTTCTGACTTTCCACATAAGCTTGAGGCAGAGGTTAAACACTGCATATTAGCCCATCACGGAGAGTATGAATATGGTTCTCCGAAAAAACCGGCACTTATTGAAGCAGTGGCCTTGAATTTTGCTGATAACACTGATGCCAAGATGGAGACGCTTACTGAATTATTTGCATCTACTACTGAAAACGGTTGGCTTGGATTTAATCGTCTTATTGATTCAAATGTTAGAAAGACAAGCATTATTGAGTGATACGGAGTCTGAAAATGGAATATTTAAAGAATCAGGAATTGGAAGTAACAATTACAGATATGGGTATTGATGGAGAAGGGATAGGCAAAATTAATGGCTATCCCTTCTTTGTCAAGGATGCTTTGCCGGGAGACAGAGTAAGAATCAAAGTAATTAAGGTAAAGAAAAATTTCGCATATGGAAGGCTAATGGAAATTCTTGTAAAATCTCCTGACAGAGTTGAAGCACCCTGTAGTATTAACAGGCAGTGCGGAGGCTGTCAGATTCAGGCTTTATCATATGAGGCACAGCTTCGCTTTAAACAGAATAAGGTTATCAACAATCTGGTTAGGATTGGTGGCATAGATGAGGCTTATCTTCTAAAAATCACTGAACCTATTGTAGGCATGGATGAGCCATTCAGATATAGAAATAAATCACAATATCCCATTGGAAGGGATCGGGAAGGCAATATCGTTGCGGGCTTCTATGCAGGAAGAACTCACAGCATTATAGCCTGTGAGGACTGCAGACTGGGGGCTAAGGAAAATTCTGTGATTTTGAAATGCATAATAGATTATATGAATAGAAATCTAATCAGTCCTTATGACGAAGTGACTTCCGATGGAATAGTACGACACGTATTGATAAGAAAAGGATTTAGTTCCGGAGAAATAATGGTGTGTCTTGTGGTAAATATGAAAAAAGGTATGCCGCAAAAAATTGATGAGCTGGTTAACTCGCTTACAGCAATTTCCGGGGTTGTTTCTATATATATAAATTACAATAGTGCGAAAACTAATGTGATTTTGGGGGATAAGTGCAGGTGCATTTATGGTAAGGAAGTAATAAGGGATACTATGTTTGTAAAGGACAGTAAAAGCGGGTTTACAGAGAATATAAATCAGGGACTTGAGTATGAGATTTCACCGCTATCCTTTTATCAGATTAACCCATACCAGGTGGAGAGGCTATATGGAATTGCGGTAGAATATGCAGGACTTACCGGAAGTGAAGAGGTATGGGATTTATGCTGTGGAATAGGCACCATTACACTGTCTATGGCATCTAGGGCAAAGCGCGTTCATGGAATTGAAATTGTGGAGGCTGCCATTGCCGATGCAAAGAAAAATGCAGTTAGAAATAATGTGAAGAATGTTGATTTTGTATGTGCTGCTGTGGAGGATTATTTGCCCGCCCACAAGGATGAAATTCAGGCAGATGTTGTTGTTATGGATCCACCAAGAAAGGGTGTTGATGAACGTGCCCTAAATGTGGTTGTGGATGCGAGACCAGAAAAGATTGTATACGTAAGCTGCGATTCAGCTACTCTTGCAAGAGATGTTAAATATCTGTGTGCTAATGGGTATGAGTTAAAAAGGGTTAGGGCTGTTGACATGTTTGGGCAAACGGTGCATGTGGAGACGGTAGTTCTTTTAACCCGCCAAAATCCAGAACTACATTTAGAACTAGAAATAGACACAGAAACATTTGATTTTTCAAAGGTTAAGAGAAAAGTAACATATCAAGAAATAAAGAAGTACATAGAAGTAAAAACTGGTCAAAAAATACATAGTGCATACATAGCACAAGTAAAAGATGCCTATGGTTTGAAGGAGCAAGAGAATCATAGACCAAGTAAGAAAGAGGGTTATGAATCAGCAAAGTGTCCACAGGATAAATGGTTGTTAATAGAAGAAGCATTAAGACATTTTAATCTGATAGAGTAAAAGTCCATTCGTATTTTTACAACTGATTTTGAAAATGAATATTTATCACTTACCGATATAGCAAAATATAAAAGCAATGATCCTAATGATGTTATTAAGAATTGGATGAGAGGTCGAGAGACATTGGAGTTTCTTGGATTATGGGAAAAGTTACATAATTCTGATTTTAAACCCGTCGAATTCGACGGGTTTAAAAGTGAAGCAGGACTTCATGCTTTTACCATGTCGCCTACTAAATGGATTGAGGGAGTAAATGCTATTGGTATAGTATCAAAAGCTGGAAGATATGGTGGGACTTATGCACATTCGGATATTGCATTAGAGTTTGCTTCATGGGTATTGGCAGAGTTTAAGCTGTATATTATGAAAGACTACCAACGGTTAAAAAAGGATGAAAACAGTAGATTATCTTTAAATTGGAATCTTAATCGCGAGATTGCAAAGTTGAATTATAAAATACATACGGATGCAATAAAAGAAAATTTAATTCCACCAGAGCTGACAATGGAGCAGATTTCATATAAGTATGCGAATGAAGCAGATTTGCTAAATGTTGCTTTGTTTGGCGAAACAGCAAAACAATGGCGCGAAAAGAATCCTGAGATTAAAGGCAATATTCGAGATGAAGCAAATTTGAATCAATTATTGGTTCTTGCAAATATGGAAAGCTATAATTCGATTTTGATTGAACAAGGGAAATTGATGTCTGAACGTTTGGTGCTGCTAAGAAATCTGGCAGTGAAGCAGATGAGTACATTATCTTCCGCAAGTTTGGAGGATATAAAGAGATTACCAGGAGGGGATAAAATTGACTAAAAAGCGAAAGTGTTACATATATACACGTGTATCAACGGCTATGCAGGTTGATGGATATAGTTTGGATGCACAAAAGGAAAAATTAAAAAAGTATGCAGCATATGAAGAAATGCAAATTGTTGGAGAGTATTCAGATGAAGGTCATTCAGGAAAGAATATAGCTGGAAGACCAGAATTTGTAAGAATGTTAGAAGATATTGAGAATGGCAAGGACGAGGTTATTTTCGTCCTTGTTTTCAAATTATCGAGATTTGGACGTAATGCTGCAGATGTATTAAATTCTTTACAGCTAATGCAGGATTATGGAGCGAACCTTATTTGTGTTGAGGATGGGATTGACAGCTCAAAGGAATCTGGAAAGCTCATGATTTCCATTCTTTCTGCTGTAGCGGAACTTGAACGTGAGAATATTCTTGTTCAAACAATGGAAGGACGTAAGCAGAAAGCTAGAGAAGGAAAATGGAATGGAGGTTTTGCTCCATATGGCTATAAGCTTGAAGATGGAGAACTTATTATAGCAGAGGATGAAGCAGAGACTATAAGACTTATATTTGATAAATACATTCATACAAATCTAGGAGCTAATGGAATTGCAGAGTATTTGAATACGCATGGTTACAAAAAGAAAAAGCGTCAAAATAATACATTAGATGCATTCGCACCATCATTTATAAAAGGAGTTCTTGATAATCCAATTTATATGGGGAAGATGCCTTATGGAAGACGCGCGACAGAGAAAATTCCAGGAACAAGAAATGAATTCCATGTAGTAAAGCAGGATGAATATTCGCTTTATGAAGGAGCTCATGATGCCATCATTTCAGAAGAAGATTTTGCGTTGGCAAAACAGAAGCGCGTTGATACTGGAGTTAGATTTGAAAAAACACATAGCCTGGATCACGAACATATTTTATCAGGAATATTAAAATGCCCGGTGTGTGGTGGCGCAATGTATGCAAACGTGAATCGAAAGAAGAAAAAAGATGGCACGTATTATAGAGATTTTTTCTATTATGCTTGTAAGCATAGAATAAGAATTGATGGACACAGTTGCGATTATCATAAGCAGTGGGGGCAGGATAAAGTAAATGCTGCAGTAGAAGAAGTGATTAGAAAAATGGTTAATAATCCAAAATTTCAGACTGCACTTAAGCAAAAGATAGGTTCTAAAATAGATACATCTGAATTGGATAAGGAAAAAGTTGTCTTAAATAAGCAATTACAGCAGGCTATAGGTGCAAAGAACAAAATTGCTGAGCAGATGGACAGACTTGATATTACAGATAAACATTATGACCGAAAATATGAGGATATGCAGAATCGATTGGATAAACAGTATGATGAGATTTCATCATTAGAGGAAAAGATTGAATCAGTAAGTTTGCGAATTGATAACCTCCATAAAAACAAATTATCTGGGGAAGCAGTCTATCAAATATTGTTACAGTTTGATAAAATGTATTCAGAGTTTACAGATTTAGAAAAGAAACGATTTCTTAAATCATTTGTGAAGGATGTATTTGTCCATGAGCAGGAACTCCCGGATGGAAGATTTTTAAAGGGAATCAAATTCAGGTTCCCAATCTTTTATAATGGAGTTGAAACAGATCAACTTGATTTTGAAAGTTGTTGGGACAAAGAAACGAATGACGAGAGTGTATGTTTATTGTCCAAACTTCATGAAGCAAAGCATCATATCAACATAAAGGTAGATATGGACGAACTTGATCTTACAAGTGCGGAAGCGAAAGCAACATATAAAGAGATAGAAGAATGGGTGCAGGAGCACTACGGATTCCATGTGACAAACCTGAATATAGCTCAGGTAAAGCAGAAGCATGGGATTATAGAAAGAGAGAATTACAATAAGCCAAAATCAGAAAATAGCAGACAACCGGGATGCCCGGAAGAAAAGGTAAAGGCTATAGAAGAGGCTTTGAAATTTTTTCAGATGATATAAGGCCTGATTTATGGCGCAAGTTTTTTTATAATTATTGTTAAGGTTGAATCGTAAACTGTATTCACGTACAATTTACAAAGATTTTACTTTATTTGATTGGAAAGGAGCATGATTATATGACCATCAGAGTTGTTACCGCTCAGTAGTCTGAGCTTAAATAATAA
>JAZQOI010000059.1:0-62032 GCA_045627745.1 Lachnospiraceae bacterium | reverse complement strand
ATCCTCAAAACATTCAAAATCCGCTCATTTTTCTGCAAAAAATGGCTACTTTTTCATGTTTTGGCGGGTCATAAAGGTGCATACAGCCTCTTACGTGCAAGCACGACGAGTCAGCATGACCTTTTGACCCTGGTATCATTATATTACTTTTGACATACAAGTCGTTTATATCTTTACCCGGAAAAATAGCGATTACAGAGAATGATTATCAAGAATAGAATATATATATTTTAGCATATCATTGTTATGTATTACTGTTATATATTACCGTTATGTATTGCCGTTATGTATCATTGTTATTAATCTATAGTATTAATATTTTGGATATATTCTATTTTATAATTAAATATATTATTACTGTTATACAGATTGTTATATTATTACTTGTCTGTTTCAGCGATAGTATAGATTCAAAAAGCTTCCACGTAGCGCCACTACGCCTACTTTCTTTGAACTGCACTCTCACAAAAACATTCTGGGTAATTGGCATAGTTATTATAAAACCGATGTACTATGAGAATAAATACTATCGCATACATAACCTTGTTATATATTATCGTTATGTATTGATGTTATATAACAGTGTTGCTTATAGTGTATTTTTTTTATTTAACTCATCAACCCATTCGAATATTTAAAACCTCTTCGTTGTATATCTATGTTAAGTATCGATGTTATATAACATCGTTATTTGTAGTTCATATCTTAATTAATTTAATTCACTAATTCCATCCGGTTATTTAGATACTTTCCGTTATATATCTATGTTATGTATTAGTGTTATATAACATTGTTACTTATAGTTCATATCTTAATTAATTTAATTCACTAATTCCATCTGGTTATTTAGATACCTTCTGTTGTATAACTGCGTTATATATTGTTGTTATATATTATCGTTATGTAACAACGTTACTTATAGTTCATACTTATGATTATTTAACTCACCAACCCCATCCGGATATTTAGATACCTCTTTTCCTTCTTAGCAATCCACAATGGATAGCGAATACTTTTTACTTTCTTAAATATTTGCATTGTTCAAGGTTCATCAGAGTTTTGTGCTTTTACTTTTTTTCATAATTCATTTGATACTATCAATGGAGATATTATAACTAAAGATAACACTGTTTCATAACAGTGTTATCTTTAATAATTCATAACTCATTATAGTTAACTTTTTAATAAATAGGTAATCTATTATTTTTTTCTCTTACTTCTGTTATTTATATTTCCTGCTGAACCATTATTATTCTTGTCTTTGTTCCCAGTAACATTCTTTGTATTTCTATTACCATTCTTGTAATATGATTTTATTTTATTTGCATCTCTTCTTGAATTGGTTTTTACTTTTTTATCATCACTTCGATTTTTCCATGGTCTAGGTGGAATCAGACACTTCTCGCCATATCCAATTAAGTCTGCTCTATCATTTTCAAGTAAAGCCTCTTTAACCAGCTCATAGTTTTCTGGTTTTCTAAAATGAATTAATGCTCTTTGCATCGCTTTCCTATGAGGATTTCGCTCAACATATACCTTTGACATATCACGACAATCAATACCTGTATAATACATAACAGTAGATATTGTTGAAGGTGTAGGATAGAAATCCTGTACCTGTTCTGGCATATATCCCAAATCTCTAATATATTCAGCCAATTCAATAGCCTCCTTCATCGTTGACCCTGGATGTGAGGACATTAAATATGGTACAGCATATTGATTCAATCCATTTTTTTTATTATATTGATCATATTTTTTTAAAAAATTGTCATATACTTTTTTAGATGGTTTACCCATTCGTAACAATACCTTTTCAGATATATGTTCAGGTGCCACACGTAATTGACCACTTATATGATATTTTAGCAATTCATTAAAAAATGTATCATCTTTATCTTCGTAAAGATAATCAAATCTTATTCCTGACCTAATAAATACCTTTTTTACATTTGTAATTTTTCTTAGTTTTCGTAATAAATCTAAATAATCACTATGATCAATCACTATATTTTTACAGGGTTTGGGAAATAAACACTGTTTATTAGTACATACTCCTTTACTAAGCTGCTTATCACATGAAGTCCTTCTGAAATTAGCTGTAGGACCACCTACATCATGAATATATCCCTTAAAATCGGGATCTTTGGTCATTCTAATTGCTTCTTCAATTATTGATTCATGGCTTCTTGTTTGAACAATTCTTCCCTGATGAAATGTCAAAGCACAAAAATTACATCCACCAAAACAACCTCTATTACTTGTTATTGAGAATTTTATTTCATTAATTGCAGGAACTCCACCCTGTTTTTCATAACTAGGGTGATAATTGTTCATATAATTAAGTGCATATACATCATCCATTTCTAATTCACTTAAAGGATATGAAGGTGGGTTTTGAATTACATATATATTATGATCATATTCTTCTACTAATGTTTTTGCTGTGAATGGGTCTGTATTTTCATATTGAATCTTAAATGATTCAGCATATTTGCATTTTTCATTAGCTATGGAATTATATGTAGGCAATACTATACTATCTGATATATCATTTACACTTCGACTTTTATATACAGTTCCACGAATATAGGTAATATCTGAAATATCAATGCCTGAATTTAAAGCATCAGCAATCTCAATTATTGATTTTTCTCCCATTCCATAAGAAATAATATCCGCACCAGAATCCAATAATATTGATCTTTTCATCTTATCAGACCAATAATCATAATGTCCCATTCTTCTTAAACTGGCTTCTATTCCACCAATAATAATGGGTTTATTTTTATATTTCTTTCTAATTAAATTACCATATACAACAACAGCATGATCAGGTCGTAGGCCCATTTTCCCACCTGGAGAATAAGAATCAACAGATCTTTTTTTCTTATTAACTGTATAATGATTAACCATTGAATCCATATTTCCGGAACTTACCAGAAATCCCAGTCGTGGTTCCCCTAATATATCAATACTATCAAAATTATTCCAATCAGGCTGCGCAATAATACCTACTGTATATCCGTGAGCTTCTAAAATTCTTGAAATTATTGCATGACCAAAAGAAGGATGATCTACATATGCATCACCACATACATATACAAAATCCAACTGATTAAGCCCTCTTTCATTCATATCTTTACGTGATATAGGTAAAAAAGCCATACTAAATCTCCTGTAATGAATATATCATAATCAAATTATATGATACCAGGGTCAAAAGGTCATGCTGACTCGTCGTGCTTCCTCGTAAGAGGCTGTATGCACCTTTATGACCCGCCAAAACATGAAAAAGTAGCCATTTTTTGCAGAAAAATGAGCGGATTTTGAATGTTTTGAGGATTTCGTGTGCTCGTAGAGCGGAGAAATCCGGTATCGTTGGGGGCAAAATACCTTTTGACCCCAACATCATAATATTTATATATAAAGGAGATATGATATGAAATACGTATGTCAGGTATGTGGTTATGTTCACGAAGGAGATACAGCTCCGGACAAATGTCCTCAGTGTAGTGCACCGGCTTCAAAATTCACAGCACAAAGCGGAGAAATGAATTGGGCAGCAGAGCATGTTGTTGGTGTTGCAAAAGGCGTAAGTCAGGACATCATTGATGATTTAAGAGCCAATTTTAACGGAGAATGTACAGAAGTAGGTATGTATCTTGCAATGGCAAGAGTTGCTCATAGAGAAGGATACCCTGAAATTGGCCTTTATTGGGAAAAGGCAGCTTATGAAGAAGCTGAACATGCTGCTAAGTTTGCTGAATTACTTGGAGAAGTAATTACAGATTCAACAAAGAAGAATCTCGAAATGAGAATCGAAGCAGAAAATGGTGCAACAGCAGGTAAGACAGATCTTGCAAAGCGTGCAAAGGCAGCAAATCTTGATGCAATACATGATACAGTTCATGAAATGGCAAGAGATGAAGCAAGACACGGCAAGGCATTCCAGGGATTATATAACAGATATTTCAAATAATATAATTTTTAAGTTTAACGGCCGTAACTTTTTGTTATGGCCGTCTTTCTATGGTATAATATCTAAAAATCTATTTGAAAGGTTTATTTATGAAAATCAATATTTACTACGGTGGGCGAGGAATCCTCGACGACCCTACATTATTTGTTCTTAATAAAATGCAGGAAGTTTTTGCTGAGCTAAATGTAAAAGTCGAGAAATTCAATTTATATGAACAGAAAAATAATATAATAACTCTTCCGGCTTCCATTAACGATGCGGATGGTATAATACTCGCAACAACCGTTGAATGGTTCGGAATCGGCGGCTTTATGCAACAGTTCCTTGATGCCTGCTGGCTCTATGGGAATAAAGAAAAAATCAATTCCACTTATATGTGCCCCATAGTTATGAGTACCACCTTTGGTGAGCGTAAGGCAATGACTGATTTATCCCTTGCCTGGGAAATTCTTGGAGGCCTTCCATGTAACGGACTTTGCGGATATGTTGAAGATCTTGTTACCTTCGAACTTAATAAAGACTACACAACAATTATAGAAAAGACTACAGAGAACATTTATCGTACAATTTCTCAAAAGACAAAGTCACTACCAACCAGCAGTCAGGCAGGATTTACTATCAGTACACCTGTATCTAACATACCTTTAACTCCTCAGGAATCTGAACAGCTATCAAAATACGCATCTGACGATTCTTATGTACAGCGTCAGAAGGAGGACATAGAAGAACTTACCAATTATTTTAAGGGCAAAATGGAAAATAAGGGTCTAGATGAGAACTCTGTTTTTATAAATGACTTTAAGAATAATTATATACCCAACGAAAATCTTACTACTAGTTATAAATTTGTTTTCAAGGATAAAAAGAAACCATTAATTATCGAAATCAAAGAAGGCGATTTAAATGTGTTCTATGGTAACCTCGATGTGGATGGCGTAACCTGTAAGCTTGACAGTTCGGTATTAAGTCATATAATAGCCGGACAAATAACCTTCCAACGAGCATTTATGTCCGGTTCTATGCAATTCAAAGGGGATTTTACCTTACTAAGAAATCTTGATGACTTATTTAAATTTAATTAATAACAGGAAAGGACAAAAAAATGAAAGACGATTGTATTTTTTGTAAACTCGCAAATGGAATTTTTGAAACTAATAAAATCTATGAGGATGACGATTTTACCGTCATTTTAGATGTGTCACCGGCAACAAAGGGACATGCTCTCATTCTTCCCAAGGAACATTATGCCAACATTTATGAATTAGATGATAACCTGGCCTCAAAGGCTTTTGTACTTGCAAAGAAGCTTGCTACCAATATGACAAAAAAACTCAACTGCGACGGCTTTAACATTGTTCAAAACAATGGTGAGACAGCAGGCCAAACAGTATTTCATTTTCATATGCACTTAATTCCCAGATATAAAAACGATCCTCAGGATATTAACTGGAAACCAACAAGTCCCAGTAAAGAAGAGCTTAAAGCCCTCTGTGAGGAACTAAAAATGAATTAGTATTAACTCAACATAAAAAGTATTCTGAGATTTATTTTCTCAGGATACTTTTTTTATTTTGATAGTCTTTTAATCATTTCCCATCTGCCCATAACGTTTGCTTTGGCGGATGTTGCCTTCTGGCAATATTCTCTGTAAACCTCCTGGTCATTGCTATCATTAAAAAATGCATCCAGATTTTTGACATAATTATCAAGATTAGGCGCAATTGCAGCACCTGCAAGCACCATAGGAATAGATACCTTTTTAATATTAGGGTTATCGATAAATTTAAAATCCAACTCATCTATATTATTTGATATTGCATTAAGGGCTTCCTTGTTAATATTTTCAGCAAAATGAAGTACTGATTTACTTCCAAAATTATTAAAAGGCTCCTTAGATATTAACATTGCAGCTTGGAGTACCAATGTTAAATCCTGTCCCTTTATAATCTGATTATTTGACAAATTCAATCTTTCAAAAAAACCACTTGAAAGAACCTTATCAATCAAATCAAGACTGTCAAAATCAAGAACAGCACGTAATTTCTGATCGGCTGTCAAAGGAGAACCGTTATTAAGCACGGAAAATATCTGTGCTATCTGATTATCTGTATAATCTACATATTTTACCTGAAGTATTTCAGTTTCAAGAAGCTTATTTTTTATATCATCCGGCAATTGAGACCACTTCTTATTGGTCAATTCATACTCTTCGCCGTGTATTGAAGTCACCTTATCTGTTCCTTTAAGAAGCTTAAACTTGTCATTAATGTAATCATGAATGGTTTCCAATCGCTGTTTACCATCAATAACGTATTCCTTGCCGTCTAATTCAGCTATATGTATAGGAGGTATTGGCAAAAAACCTGAACATAAGGAATATATTAACCTACTTCTCTGACTTTTAGACCATTGTCCACTTTTTCGCTGAACCTTATGATTAAAGAATAACCTTCCTTCATCAATATCTCGCATAAAACTTGTAATAGTCCTAGTCTTGTTTGTGTACTCCATAAAACCCCTCCTAAATGATTACATATAACCACGATTATAGAATTATTTTGATTGTTTTATTAAGCCTGTAATAATCTGGATAGCATTATTCAAAGAACTTGATGCCATAACATCAATATATTTATCTCTATTGCAGTATACCTCATCTATTGAAGTCAGTAGCAATTCATCTGTCAGATTTTCCTCAGTAATTACCTTAGAAAAACCTTGCTTTTCAAAGGATTGAGCATTGAGAAGCTGATCTCCTCTACTACTCTTACTTGGAAGCGGAATAAGAATATTGGGCTTTTTTAATGCCAGTAATTCACAAATAGCATTGGCACCGGCTCTGGATATGACTATATCGGCATAAGCAAATAAATCCTTTAGTTCGTCCTTAATATACTCATACTGAATATATCCTTCCATCCCATTATAGGCTTCATCAACCTTACCTTTTCCACATAAATGAATTACATTATATTTTTCTAATAGCTTGGGAAGAATTGCTCTGACAGCTTTATTAACATTAAGTGCGCCCAATGACCCACCTATGACCATTACAACAGGTTTTTCTACCTTAAATCCCGTAAATTGAACTGCTGCACTTCTGTCTCCCGATAACAGCTCAGACCTAATGGGAGAACCTGAAAGTACTGCTTTATTCTTAGGCAATAATTCAACTGTTTCAGGGAAATTACAGCATATCTTATTTGCAGATGAAAAACAAAGCTTATTTGCAAGCCCGGGAGTCATATCAGACTCATGAATAATTACAGGTATCCTGTTTCTATGAGCCGCAATAACAACAGGAACCGATACAAAACCGCCTTTGCTAAAAACAACATCCGGCTTTATGGACTTCATTAATTTATTTGCTTCAAAAAACCCCTTAATAACACGAAATGGATCTGTAAAATTCTTTAATGAGAAATACCTTCTTAATTTACCGGATGAAATACCGTAATATGGTATGGAGTAATCACCAATAAGTGTTTTTTCTATTCCTTCATAGGAGCCAATGTAATTTATCTCATAACCCATCTCTCTAAGAGTAGGAATCAATGCTATATTAGGTGTTACGTGACCCGCAGTACCACCGCCTGTTAATACTATTCGTTTCATTTTAAGCTTCCTTCATTTTCTTTAATGCTTTTGTTAACTGATCAGGACATGAGGTTGGTCTAAAGCCGCATTTGATTCCTTCTAGCTTCTCTATTACATCATCTACCTTCATTCCCTGTACAAGCCTGGAAATACCCTGGGTATTTCCATTACATCCGCCTATAAACTGAACATTTTTTATAATGTCACCTTCCACCTCAATGTTAATCTGTTGTGAACAAACACCACTTGTGGCATATGAATACATTTTTTCCTCCTTTTTAATGAACCCTATGAATCTGATTTAGAATACTTAAAATAATTTCAAATATATCTATCCAAAACATGAGAACATTATTTATATATTAAATCTATTTAATAATACACAGTCACATCCATTCTATAATAACATAAAAGTAAAAAATACACTAAAGGAATATATAAAATCTATTTTGTTCAATTGTAAACCGCGGCAAATACTGCTTGAGCCGTAAGATAACCAAAAAATCACCTAAAATAGTAAGCTTCCTGAGCAAAACGTATTTCATCGTTTAACTGAAGCTTAAGTTTAATATTCTCTGTTAATCGCTTTCCATTTAGAAAAGTTCCATTTGTACTGTTCAAATCAGATAAATAGTAGCTACCACCTTCCTTTACTACCTTGGCATGCATACGACTTACTGCATCATTTTTTAATACCCCATCACAAAGTGAGCTCTTTTTTCCTATGACAAACGGACTTTTGTTTATTAATACTTCTTCTATTTCATTACCAACAAATTTTACTAATCTGGGAGCAGACTCTCTGTTTTCGAGATTTTCTGTATCCCCCATATGTTCCGAGCCTTCAATATTTCTGCACAATTCAATATCTTCTTTACTTTCATATCTGTTAATATTCTTAACTTTTCTTTTATCCCTAATCCACTTAAATAAAACCATAACAATAAGAAACATTGCCATTGCCAAGGTAGTGCTCAAAAGCAAAACCATTTCCTTCATTTTCATTATTTTAACCAGTTCATAGGGTTTATATATATATGTAGCAGCAAATAAAATACCTACTGCCATAACAAATACAGCGGCTACGGATATTATTGATTTTCCAAGTATGGGAAGCGAATAATTTTTTTCCTCATTTAATTCTGGAAGATATAATTCTTCATCCTCAACAAAAAACTCAACATTCTCTTCTGTTATATTTTTTATTTTAAGCTCCTCTTCTTCATTTTTTGATATATTCCCTGTAATCAGCTTTTTAAATTCATAATCCCCATTAAGAACGTTTTCATAAAGCTTATAGGCAAGTTTTGTTGCAGAATCATCTGTATAATCAACCTTTTCAAGTATGTATTCTGCTAATAAAAGCAATTGGTCCCCCAAAACCTGACAGGAATACGGACAGTAACACAAAAACAGCTTTTTTGATTCCACATCAATATATGTGTAATTTATATCTAATATCAATTGCTCTTCATTTAATAAAAACTCCTTAACAGACTGCTGCCCGGTAACAATTCCATTAATTATTTTACATAGACTGTCATAATCAATCTCCTTATTATCGAAAAAGCTTTTTAAGCATTTTTTTGAAGTTATATCATATACATACTGCTCATTTCCGTTTACCTGACGATATGTGCACTCTAAAAATCCATCAATATGATTTTCTAAAATCATTTTTGATTCATACCCAACATCCCTGATTTCATTATTTTGAAAAATCAATGAATTCCCGGATATACTTTGCTCATATTCTGTTAAATACAATACCCAACACCCTTTCTTTTATTTTCTCTGATAAATTCACCTTCATTAATTCTGTTTACTCTTGTAAAATACGAAAACTCTATACCATTTCTATTAAGCACCCTTGATAGAATACCTTCATTCATATTCATTTTTCCTTCACAAGATATATTTACAGATTCTTTATCAAAACTAACGTTTATATCATAATCCCAAGAACCTAAAAGCTTATTCGGAAGTACTTCATTAATAGTATCCTTAGCTGTTTTATCAATATAAGCATCCTCTCTTTCTTCACTTGCTCTTAGAGCAGCAGATAAACAGGCCTTTGTAAAAATATATTTGTCATGAAGACAGAATCCACTGTAAATTATCATAATAAGTGCTGCCAGAACAAACGTCATAAGTAATGATATTTCTATAGTTAAGCTACCTTTTTCCATAAAACTCCATTAATACATTAACAACCATAAATCCTGCTAATAGAAAGGGGACGTAGGGAAGTGCATTATTTTTATTCCACTTCTTTACTGCTATTCCAATGATTCCCACAACAGAAACCATGAGCATTGAAATACAAATAATACAACTAAGCCTGACACAACCAACCATTACCCCCAAAACAACAAGTAAATATCCATCGCCAAAGCCTATGGCTTCTTTACTTACTACGCTGATTATAAGTAAAATACCTCCGGGAATTACTGCATAGAATATATTTTCAGGACATATTTCATATAACAAAAATCTATCTAAACATTCTATGTTTTCACTATAACAATAACAAAAGACATATAATGCAATTGTAGACATGAGGAACACAGCAAGCAGCTTAAGACTAATGCTGCGTTCCTTTAAATCTGTATAACTACATATGATAAGCAATAGAAATGCAATAATAATCATAATTAATGAGCATGACCACACCTTGAACAGGGTCCTCTTCCTCCTACTTCACTAATTGGAACACATTTTACAGTCCTCTTAAGCCCACTGCAGCCTAAACTACTGTGATAACAGGTTCCATCATCAGTAATATACACCGTATTTCCAGCCTTTTTACCACACTTTTCACAGGCATAATACTTGTGTCCTGACGTATTTCTTAACTCCACAAGCTCACTTGTATTAACCTCCTTTATGGATAATCGTAAATAGCTGCATTCCCTGTTTCTATGATACACTGTTCCATTTTCTGTAATATAAACATATTCTTCATTTTCCTTTTTATTAGTCTTTCCAAAAATACCCTTTTCATAGCCTATATAACTGTGCATTGTACATTTGACTGAAAAATCATATTCAAATAAATTGAAAATATCATAAGGCAATAAACCTTTATATTCCGCCTTAAGACGAATTATTTCTCTGTCAGAAAAATCACAGCCACTAAAATCGATTCCTTCTGCACCACCTTCTATTGGTGCCATTTTTATTACTTCATCACCAAGCCTTGAAAGCACTTCATTTTTTACATACCCGCTTGTATAATCGCACCTTATAAAAGCTTCCATAGCAATTTCTTTTCCTACCTGATGCAATTCTTCGTTAAGATTAATATGAAATCTAAACAAATTTATAAGTGACATAATAGAAAATACTGCAAATAGGAATAAAGGAAGAACTAAAGCTGCTTCAATGGTAAGACTACCCTTTCTTTTCATATAATCAATATTCATAGCGCAAATCTCTCATTATTGAATGACTATAGCCATATCTGCTCGAAAAATACCCATTCCCCTCCATATATTCTATTAAACAGTCAGCTCTAAACCCATCATTTCGATAACTCCTAAGATTAATCTCGATAATATCAAGTTGACGATATTTAACAACATTTAGCGGCACATTTATAATAAGACCGCCTAAATAATCCAAATAGTCTTCACCTTTACCGCCTGATTCCCTTAGTCTGGACTGAAATAGTAATAACTCATTTATATTAAGTTCAATATCGTTTCCGGTTTTTTTGATAACACATCTTCCTCCATTTAAAAGCCTGCTTACATCAATAGCAGACTCTGCATAGGCCCAGGCATATATTATAGAATCACTTACCAGCTTGACTAAGTATGGATCTACAGATTTTTCACCAAGAATAAAAATCGCCCTGGATTTTGCCTTGGCTACCTTTAAAGCATCTGATTTTATAGCATCTAAATTGTCACTTTCTCTTTTTTCAAGTAAATCATCAATAAGAAGGTCTAAATTTTCTTCATCAGAATATTTCCCATAAATAATATATTCAAGCTCTCCTGACAAAACCTGATTACTATTTGTATTTGTGTAATAACCATTCTTTTGCATAATATATTCATATATCAGACTGCTGTTTTTTTCTTCTACCTTCAACCCACTGTACTTACCCTTGTTAAGTTTTCTGTTTGAAACAACGTCTTTGTATCCTATATTGGCAAGAGTTCCTACATTAAGAAATTTATCCTTTGGTACAATCATTCCTCTTACTATTTTCCCCGGATTAGTGATTGCACAACCATAACTATCTATTTTTGCAAGAATTTCATCCCATTCCATAAAAAAATCTATTTCTTTAATACTTGAAAGTAGCTCTGATTTTTCCTGCATGGAAGGTAAATACTTTATTTCTCCGAATTGTTCTATATATTCTTCTGCCTGAGCGGCAAAAACATTTGCATTTTCATCTGTAGCATACATATATCCTGTAATTTCAAGGTCCTCTAATTCTTCCTTATACCAGTTTCCCTTGTTCCCTGAATTTTCCATATTTTCTTCTATGTATTCTGCCAAATGTTTTTTTAGATTATCAATATTGCCCTTTTCTGCACCCCTATAGCTTGTGTCAACAAACAATAAATCATATCTTTTAAACAGCTCCTGCTCATACTCTCCAAGACAGGAATGCAGCCCCATATCAAAAACCTCCTCAATATAGAGCCTAATTCCCTGTACCCTTACACTTTCTATAAGCACAACAAGAAAACCAATAACAATAGTAAGTAAAAGCGCCAGAAATATAGTTAATTCGCCTTTTTTCTTACACAAAATAATTGTATTTCCTCCTTATACCGCTGCACTGTCACTAACTATTCTTTCAAATATAGAATTAATAAGAGATGTTAACTGATCTCTAAAAATCACCACCAGCCCTATAAGAACAACCAAAATCAATATAAGCTCTACAACTCCAACTGCGTCCTCTTCCTTTAAAAACCTTTTAATACTCTTTAACATAAATCCTCCTTTTAAATGATACTGTTCATTACAGCATTAACTACATTTTAAATGTTATAAATGCCGGAACTAAAACTATTATTAATACAACAATTAACATCATAAATAAAGGTATTAGAAGCTTTGTCCCGGCTTCTTCTCCAAGCTCCTTAGCTCTATTTTTTCTTTCAGTAAAGGCATTTTCTGCTTCCTGTTCTAAAAGCATTAACAAATCATTTCTTCCCTTCGAAACAGACTGCTCTAAAAGATTAATAAATTGTCTGTATTTATGAATATTACATCTGCTTGCAAACTCCTCGTAAGCCTGCATCTCTAACATTCCTTCCCTCATTTTTTCTTCAGTGATAAGCATTTCCTCAAAAAGAAATCTCTTCTTTTCACCTTTTCTTAGTGATATCTGGTAATCTCTACACAGCTTACTCCAAATACCTCTTGTTGTAAGTCCGGCAGAATAAAACAAAACAAATTTATTCAAAAGCCGCGGATAATCCTTAAGCAATTCATTGTTTCTTTCCGTAACCCTATTCTTAAGGTTCTCATCTTCCCTTTTATATAACAGCACTGCAACTATGAAGATTAAAATAATAAGGCATACACCACCACCGTTAGCAGCTTCTTCAAATTCTATGGGAACATCTCCTATTTTAATTGGTAATTCAATATAATCCTCCGTCAAAGTACGTTTATTCTCTTCATCAATAAGCTCAGTTGCATATTCCCCAAGCGATAACAGGGTATTTTCCTTCCTTCCAAAAATACGTACATAGAAATCATATTCATAGGAGTAATCCTTATACTGAAGCTTTGCATGAATACCAATAGGAATCCCCCCACTAATATCTTTTTCCTTTGCTAATTTTTCTAATCTTTCTTCGTTAATAATTCCCTTTGTGGATACAAGAAGAGGATCGTCAGTCCTCCATGTGATAGAGAAAGGATAACCGCTAATTGACGAGGGAAAAGACATGTCATCACATATATGATCAACAGACTCGTTATTAGATAGGACCTGTATACTCAGTAGCTCATAGGCTTCCTTTACAAGCAAATCGATTTGCTGTGCCGTATATTGCTTTTCACTTATGGTTACATTGATTTTTTCCTGCTCTCCATTACTTGAATTTCTTACCATTAAAGATAAGACCTTATCTCCCTTCAGATAATCACTTCGCATAATTCTGTTATTATCGTCTATTACCCTGTTTCCAATATTGTTAATTTCATAAACAAAAGCAATAAATCCTCCGGCAAATAATACAATAAAAAATAGCAAAAGCTTCTTTTTTAAATACTTAATTGCCAGTATTGAAGCATCATCATGTGGGTTTATCTTTTTAATATCAAGCAAAAGCTTCTTAAACTGATGACTATTAATCAGTCCCTTATTAAGCTTTTCACCACTTCGCTTTAGCAAAAGCACAAATGTAAGACTTGCGACCATTATTAGGCCATAAACAATTAACACTTAGCTATTATCCTTTCTCAGACATGAATATTAATAAATTTATCTGATATGGCATATGAAATAATATATATTGTAAGGCATAGGGTCATGATTATGATTCCCAGTGCGTTATGATATAAAACACTTAGATAATTACCACTTGAAATCCTAAGATAAAGAATAATTCCAATTGGTATCACACTCATTACCTTCTGCTCGTATTTTTTTCCTGATAATAATACCTCTATATCCCTTTCCGTTTCTTCCTTTTCCTTCATTATTCTCACTGTCTTACCAATAATGTGATTAAAATCACCGCCATTACGCTTTGCCAGTTGAAAAATATCTGAAAAATCAGTAATATCTTCTATTTCTGCACGTTTTGCAAAATCACTTAACATCAGCTCCAAAGGTTTCTTAACCTCCATCATATTAAAGAAATATTCCAGTTCCTTTACAATTAACCCCGATTTTCCATATAGCTTAAGCATATCCTTATATGCTTCATAGAAGGAATTCTCTATGGAATATCCAGCATTTAATGCTGTTGCTACAGCATCAATCATATCTCTAAATTCATTTTTTAATTTTTGCTTTCTGTTTCGTATAAGGTATTTCTTTATACACTTAAAATAAAAGTACATTCCGGCTAAAAATGGAAATCCTGCCAATAAGGAATCGTAAAATACATAGGATACTATTGTCACAATAAACATATAATATAATCCATATTTTAAATACTCTTGTTTAGTCATTTCATACTTTGAATAATTCATTATCTATTCCCGCCCGTATTAGCTTCTCTCGGTTTTCTATCCCATTTACACGCTTCAAAGCACCATAAATCTTATTATTTTTATAGCCACTCTCCTCATATTTATACAGTAGAGACGTTTTTATTTCACCATTTTCCATTCCCTTAACTTCTCTGATTTCAAGAAGCTTACGACTATTATCCCTAAGTCTTCCAAGCTGAACTATTATATCTATTCCCGATACAATCTGACGCCTTAGAGCACCTAATGGTATGTCTGTATGAAGCATCATCATGGTTTCCAACCTTGAAAGAGCATCCTTTGAACTATTTGAATGAATCGTGGACATGGAACCATCCTGACCAACATTCATGGCCTGAAGCATATCGATTGACTCCTGACCTCGTACCTCCCCGACGATAATTCTATCCGGTCTCATTCTCAGTGCTGTCTTAATCAAATCTCTTATTGTAATTCCCTTGCAGCCCTCTATATTCTTATTTCTTGCTTCAAGTGACACAAGATTATCTATCCCCTGAATAATAAGCTCAGCACTGTCCTCAATGGTAATTATTCTCTCACAACAGGGAATATATCCACTTAATACATTAAGAAAAGTCGTCTTCCCGGCACCTGTTCCTCCACTGATTAATATGTTATACTTTGCCTCAACAAGAAGCTTCAAAAATAGTAAAACCTCTTCATTGACTGAACCCATTTCAATTAATTTACTATCATTAATCGGTATTTTGGGGAATCTTCTTATTGTTAAAATAGGTCCATTGACTGCAACCGGATCAAGAACAACATTTACTCTCGAACCATCCTCCAATCTGGCATCCACTATAGGATTGGCTACATTTACTGTTCTGTTAGCACCGGCAACTATCTGTTGAATAATATCAAGAAGTCTTTCCTTGGACTCAAAACACCTTTTTGTATCAATTAACGCACCATCACGTTCTATAAATATTGAATTAAGACCATTAACCATAATTTCTGTGATTGTATCATCATCAATTAATTCCTGTAATACATCCAAACGTCTCATGGCATTAAAAATATCTTTTCTAAGATAGAGCTTATCATTTAAAGATAATGCCACTTTTCGGCTTTTTACCTTTATTTTTTCATCAATAAGCTCTAAAACCTGCTCATCTGTAACATCAATTCTCCCTTCAAGCTCTCTAAGGACTTCATTCTTAATCAACTTAGAACAGGTTAATACATACTCTCTACCATCCATTTACCCCACCATTTTTCGCACATATCTTCCCAGCTCGGTATGCTTAAGATCATACATTGACCCATCCATATCCTTAAAGTACGGAAATTTTATCTTCTTTATTCTGTTAAGTATCGCTTCTCCATCAGGATAGGCCTTTAGTATATCTTCAAAATCATTATATTTTGATAATGAAACCCTGTCCTTTCGTATAGGAACATATACCTCATCACAAGCTGACAGTATTTCAAGATTGCCTCTTATAGCATCTGAAATATCAAGTATTACTACATCAAAAACCTGAAGATTCATTAACTTAACAAGAAATGATATCCAAAGAGCTGGTTCAATCTCCTGCAATTCGAAGGGTCCTTTGGCCGGAGTAATATAATATAAATCAGAGCATTTAACTACATATTTTTCTATTACCTCCTCCAAAGCCTCAGATTTAAGGGAAAATTCATACATTAAATTAGCTATACTTAAGTCTATATCCCCGCCTATTATTCTATATAAACCGTTATATCCTTCCAGATTAATATATAGAACTCTGTTATGTTCTGCCAGAATAAGACCTAAAGTCAATGCAAAGGATGTTTTTAAACTATGACTTATTGGCGAATACACTCCTATCAACTTTTTGTTACTATTTCTTTTACTGGAGAGAAGCTGATGATCCTTAATATCCTCACCAATACTCTGAATAATATTTACTGCAGACTGATATTTATAAATTGCCTTATCCGTTTCACATACCTCCATCCTGTCACTAATCAGATGAAAGATTTTTTTTGCATTATATTTTAAAATTGCTTCCGATTCTATCGTTACCAAACATTTCTCAAATTCATAGTCAATGAGCAAAACATATGCCGAGTATTCTTCTTCAACATCAAGGAATCTCTGTGGCTCAGTATACACAACTATTTCATAATTACACTCGCTCATCCGTAAGAATTCTGCTAACCTCATAGAATACACTTCATCTAAATCACATATTACTAATCTTTTATTATTCAATTAAACCTCCGATAACACAAACAACTGCAATAAACATTGGTACAGCAAAACGTATAACCTTTCTCTCCTTCTTATTTCTGCATACCATAAGCTTAACTATTGCAAATATTCCACCTGTTAAAAAAGAAAATCCAATCACAGTTAATACCTTATCTGCTCCCAAAAAGGAACCTATCATACAAAACAGCTTAATATCTGCTGCCCCCAACAATCTAAAAATAAAAAAACCAAACAACAAAACAATTGGAAGTATTATTCCCTTTAAGGAGAATAGTATTCCTACTCTCCCAAAACTATTTATTGATAATACTAATCCTGACAACAACCCTAGGATTATAAGACTATTCTTAACAGAATATGTACTAATATCCATTAGTGCTGCCACAAACATAAATGCACATAATATATACATGCGTACCGCTTCATTTACCTTACATTTCATTTATTATCCGGATAATAAATGCTGAATAGCTTGAAATGAGTTAATATGTATTCCATCTGCGTCGTAATTGTGATTGCATTATAGAAAAAAGATTAAGACTTGTCTACAGATTTTTTACAACTTTTTGTATTTTGTTACATATTAACAAAATTGAACATAATTAATCCCGGGTTACCCCGGGAAAAATTTGTGAAATATGCTGATTTTCTAAACACAAAATCCTCTGTTGCCCGAACCGGAAATATTTTCATTAAGACTACTCTTTCCATAGGTGAGTCCTGCATATACTTTTTCCGTATTTGCCATCAAAGGCTCTGAAGTATCTTCTTTTGCAATATTTTCAAAGGACTCTCGTAATTTTTCCAGCGTCCTTTTTGCAAAGTAAACACCTTCTGTTTTCATTCCTGACATAGATTGAGTCAATTGCTTATTAACAAATATGTATATTCTCATTAAGGGATATGATGGCTCGTAATCATAATTAAGTGCTTCAAGCAGCTCAGTCACGCACCTTCTAGCCTGTTTTACATTCTTTCTATACTGATTTTTATCACCGTTTTCAAGTGCTCTTAAAGCATCATCCACATAGTCAATGGCCATATCATAAATAACAACTATAAGCTCACTTTTATTGGCACGAGTTATTTTTAAAGTGTACTCCTTAATCTGTTCAGCCGTCATAATGCCTCCTTACTGCAACAACTGAAGAGCTTGCTGAGGCTGCTCATTTGCCTGGGACAACATAGAAGTTCCTGCCTGTGTAAGCACCTGAAGTGTTGTATAATTAACCATTTCATCTGCCATATCAATATCCTTAATAGTAGAATAGGATCTTGTAAGATTCTCTGTTGTTGCATCAAGATTGGACACAGTTGTTTCAAATCTATTTTGATAAGCACCAAGCCTTGAGCGAACCCTTGATACAAAATCAAGAGCCCCATCAACATTCTCCATAGCAGCCTTTGCACCTGCCTCTGTCCTTACATCGATGCCTTTTATACCCATATTTTCAGTAGATATTTCCGGAATAACTAACTGAATTTCCTGTCCTTCAGCACTTCCGGTTTGAATTTTCATTCCACCAATACCATTTATATCAAGCTTTGCGTCATAAGAGCCGGTTGCCAACTCATCCTTATTCATTCTAAGTAATAATTCGCCGCCGTTTCTATTTGTAACCTTAACCGTATTGCCATCAGCTTCTATTAAAGCATCATTTTCAAAGCCTGTTGTACTGTTTACCGTTACATTACCATCATCATCAATATCAAAAGAAATGGAATAATCCTTTCCTGTTGGGAATAAGCTGTTATAATCTGCAACGTTTACACCTATTACATCAGAATATCCCTTAAGACGCTGTTCTCCATTTAAAAGACTCTGTGTATTGTATTCTGTATCAGAATAAATGCTTTCAATTTCCTCCATAAGCTGCTCAACTTCATCCTGAATAGCAACTCTGTCTTCAGTGGTATTTATATCATTAGCTGATTTTACCGATAATTCCTTAAGTCTATGAAGCATATCCTGAACCTCTGCAAGCGTACCATCTGCAGTTTCCACAACATTTACAGCATTAGAGGCATTCTGACGAGCCTTATTTAAGCTCTGAAGCTGTGCTCGCATTCTGTTAGAAATAGCCATTCCGGAGGGATTATCCTTTGCATTGTTGATTTTATATCCACTGGACATTTTCTCTGTCGAAGTCGAAAGCTTCATCTCATTATTTTTTAATACATTACCCGCTATCATTGCCTGAATATTTGAATTTATTTTCATCTTCAACTCCTCCTATTATTCCCGTCACCGGTCAGGTACTGAACAGTAACGTTATACTAGCTCCTTGATACTTGTTAGAATTCCCTTTCCCACTTCATACAAATCACTTGTAGAAGCAGTATTTTCGCCATTATTTTTTAAATAATCGTTAATTTTCATTTTATCGCTTCTTACAAAATTCAATTCCCGAAGAACTCTGCCATTTCCTGTTATATTGTCTGCGATTCTCTCCTTATTTCTTGTAAGCAGATCAACGGTTGCCTGATTATTAGATATAATAAAGCCCTTAACTTCCTTACCGTTAATTTCAAATTTTGCTTCAACCTTACCTAATTCTTCCGTTTCAAGTGATGTTAAAACAGTTCCCGTTTCTTCTGAATCACTTATAATTGTAAGATTAATCGTAGTCCATTCATCACCAAGCTCCATTGGTACTTCGTAGTTCTGCTTCTTAGCCAAATCACCCATAATGCTAAGCTGCTTATTTAATAATGCCAGCTCCTTAACATTTACTGCATTATCAGAATAGTCAACAGCCTCGGATATTATTTCAGATGCACCCTGAATGAACTCCTCGTATTCCTTCAAGGCATCCTCTTTACTGTTAAAGCCTTGAATCACCTTATCTGACAGTTGCTTAATTTTTTCCCGCTGATTAAATCTGTCAGCCTCCCTAACAAGACGTTTCTGGCTCTGACCACGTCTGTTAATTATATCGGAAAATGCAAGAATATTATTAACAGTTACCGGTTCGCCATAGGAATCAAGCTCTTTAAGTACTTCATCTGTCACATTCCTTGCTTCATTTAACAGCTTTAATTCCTCTTTTCTTGTTCTGTCATCATACTCAAAATCAAATTTATCAATTATATCATTAGATAAGGTCTCAAGAGTCATATCCCCACTGACTTCTGCATTTATTAAGCTGTCCGGACTCATTTTATCAAGAGCTTCCTTAGCAAGAGAGGTATAATAATTCTCTTTCTGACTTCCACTTCTATTCCCAAAGCCCTTGTCAATATCATCAGAAATTGAATTATCTGCATTTTTTATTTCACTTAAAAGACCAAAATTATCGTCTATTCGATAATCCCTTCCCTTTGCTCTATTACTTCTTGATGCATTCAACAGATTTCTAAGCGTTAATTCACCGCCCTCCTTAAGAACATTTCCGATAAGAGCACCATCTGACTTTTCAATCTGTCTAAACAATCGATAAATTCCTATAAAAGCCTGTTTTTCATTATCCGTAATTTCATGCTTATCATCAAGCTTTCTTAAAAATCTGCTATATTTATCAGCATCGACGGATAAATCCTCCTTAGACAATTCATCCTCAAGCTTATATATGTTATCATCTATAGGATTGTGACCGTTTCTTATTATTTCTAAGGTTTTCCTAGGAGTCATAAGCTCATATACATGTGACACCGCTCTTAGAGCTCCCCTAACCTTGTCAATATTTGCTTCATTAATCTCCGTTCCCGAGTAACCAAGTATTCTTACAGACTTTCTGTTTTCTTCATTTAATTCAAAATCATAATCTCTAAGAATGTCATCCGTATTTCTAAATGCTTTCTTAATTGAATCACCTAAATCTGCTCTGGGAGCCGTCATTAACGGTTCATAGCTTTTCTCAAGCTTGTTATATACTGCCTTAAGCTTCTCGCCCTGCTCTAATAGATTATTGGCATTAAAATCATCCGACGATGAATCTACCTTAGCCAAAACCTCTGAAGGCACATCCCTTAATTTCTCAAAAATATGAACGCTTGATTTATATAAATCTATTTTTTTATCAAGTATTTCTACCTTGTTATCCTTGGATGCTTCATCCTCATTAATGAAGAAGGGCTCATAATAGCTTCTCTCTGCTTCCTTTAATTCCTCTACAAGTTCATTAAGAGGAGTTGTTTCTATGGCTATTCCCTTTTTTAGAAGCCTTAAATTTGCATCCTGACTCATTAAGAGTCTTGTTTCCTCTAATAGTCTTTTTGCCGAAAGCTCTTCCTTTGAAAGCTTTGAAATATCAATTAATTTACCCTGAGCATTGGATTCCTTCGATAAATTACTTATATTTAATACTTCATTATTTTTAACAACCTCTGTAATTGCATTATCGTCTATTTCCTTGACTATGTTCACATAGTATTTACTTAGGCTTAGGTCAGATTGAACCTTATCCACCGGATAATCAACAGGTAAAACATGGTCATTTATGGCATTAACCGACAATTCAACCACCTGACTATCAGTAATAGGTAATGTGATTCTATTTAATCGGTTATAATTAAGCATTGTATCCTCAGTCAATGGAAGACCCTTCCTTATAATCCATTCAGCCTCCTTCATTGTATTTTCATCAATGGTAAGCCCGGAATTGTCAATAATCTTCTCTATCTGACCTTTTATCTGGGATAAGTCAAAATCATCCGCTTTTTTAGCATAATAACCATGAGTAGTATCTGAATAAAAACCCTTAGCCTGTCGACCATTAGATATACCTGCGCTAAACTGTGCCTTATATAAATTACTAATATTCGGCTCAAGATGGTTATTCAACATATATGCCTTTAAATCATCTGAAAATTCCTTAACCTTTAAGGATTTATTAAGTGCTTCCTTTATATTCTCAACATTTTCCTCATTTAATGGAATATCATTATCTCTAAAGGAATTACTTAACGATTCTGCATAGGCATTGTTTCCCAGTATTTCAGTAAGCTCTTCACTGCTAAAATCATCATTATAGCCTTCTATTATTGTTCCGCTTTCAGCAAGCTTAACCTTTATTTTATCAAGGGTTGTAACCTGATTTTCTACTGTTGTATCAGTTAATGAAAACCCATCTTCCTGTAGCTGTGCAAAATCTTCGGCCGACATAGAATTAGACATTACCGCCATATAATTACGCTGTAGGGTAACCTGTGTTTCCCCGGCTGTCTGCATAACTTCCTCAACTGACTTTAGGTCCTCGATTCCGTATGCATTGTTATCCGTAACTGTGCCAGAAATGTCTAAAGCAATTCCTCCCACGCTATCTAACATCCTTGTTGAATTAATGCGTTGAGAGTTTCCGTATGATATTTTTTCTGTGTCAACTTTCTGATTTGCGCCAAGGTTGTTAATATCTATTTTCATAGCCTACCCCCACACAAATCTATTTTTATTATTACATCATTTTCCGTTGATTAATGTCTTGCAATTATTATTTCGGCTTGTTTTTAAAAAACTTTATATACCCAAATACAACAACTATTCCTGCAGATTCAAATATGCCTTAGCTTTCCCTATGTAATCAAGAAGGTTAATTATTCTCTTAATTAAAAATAAGAGACAGAAGAAAATCTTCTGCCTCCAAATCATCTCATATTTCTGTTATGTACCTATTAGTAACTATCCAAGAATTATTAAAATAAGAAAATAGCTGCTCCGTACTGAGCTAAGGGATATGCTACGGAGTAGGGCTGTCCATCCCAAGGAATAGGCTCAGCATTATAGGTAACTTCCCTTACCATACCATTTCCACCGAATTTCTCTTCGTTACTATCGAGAAGAAGCTTATATTTCTTAAGCTCCGGAACTCCCACTCTGTAATCCTCACGATTTATAGGAGTAAAGTTCATTACAAATAACAAATTGTTTTTCTTATTCTTACCATATCTTACAAAGCTGTAAATACTCTTGTAGGTATCATCCGCATTAATCCACTTAAAGCCTTCCGGATCAAAATCAAGCTCATACATTGCAGGATATTTATTATATATATTAAGTAATTCTCTTACGTAGGACTGCATTCCCTTATGAAGAGAATCTTCTAATAGTCCCCATTCGAGCTCCTTTGCTTCATTCCATTCCGTATCCTGAGCAAATTCCTGACCCATAAATAAGAGCTTTTTGCCGGCATGACCCATCATATATGTATAACCAACTCGCAAATTGGCAAATTTATCCACATAAAAGCCCGGCATCTTATTAAGCATTGAACACTTAAGATGTACAACTTCATCATGAGATAATACCAGAACATAATTTTCTGAATAATTATAGCTCATGGCAAAAGTCATTTTATAGTGATTATCTTTTCTGAAATACGGATCCAGCTTCATATAATCACAAAAATCATGCATCCAACCCATATTCCACTTAAATGTAAATCCAAGACCATCATCCTCAGGTCTTGCAGTAACCTTAGGCCATGCTGTAGATTCTTCAGCAATCATCATAATTCCGGGATATCTTCCACATACTACAGAATTAAGATGCTTAAAAAATTCAATAGCCTCTATATTCTTATTATCACCATATTTATTAGGAACCCACTGACCATCCTGCTTACCATAATCGAGATACAGCATAGATGCAACCGCATCAACTCTCAGTCCGTCTATATGGAACTCTTTAATCCAGAACAAAGCATTAGCAATAAGGAAATTCTTAACCTCGCTCTTGCCATAATCAAATATCTTAGTACCCCAGTCAGGATGTTCTCCCTTTCTGGGATCTGCATACTCATACAGACAGCTTCCATCAAAATTAGCAAGACCATGCGCATCCTTGGGAAAATGAGCCGGTACCCAGTCAAGAATTACACCGATTCCATTTTTATGCAGCTTATTAACCATATATGCAAAATCATCGGGAGAACCATATCTTGAAGTAGGGGCATAATAACCTGTTACCTGATATCCCCAGGAACCATCAAAGGGATGCTCTGCTATTCCAATAAGTTCAATATGTGTATAGTTCATATCCTTAAGATAATCCACTATCCTGTCAGCAAACTCTCTATAATTATAAAAGCCGTCATCCTCTCTTCCGGGATGTCTCATCCAGGAGCCAATATGACATTCATAAACAGCAACAGGTGTTGCTTTAATGTCACTTTCTTCACGTTTTTTAAGCCATGCACTGTCTGACCATTTTATTTTAGTAAGATTTGTAATTCTTGAAGCATTTCCCGGTCTTAATTCCGCATAATTTGCATAAGGATCAGCTTTGTATAATTTATCACCCGACTCAGTAACAATAAGGTATTTATACAGCGCACCTTCATTAACATCAGTAATAAAAGCCTCAAATATACCAAGCGGTTCAAGACGTGTCATAGGATTAGCATTTTCATCCCAGTTATTAAATTCACCTACAACATATACTTCCCTGGCCATAGGTGCCCATACAGCAAAATATACACCTTCTGTACCATCTTTTACAGCAAAATGAGAACCCAGCTTCTTATAAATATCATAATGTGTTCCTGAACCAAATAAATACTGATCCATCTCTGAAATAAACGGTATTATTTCCTGCTTTACTGCCATAACAAACCCCCAAACTTTATTAGTACATCTGTTTTAAAATTAACAACACTATATTACTTGCCTGTTTTCGCAATAGCACTACACCTACATTTTTGAACTGCACTCTCACAAAAACCTTCTGTGAAAATGGTATAGTTATTTAGAGACCGATGTAGCAAATCAGAAAAATGAGCGATTCAAAAATTATAGAATCGCTCGTTTTATTCATAATTGCGAAACCTATGTATCATTATATCACAAAACACGTGATATGTTACATAGTGAAATCTTTTTCTCTTAAAATAATGAAATCTTCATCATCATATCTCTTAGCAAAAAGTACATCCATAAAATGAGACATATTTTTCTTATCTACATGTTTGATTGCATTGTCTATAATCTCTCTTACTTCCTCAAGAGTAACTGCATGTTCAAGAGACTGCATATCACCTATTCTTGTATATAATGCAAGCACTCCCATTTCATCAATAACATATTCCTGCTCCTTGGCATAGCCCTTTCCGTAGGATACCAAATCATCGGTAGAATAAGCCTGTAATTCAATTCTTGCATTGAATACTCTGTTCATTATTGACTTGGATGCATCAATAAGTGGCTGAATCTCTTCCTTTGAGCCTTCCAAAACCACAAGAACCGGGTCTGACTCAAGATCAAGCGCCTCGGCTATTAGCCTTGCAGAGGAAGGAGTAAGACCTCCTGCATTCTCTACAATCAAAGCACCGTGCTTTAATTTTTTAATAGTAAGAGGAATATCCTTTTTATTAAGTGCTTCACCGGATATTTTGGCTACCTTACCCTTGAATTCATTATCCATTGCCTGCATGACTTTGACTAAATCAACTGCAACACTTCTTCTTCCTGAATTATCAGGTCCCATAACAATAACATTGCCCTTGCTGGGGTCCATGCTCATGCAATCAATAGCCTCAACAAGCTTAGCCTTCATCCATTCAATTGACTCAAAACGTCCAAAAATTCTCTTCTCTTCTTTGTCGAACTCTCTCTTACTTACTGTAGCCTTCTCAAGCTTCATATATTTAGGATGCCTTCTGGTATCATATGCAGCGTCAAAATCCTCATCACCATATTCATCACTGAAATCATCCTCTATGCCACGTTCATAATTGTTCTTGGCAATTTCATCTACCGGCATATCCGAAGTCTTCATAATTCCATCTAGTTCAGGCTGGTGAATAGTTTCCATTTCTTCAACTTCACCATAGTCATCAAGCCCTTCATAAGGATATTCCGGCAATTCAGATGTAGGCTGCATTGATGAATCTGCAGGCTCCTCCGAAAATGTTAAGGACATATCCTCTTCATTTTCTTCTTCCATAGACTCTGAGGCATATTTAGCCGCTTCGCTTCTTATAATTTCCTCAGATATATCAATGGGCTTTATATCAAAATCATCTTCATTAAATAGCTTATCCGACTCTTCAGAAAAAACCGTATCCTCTGATGAATCCTTTTCTGAAGCTTCTTTTGAAGCTTCTTCTGTATCTTTCTCGAAATTCTTGAGAACAGATTCTTCGTTATGTGCTATATCATATATTTTAATATCCTCCTCAGACTCTAAGTCATCACCCTTTGCTGTTTCCTCATTATCATCAAGGGATGATTCATTGTTGTCGTTTTCAGAAGATTTTTCAATTATTGCATCCTGTAAGACTTCTGCTTCCTCTAAATTCTCTACATCATATGAGTTATCCCGGTCCGAAGAATCATCTAATTCCTCCGAGTCTTTTTCAATATCTAAATCCTCAATGTCATTAGAATCCTCTAGGTCCTTATCATCCTCAGAATTTTCAGAAGTATCCATAACCTCTACATCCTCTGATTCTTTTTGAAGGTCATTTTCTTCCTTTATAGAAACATCTGATAAATCATGCTTTGACACAGCTTCAAGTACCGCTCTATCCATAGATTCCTCTGACATTTCTTCCTCGGGCTGAAAATCTGTAGCCTCTTCCTTTTCAACTTCCTCCAAATGATCAGATTCCTCTATCTGTGGTTCCTCTGCTTTTGAAGAAGGTAACACATCCGGCAAAATATCGGGAATAGAACCGGTAATACTCTTTGGAACCTCCTTCTTTTCGTCATAAATATCAAGGATATTCTCTTTTTCCTCCTCCTCATCCGAAGAAAAATCAATCTCCTTATACAAAGAAGGATTGGTATGCTGTAATAGCTCCGGCTCTATAGGTGCTAAGGGCTTAGGTGGTGTAGGCTTTGCAATATCGTCAATTGTAGGCAACACGCCCTTTAGCTGAGCCATAATATCGCTTGTCTGCTGAAGAGATCTTCTCTTTGCATCCTCAATTCGCTTCTGCTCATTTTCACGCTTTTTCTCTTCCCAGCTAAGAAGTACATCCTGAAGTTCAAGCTGCCCTGTTATATTCTTTTCAGCCTTCTTTTCCTCAGGAATTGAAAGTGCTATCTGTCCATCAAGCTCCTGAGATAAAATCTTGTCATAATCCGTCTTCTCTAATTCAACCTTATGAGCTGATGGACTCTTAAGGCAGGGAGCTGCGTCATGTGCACGAATAATTTCGTTTTCAAGAGCCTGTGCTTTTGCATCATCCATTCTCTCAAGCTGCATTTTTCCTGCTAATTCTTCATTATTCTTAGCAGCAAAATCAACATTTTCATTTGCTGTATATTCTTTATTATCAACAGCCTTTAAGGTTTCCTTTACAGGCATAAACTGTGTGATTCCTATATCCTCACCCAACTCAGATACTTCCGTTGTCGGGATGTATGTGGTAATTCCGATATCCTCATTTGAATCTGTCTGTTCATTCTCATTTGTGTCTTCTGTAACCTGATCTGTATCAAGAACCTCCGTAGGCTGATTCATATTAGCACCATAGTAGATAGGCTCTGTAATTTTAGGCTCCTCAACCTGCTGATTATTGACCATTAAATTTTCTGGCATTGTTGGCTGATTTATTTCCATATTAACAGCTTCTGTGGGCATATTAGGAATACTTACCTGCTCTATGGGAGCATTGTTTATTTCCAATTCCTGAGCGTTCTGCTCCATAGGAGTAAGTGTACCGATATCCTCCTTAGGAAAATCCAAGGTATTATTCTCGTATAAATTATTATAGGAATTAGGACTTGCACTATAGGTTACATTGGTATCAGTCAGTTCACTTTTAGCCTGCTCATTGCGGAAAAATTCCTTAATATGCTCTGACAGACCGGACTGAAGATCCATTGTATTATACATACCCACATTTAAGGGACGAACCTGAATAGACTCTATATCTGCCGTATTTCCAAAGATATGTGTACTTGATGAATCCTGACTAACATTATCAGGACTATTATATGGTATCTGCTGAGGAACGCCTGCATCAGGTCCCTGGTCAAAATTAGGTCCCTGCTGACTGATAGATGTTACCGGCTGCATATGACCTGTAACATATTCCTGCTTTCCTTCGTATTTACGCTGCTGATCGGAGGTTAATTTGGTATGCTCCATCTTAAGCTCCATTGCCTTCTTAACAAACTTACCATCTCCAAACCAAAGAATAAGCTCGTCACACTCCTGAACACAGAGTGTTTCCTGTCCGGTTTTGTGATAAAGACTGGCAAGCTCATATGCCCATTTTTCTCTGTAATCTCTCTTCTTAAATTCCTGTAATACTTCTATTCTTTCTTCAAGAGATACATCCTGAGCCTCGTAAATCTTGTATAACAAAATATAATTGCTCGTATCCTCCGGAGCAATCTGTACAAATTCTTTATAGTATTCAACTGCCATTACTATATCATTAAGCTTAATGGCAAGTTCGCACAATGCATAAACTATGGTTCTTCCATTAGGATAGCGATCGTAAGCTAACAACAGAATATCCATACTCTCCTCGTAACGTTTATTAATTTTGTAAATCTCACTTACGGTACAGAGCATTGATACACTCTTTACTCTACGCCAATCAATAGTGTCGGCAATATTCATAGCCTCCACATATCTTCTTTCTGATATTAATAATTTAATCTGATCGGCACATACCTGATATTCATACTTATCCAATGCATTTCACCTCGTAAACCACTAAATATGCACATTCAAAACCTAGTGTATCATAGGTATAGTTTCTTGTCAAAAAAGTTTCTTCTTTATTTACCCACGTTTTAATATATCTGAAAGCATTGCAAACTGTTGTAATGTAAGGGCTTCTCCACGAATAGTGTCACTTAATTCCATGGCATCAAGTGCAGCCTTAACATCCTCTTTTGAAAAGGATAATTCAGAATAATTGGAAATACTGTTTACCAATGTTTTTCTTCTCTGGTTAAATGCTGCTCGAATAAGCTTAAACATCTGTTTCTCATCATTTACTCTTACAGCAGGTTGATTATATACATCAAGACAAATAACCGCAGAACCCACCTTAGGTCGTGGCATAAAGCAGTTAGGAGGAACATTAGCTACAATGTAAGGCTTTGCATAATACTGTACAGCTAAGGATAGAGCTCCATAATCCTTCGTTCCCGGTCCTACCTGCATTCTATCCGCAACTTCCTTTTGTACCATTATTGTAATGCTCTTAATAGGAACGTGATTTTCAAGAAGACCCATAATAATAGGTGTTGTAATATAGTATGGCAGGTTTGCAACAACCTTTACAGGCTTTCCTGCATTTTCTTCATTAACATAGGCATTAAGATCCATTTTTAAAACATCATTATTAATGACCTTAACATTGTCATATTCCTTAAGCGTATCCTCAAGGATGGGGATTAATGCCTTATCAATCTCAATTGCTGTGACTTTGCCCGCCCTCTCACACAAATACTGGGTCATTGTTCCGATTCCCGGACCAATTTCGATTATATGATCCTCCTCTGTTATTTGGGCTGAATCAATTATCTTATCAAGCACATGGGTATCTATAAGAAAATTCTGTCCGAACTTCTTCTGAAAGACAAAGTCATATTTTTTAATTATATCTATTGTTACCTGTGGATTTCCTAACGTTGCCATATTATTTCCTATCCTGTAATTTCGGTATTATTTAAGACCGTAAACCTTTAGCGCATTTTCATAGGTTACTTTTTCAACTTCCTCATATTTAATATTCCTAATATCTGCTATTTTATCAATAACATAGGTAAGATATAATGAAGAATTGCGTCTGCCTCTGTAAGGAACAGGTGATAGATAAGGACAGTCCGTTTCCAAAACTATTCTTTCAAGAGGAATATCTTCAACTATACTTTGCAGCTTCTTACCATTCTTGAAGGTAACAACACCACCTACACCTATGTAATATCCCATATCAACATATTCTCTTGCCATTTCAAGACTATATGAAAAGCAGTGAATAATACCTCTTAATCCCTTAAATTCTTCTTCCTTTAGGACAGACATTGTATCATAGGCCGCATCCCTGCTATGAACATTAACAGGTAAGTTTAACTCCTTAGCAAGTCTTAGCTGACGTCTAAACCATTTCTTTTGTAATTCACTATCCTTATTCTCTCCGTAATAATCAAGGCCTATTTCACCAATTGCAACAACCTTTGTATTACCGGCTAGTTCCTTAATGTGCTCCATATTCTTTTCTGTAAGATTTAAGCATTCATCGGGATGGATTCCAAGAGCCGCATATACATGGTCATACTGCTTTGCAAGCTCAAGAGCTGCATCTAACTCTTCAACAGATGCCGCCATTTCAACCACTCCGCTTATCCCTTCATTATACAATAGCTCTAACAGTTCTTTTCTGTCTTTATCAAATGCTTCATCCTTATAATGTGCATGGGTATCAAAAATCATATTTGTCACCTCTCAATCCAAACAAATCCTATTATCTTATTTTTTACTATTTGTTGCAACAAAAGGATAATAAATATATTAAAAAAAAGATTAAAAAAAGTACTTGCATTTTCAAAAATGTTGTAATATAATAACACTTGCGTCACAGATAAGCGCGATTAGCTCAGTTGGTAGAGCACCTGACTCTTAATCAGGGTGTCCAGGGTTCGAGCCCCTGATCGCGCACGGAAGGTCTTAGTTTTGCATTTGCAGAATTGGGGCTTTTTTTTTTACCATATTCATATTAATATATTAGCTATACTATTATTGTAATAGATTGGAGGATTTTTATGAGTATAATAGAAGATTCTAAAAAAATGAAAATAGACTCTCCATTTTTAGCAGCAACCTCTAATGAACTAAGAAATGAAAGTCTTAAAAAAATTGCTGAAAATCTTAAAAACAATGCAGCTTTAATTTTTGAACAAAATGCCATTGATTTAGCAAACGCAGAAAAAAACAATGTATCTGCGGCAGTAATGAAGCGCCTTAAATTCAATGAAGCTAAACTTTCTGATTGTATTAACGGTATAAATCAGCTTATTTCTCTTGAAGATCCTTTACATAAAATCACTCTTAAAAGAGAACTTGATAAAGACCTGATTCTTGAAAGACATACCTGTCCGATAGGTGTAATAGGAGTAATTTTTGAAGCACGACCGGATGCACTTATTCAGATTTCCACCCTGTGTATTAAGAGCGGTAACTGTGCAATACTTAAGGGTGGTAAGGAAACTGCCAACACAAATCGTATATTGTTTACCATAATATATGACAGTATCATTGAAGCGGGTCTTCCTGATAATTCTCTTCGTTTAGCAGAATCCCACAGTGAAATTGACGAGCTTCTTTCCTGCGACAAATACGTTGATTTAATTATTCCAAGAGGCTCTAACGCATTTGTTCAGTACATTATGAATAATACAAAAATTCCTGTTATGGGTCATGCAGATGGAATATGCCACATATACGTAGATGATACCTTTAATAAAGACATTGCAATTTCTGTAATAAAGGATGCCAAAACCCAATATACCGCAGCCTGCAATTCAGTGGAAACACTCCTTATTAATAGGAAAATTGCAGCATCCTTCCTTCCTGAATTAAGCAAAGCCATGAGGGAATGTGGTGTTTCGCTATTTGGTACGAAGGAAGTATGTGATATTATTAACAGCTCGCCCTTAAAGGATGAAGGCTTCATAGAATATCTTGACCTTTGTGCTTCCGTAAAGCTAGTTGATAGTGTTGATGAGGCCATTGAACATATTAATTCCTTTGGTTCACATCATACAGATTCAATTATTACAGATAATATTGATAATGCTAATAGATTTAAGGAGCTTGTGGATTCTGCAGGAGTATATCATAACTGTTCCACTCGTTTTGCTGATGGTTTCAGATATGGCTTTGGTGCAGAGGTAGGAATTTCCACCGGTAAAATACACGCTCGCGGTCCTGTTGGTCTTGAGGGCTTAATTACCTACAAATATACCCTTTCAGGTAAGGGACACATAGTTGATGACTATGCAACCGGCAACAAACAATTCCATTTTAAGGATTTATAGAATTATATTTTCTGTTAAAAAGAGGCTTCCCACTAATTACAGCGGTGAAGCCTCTTCGATATTATTCCGTTAGTAAATTAACAATTCTCTGGAAATTCATTCCATGTGAAGCCTTAACAAGAATTGTATCCTTTGTTTTAAGAATATCTTTTTGTTTAATAAGCTCTATTAACTCATCTGTGGTATCCTTATGATAATATTCAATAGGGGCTTTACTGTCTTTAAGTACCTTTTCAATATTTTTTGTAAGCTTACCTGCAAGAAGCACCACATCAATTCCATTATCAACAAGAATATGACCTATTTGCTCATGAAGCTCATTTTCATTGACCCCAAGCTCGAACATATCCCCAAGTATTGCTACTTTTCTATCATTAATCTGTGACAAAAGCTTAATTGCCGCGGTCATTGACTTTGGATTAGCATTATAGCAGTCATCTACGACCTTCCATTTTAAGGTTTCTATAACATTATTTCTTCCCGCCAATGTTTTCGCAGATTCAATACCGGCCTTTATCTCATCAAGGCTCAATCCATAAAACAAGCCAACTGCTGTTGCCGCAAGAGCATTATCAACCATATGTTCACCGGGTATTGGTATTACTGTTGAAAAATCACCCTCAGGAGTATGAATTATTACTTCTGTACCATCAAATGACCTGCTGCACACGTTACTGGAATATACCTGATTTGTATCTTTTCGTCCATAGAAATAAGGTCTTTTTCCATTTACGTCCTTAATAGTAGAGAGTTTATTATCATCACCATTTAATACAGCAATTCCATTACCTGTCATATGGTTAAATACTTCTGTTTTTGCCTTTAATACACCATCAAGATCGCCTAGAAACTCCAGATGACACGGACCAATATTAGTCATTACACATACATCGGGCTTAACCATATCCCCTAAGCGATCCATTTCACCAAAATCACTGATTCCCATTTCAATAACTGCCACCTCATGCTCTGCACCTATTGAAAAAATAGTAAGAGGAACGCCTACCTCATTATTAAAATTACCCTCTGTCTTACATACACGGAATTTTTCCTTAAGAACACTTGCAACAAGCTCCTTTGTGCTTGTTTTGCCTACGCTGCCGATAATTCCTACGGTTTTAATATTTAATTGACTTTTGTAGAACTTAGCCAGCTTCTTAATAGCAATAAATGAATCCTTAACAAGGATATAATTACCGTCATTATTAGGCTTTTCTTCACATATAACAGCAAGAACACCTTTATTAAAACAATCGCCTATATACTTATGACCGTCTGTTTTTTCTCCTCTTGTTGCGACAAATATTCCACCGCTCTCTGCTTTTCTTGAATCTATACATACAGAGACAGCTTCTTTTTCAGCATCAGATTCATTCTTTAAAATAAGCTCTCCTTCACAGGTAGCAGCTATATTTTTTAATGTCATTGCCTTCATAATCGATTACTCCTCATACTTTTCCAAAGAAATCTCTATTATCCATTCACATAGATCAGGGAAAGACTTGCCAATGGCAGCAGCCTCCTGCGGCACCAAAGAAGTAGGCGTCATCCCCGGAAGTGTATTTGCCTCAAGACAGTACACTTCATCATTCTCATTAACGATAAAATCCATTCTGGCATAGGTTTTAATACCTAGAGCATTATATGCATCAACTGCTGCTTCCTGAATATTATCCTTAAGCTCTGAGCTTATATTAGCAGGACAGGTTTCTATTGTACTTCCTGCCTGATATTTGTTCTTATAATCATAGAATCCACTCTTTGGCTGTATTTCTACAATAGGAAGTGGCATACCCTGAATTACACAGTCTGTAAATTCCCTTCCCTTAATATATTCCTCAACAAGAACCTTATCCTCATAAGTAAAAGCCTCCTTTACGGCAGCCTTATACTCTTCATTGTTATTTACAATATATACACCTACGCTGGAACCGCCTCCGCTTACCTTAACTACACATGGGAATATAGGATCTCTTAAATCATCAGGTCCCATTAATATATAGCTATTTGGTGTTTTAACTCCACAGCTCTTAAATACCTGCTTGGTAAGAGCCTTATCCATGGCTATTGCAGAGCTTAGGGAATCTGTACCTGTATATTTAATATCAAATAGCTCAAAGGTTGCCTGAATCTTACCGTTTTCACCACAGTCCCCATGAAGAGCCATAAATACAATATCTGCTTCTTTACAAATATCAATTACATTAGGTCCAAAAAGCGCCTTGGAATTACCCTTTCTTGACTTTTTAACCTCTTCAATATTCGGTGCCTTTTCACCTACAGGTGCAACAAAGGCAGCCCAGTTTCTGTCAGATTCAAAAATACCGGTAATATCTTCTTCAATTCCTAAATATACATCAAGAAGTATAACCTGATGTCCCCGTGATTTTAATGCATCGTAGACCTGTCTTCCCGAGCACAACGATACATCTCTTTCTGTACTGATTCCTCCTGCTAAAACAACAATTTTCATTTTAATCCCTCATTTCTTATTATTCGTATATGTAGCTGTCAATCAATCCTGCTAAAATAAAGGTCTGTGGCTCATTAAAATAACGAGCCTGGGGATTATAAGCATAATCAACTCCCCCGGGATTTCTGCCATAGAGAAACTCCAGCTGATTCTCACAGACTTCAATATAATCAACGCTCTTACTAATATAATTGGCAAGAACCATTAATCTTGCATTTGAAAATGCTGTCAATACTTCCCCTGTATCATATTCACCTTCATGCTCCACCTTATATATACTTAACCTGGTACTATTGGCTTTTTCAATAGCATCATTCATAAGTAGCGCCATCATTTTAGCTGAAATATCATTATTGGTCTTATAGCTGCTTCGTAAATATGCAATACATCCAAAATATCCACATTCCTCTTCACTAAAGCCCTTGGGAATATCTTCATTATAGCCTTCCGCTATAATTCTGTAATTCTTTTTCCCCAGTGAATTATATAGCTGGCAGGCTGCCCAAAATCTGGCATCATCAACCTTTGTATCCTTATTTTCTCCATATTTCTTCTCACAATCATTGAACATTTTCGCAGAAATATCAAGGCATTCCTTGGCATATTTATTGTCATATACCCAATATTCCTTAGCAAACAATGCAAATACAGCAGAATACTGATACTGACTTTTCAAATCATTACTTACTGTACTCTTCATATTACCTGATTTATCCAGACAATCCTTAAGAGTATCTATTTCCTCCCTACACTGAATTAAAGTCAGTGGAATATTATCTTTATCATCCTCTTTAGATAACACATCTCCAAATATTTCCTGAGCAAGAACTCTGTCCGTAATTCTCATGTAACACTTAGAAAGGGTATTGGTTGTATAACCCTTCGGATCGGAATAATTATTTGTAAAATAATCAAGCCTTTCAGTCAATATGTTTTTATACAGATTATCCGAAACAGTAAAAACATCCGAATTATAGCCATTTTCAAGAGCTATATAGAATTCACCCTCATCAGAAAAATCAGTCAAATCAAGAAAATAACAGCCCTCGTCTTCCTTAGCAACAGCATTTTCACCGGCAATAGAAATACTGTTTTTAAATACCTCCTCTTCTGTATCTACTCTGATTACCGAAAACTCCATAGGAGCAAAATCACTATCAAGAACAACTCCCTTTGGTGCATTTCTTTCAAAGCCTGCAGAATTTATTATTATATTTTGGGATAATATATTATTGCTTACCAAAACCTTATCTTCAGATATTTCTGATGAAGATACTGTATTTTGATTATGCATATTCATAGCGTCGCATCCTGTAAGAAATAATCCTCCTATCATAGCTGCAACAAGAATTTGAACCGCTTTCTTTTTCATTTGTATTCCTCATAATCATTTATGATAATTTTTCTTTTCTTTTTGCCATTACCCAACAAATTATAATTGCAAAAAATGTTACAAGGCTTAGGCAATAGGATATTATCTGTAGCAAAGTGCCGGAATATCTAACAATTAGCTTGCCCTGACTATTTCCGTCAAAGTATACCCTACATAATCCGTTATTTCCTTCACCTGTGACTTTTGGTGAAATAACACTTCCATCATCCTTAACTAAGGTTGCTGTATAACCATAATAATAAATAAATGGCACATCTACATAATTAATCCCACTATCAAGGGTAGCCATAAGCTCATTCTTATTTCTGCAGTAATCTATAACCTCTTTGCTGTCAGAATACATGTATTTTACGTCTTCAAGAATGGTATCCTTATTGGTAACGCTAACAGGCAACCACTCACCGGCAATTACACCTGCCGTAAAATCAACACAGGAATAATAGTCATCAGAATAATCATAATACTCAATTGAACCATTTTCCATTGTTTTTATACCACCTATTACAAATATAACAAGAACAAGAAGCAGTAAAAATGATTCATTTTTTTGACTTTGTCCTAATATAGGCATATCCTTTGCTAATTCTACAAAAATCACACCGGCAGCTACAGCAAAAAGGCATGATGACATAATCAAAAATCTCCAGGGAAACTGAACAAATGAAAAATATTTACCTATTCTGTCCCAAGGCATATAATCTGTTGAAAACACAAGGAACAAAGCCCCTGCTGCCATAAGCCAATCTGTAAATTCAAGATTTTTGTTGTTCTTTTTTGTGATAACAATTCTGGGAATTAGCATAACAACCAACATACTACCCATAGCCGGAAACTGACTGCCAAAAATCTTAAAGAAATTCATTGCCTCATCCTTAGGGTTCATCCAGGGTATGCTTACAAGAAACCTTGTTTTACTCATTTGCTCAAGCATGGGAAGCCAGTAAAATGAGGTTAAAAGTACAGTAATTGCTGCTGTTATAACTATTTTAAGTATTGTACCCTTGTTGTTTATTATTGGCTTAATCTTAATTAAAAGCGCTACTATTCCAAAGGCTACACACATAATAAAGCTACTGGTATGCATAAGTAGCAGTCCGCCGTAGCCTATTAGCAATAGCCAGGGCTTATCCATTTTTTCATAAACTATGTTGTAAATAGCATAAATTGCTATTGGAATAAAAATAAATGCAGTAAATTCCCCTACAGCACTTCTAATATAAATGTCATCTAAATGATACTGACATAGTGTTATGGCAACAGCACTTATCATACCCCCAAAGGATGATTTTGTCATTCCCTTTACCGAATAATAGGTTGATAAATAGCATAGAATTACGGTAACAGCAATAAAAACATGATAGCTTGCATTTATTGACAAGCCCATTACACGCAGTATTGCAGGAATATATAACAGCACATCCGGGTAAAACATAGAGCTTGCATAGCCTGCATTATCAAAAAACAATGTATTAACCTTAAGAAATGGCTTACCCATTAAAATTCCTTCTTTTAGGCTCTCAATTCTCAAAAGATGGTACTCAAGGTCATGACCCTGAATGCAATATTTAGAAATTAACGGAGCTATTGCACATATAGTCACTATGAAAAATACAACTATTTCTATTTTTTTATCCCTAAAAAATGTTTTAACTCTCAATTTATTTCTCCTCTGTTAATTGAGAAAATGATAATGTCAGATTCTTATCATCATTAGCAATATTAACTGTATAGCTCTTAGTCTGATAGCCATCCTTACTTAATGTAATTACATGAGAACCTGTGACTTTGGCTGTACTAACAGGAGCTATACCAATATAATTTCCATCAAGGTATACCTCAGCACCGGCAGGCTGTTCAACCAGTATTTTAGCATTCCCGGATATTACCATATCTGTAGAGGAAGCATTATTTGATACCGTATTATTTGACTCGGTTTCTGTTGAAGAGCTTGAAGAACTTGAGGAGCTTGAAGAAGAGCTTGAAGAAGAGCTTGAAGCTGTATCTTCTGTATTGTCCTCTGAATCATCCTTAGATTCCTCATCAAGAACGATAGTTACCTTTGCGTAATCAGAAGTAACCTTAATACTTGATTTTACAGTTTTATATCCTGCACACTCTACTCTCACATTATGAATACCAAATTCAATAGGAACTCTTTCTTCAAATTCAGTAATTTCATCATCAATAAATAACTGGGCATATTCCGGAGTAATATCAAATTCAACATGGCCAATTGATACTTCTTCTATATCTATTTTAGATAAGTCAAGCTCTGTCTCTTTATTTCTCTTAATTAAAACCTCTTCCTCTCCCGCATAACCACGATTGGTAACACGAACCTTATAGCTTCCTTCAGGCACAAGAAGAAGCATATCCTCCGTAATAGTTTTAATAATTTCCTGACCAACCTCTATATATCCGCCTACAAAATAAGCATCATTTTTCACTCTAATATATCCGTGTCCCTTATCCACATTAACAGATAGTATCTTTTTTCCGATTCCATTAACAGTCAAGGTATCCATCTGGGTTATATCCATAATTTCAGCTTCTTCATTTTCAGAGAAAATCAATAAATCATCATTAAACTGATATGCATCCTCAGCTATAGTCATTATCTTTTTTCTCTCATCAAAGGAAAATCTTGTAATATCCGAATATGTCCATATTTCATCTGATATTTGGATTCTACTAAGCTTACCTGTATGGACAGAATACTCTAACTTAAAAATATCACCATAAGCAAGCTGCTTAAGGCTTAATACATCACCATATTTTCCAAGTATTTCAAGATTATTATCTATTGGCAAATCATATCTTTTGCCGGAATTAATCTCTTGAAAAACTATGATTTCATCCGACTTGTCATAAGAACACAAAATACCAAGCAAACTGTCACTGGCTGTGTCTGCTTCCTCCTCGTAAACTTCATCCTTTTCAAGCTCACGCTCTATTTCCCTGTCTGCCTTTTGTTTAACATACTCTGTTGTAATAAGATAGCAACCTATAAATGTTAAAAAAATCACCACACATACCGGTACAACGGCTTTTTTCATATATTTCTCCGTATAGCTGAATTATTCTACATTCTTTATCATATTAAGTAAATATTCTTTATTATTATGGTCAGGTACATCCAACACATGTTCAAAAAGCATATTTAATGTTTCACCTATTTTAGGTCCTTTTTCAATACCACATTCAATTAAATCTTTACCTGTAACAGCAAGGTCTTTAAGGGTCAGACAATCATTAGAAGCAAATATTTCATTGCAGACTACCCTGTATTCTTCAATATCCTTCAGCTTTCCATCCCTTGTTTCAGGATTTTGCCCATAAACATCACATTCTCTTATTATAAACCACAGCTTCATTAAATCAGGACCTATTGAAACCATTGACCGTCGAACCTTAGGATAAGAACATTTACTGGTATGATCATGATATTTTACCAGCCTTCTTACCCTTGCAATAGTATCATTATCAAATTTTAAATCTCTCATCATTTCCACAGTCAATTCTTCGCTTTTAAGGCTATGATTATAAAAATGATCTATTCCTTTTTCGTCTGTACTTTTTACGTAAGGCTTTCCTGAATCGTGAAACAACAGGGCTAAACGCAATATTTTCTTCTCATCAGCACTTAATTCATCATCAAAGCCACAGGAATGCTTAAGAGCCTCTACAGTATGCATTCCTACATCATATATATGATGAGGATTATTCTGAGGTGTCTCAAACATAGTATTTAGCTTAGGCAAAATCACCTTAATTATTCCCGTTTCATAGAGGGCACACAACTTTTCCGGATTTTTAGACATAATAAGCTTTAATAATTCCACCCGGATTCTCTCAGCACTGATTTTTCTAAGAGTATCCCTAAGCTCAGTTGCTGCATTAAGAGTATTTTTCTCAATTTCAAATTTAAGCTGTGCACTAAAACGAACTGCTCTAAGGATTCGTAAAGCATCCTCACTAAATCTTTCTATCGGATTGCCTACAGCACGAATTACATGATTTTCAAGGTCATTAAGACCATCGAACATATCAACTAATCCTACAGTATCATTATATGCCATAGCATTTATTGTAAAATCACGTCTTTTTAAATCCTCTGACAGGCTGGGAGTAAAAATCACTTCCTTAGGATGTCTTGAATCTTCATACTTCCCGTCAATTCTATAAGTCGTAACCTCATAGCAATCCTTACCAAACATAACAGTTACAGTTCCATGCTGAATACCCGTATCAACTGTCCGTCTAAATAAAGCCTTAACCTCTATGGGTGTTGCACTTGTTGTAATGTCCCAATCATCAGGAATACGACCTAAAAGAGAATCCCGCACACATCCACCTACGGCATAGGCTTCAAAGCCCTCATCTTGTAATGTTTGGATGATAAGCTTAACCTTATCCGGAAGTATTATTTGCATACGGGATACCTCTTCTTTATATTTCATAAATCAGTTAATCAGTTAATTCAAATACGCCTTATTTTACTAACTTAACAGTTTCTCTTGCAATGGCAAGCTCTTCATTTGTAGGAATAATTACTACATCTACCTTTGCATTATCAGGAGATATAATTACCTCCTCGCCTCTTACATCGTTCTTTTTAGGATCGACTCCTGTTCCTAAATATCCTAAATATTCACCAATCATCTGACGAACTTCTTTATTGTTTTCACCAACACCTGCTGTAAAGACTATTGCATCTACACCATTCATTGCAGCAACATAAGAACCGATATATTTTGCAACCCTGTATGCATAGGCTTCAAGGGTAACCTTTGCCTGATCGTTTCCATTGGCAGCAGCTTCTCCTAAATCTCTAAAGTCACTTGATACCTCTGACAAACCAAGCACACCTGACTTCTTATTAAGAATTGTTGTAACCTCGTCTATTGAAATATTCTCCTTGTTACTGATGAACTGAAGAATCGCAGGATCAAGGTCACCACTTCTTGTACCCATAAACAAGCCTTCAAGAGGAGTAAGTCCCATACTTGTATCCTGACATTTGCCATTCAGTACCGCACTGATACTTGCACCATTTCCAAGGTGACATACAATAACCTTGAAGTTATTAATGTCCTTACCTAAAAACTCGGCAGCTCTCTTTGAAACAAATTCATGACTTGTTCCATGGAAGCCGTATCTTCTAACCTTATGTTTTTTATAGTATTCATAAGGAATACCATATAAATATGCCTTTTTAGGCATTGTCTGATGAAATGCCGTATCAAATACAGCAACCATTGGTACATTAGGCATAATCTCCTTGCAGGAACGAATACCAATAAGGTTTGCAGGATTATGAAGAGGAGCCAAATCATTACACTCTTCAATAGCCTTAATAACATCATCATTAATAAGTGTAGCCTCTGAAAAGCTTTCACCACCGTGAACAATTCTGTGACCAATTGCGTCAATCTCATCAAGTGAGCTTATTACGCCATTTTCCTTATCTACAAGGCTGTCAATTACAAGCTTAACAGCTACTGTATGATTAGGCATATCTACCTCTGTTTTAATTTTGTCCTTGCCTGAGGGCTGATGTGTAAGCACTCCACCTTCAATACCGATTCTTTCACAAAGACCTTTTGCCAATACTTCTTCTGAATCAGAATTAATCAACTGATACTTCAAAGAAGAACTTCCACAATTAATTACTAAAATATTCATTGCCAATACCTTCTCTCTTAATTTTTAATATGCTCGTCCCCAATAAACCATTGATTTTGCAGGCTTTCCACAACATACACATGTTGGAGCCAAATCCTCCTGCTCAAATGGCATACAACGACTTGTAACTGCCATTTCTTCCTTAATCATGTCCTCACATGACTGTTCACCACACCACATAGCCTTAACAAATCCGGATTCTTCAGCGAATAATCGTCTGAATTCCTCCATATTTCTTGCTACAAAGGTATGCTTTTCTCTATGCTCACGTGCTCTTTCAAGCATTTCTGACTGCATTTTTTCAAGGACATCCTTAACTGCGTTCTCTATATCATCAAGAGAAGCTTCTATCTTTTCTCTTGTATCACGACGACATATTACACATTTTCCTGCTTCAATATCCTTAGGACCTATTTCTACTCGAATAGGAATACCCCTCATTTCCTGCTCTGAGAACTTCCAGCCCGGAGTCTTATCTGTGTCATCAACCTTAACTCTAAAATCAGAAAGTCTCTTTTCGAGCTCATAAGCCTTATCAAGCACACCTTCCTTTTTCTGCTGTATAGGAATAATACATACCTGAACAGGTGCAATTCTAGGAGGAAGAACCAGACCTGAATTATCACCATGAACCATTATTACAGCACCTATCAAACGTGTTGTTGTTCCCCAGGAAGTCTGATGAACATATTTAAGCTTATTATCCTTATCTGTATACTGTATATCAAAAGCCTTCGCAAAGCCATCACCAAAATTATGTGATGTACCGGACTGAAGTGCCTTTCCATCATGCATTAAAGCTTCAATAGTATATGTAGCTTCTGCTCCGGCAAATTTTTCTTTATCAGTTTTACGACCTTTAATTACAGGAATTGCAAGAACCTGTTCGCAAAAATCAGCATATACATTAAGCATCTGTATTGTTCTGTTCTCCGCATCCTCAGCAGTTGCATGAGCAGTATGTCCTTCCTGCCACAAAAACTCCCTGCTTCTTAGGAAAGGACGGGTTTCCTTCTCCCATCTAACTACAGAACACCACTGATTACATACCTGAGGAAGATCTCTGTAGGACTGAACCGTATTCTTATAATAATCACAGAATAAAGTCTCTGATGTCGGACGAACACAAAGTCTTTCCTGCAAAGGCTGCATACCACCATGTGTTACCCATGCCACCTCCGGTGCAAAGCCTTCTACATGATCTTTTTCCTTATTAAGCAGGCTTTCGGGAATAAACATTGGTAAATATACATTCTGTACACCGGTTGCCTTAAATCTCTCATCCATCTGTTTCTGGATAAGCTCCCAAATAGCATATCCTGCCGGCTTAAATACCATACAGCCCTTAATACTGGTATAATCCAGTAATTCTGCCTTCTTTACTACATCCGTATACCATTGAGCAAAATCATCCTCCATAGATGTAATTGCTTCAACAAGCTTTTTCTCTGCCATTTTTTCATCTCCTTTAATAAAAAACGAACCTTTATAATCCTATTTTATTTAGCCTGTTTTGTCAAGGAACACAGGGCTTTATCTATATTATATCTTTTAATTGATATTCCATTTTTTTGCCGGTTTTTGGATGTTTGAATTGTAATCTGTAAGCGCACAATTTTATTCCTGATTTTTCATGAATTATACTTCCATATTTTGTATCACCCACTATAGGACAGCCCATATTACTTAACTGAGCCCTAATTTGATGAAACCTCCCTGTTATCAGCTCAATATCAAGTGTTGACACATTTTTCTCCGTATCAGAAGTAATTACTTTATATTTTAACCTTGCACATTTACCCTTAGGATTGCTTTTATCAGTTATAATTGATTTTGACTGTTTTGCATCCTTATACATATAGTCAATTAACTCACCGCTATCATTTGGAATGTTTTCCACAACAGCATAATAATATTTCTTAAGTTCTCCACAATTTACCTGTCTTGATAACTCTGCTGCTGATTTTTCATTAAGAGCAAATACCAAAAGTCCCTTTACAGGCTGATCAAGACGATGAACAACCCCGATATATGGATTTTTTATTTTTCTTTCTTCACTTATATGCTTTTTTAGTGTACTTACAAGATCCTTTTGAGCAATATTTGCCGTTTGTGTAGCTTCTCCACTGTCTTTTTTTACAACAATAATTGATTCATCTTCAAATATTATTTCCATTTTTCACCTGATAACCTTTATCCTAATTTATGATTTTATTGTGAACAGAAACAGCTTTTTGATATGTTTTAATACCATGTCTTATAAATTTATGATATGATACTAAAGTCATGGTTTCAAGCTTACACAACTATTATTATATAATATGATAAGACAAGGGTCAAAAGCTACAAATGCATCGTGCTCGCACGTAATGCATGATGTAGCTTATTGACCCGCAAAACACCGAGAAGTAGCATATTTGCTATTACTATCCAAGGATTATTAACTTTTTGCTCGCAAATATGACGGATTCGAGGTGTTTTGAGAATTGCGAAAATTGCAAAGCAATGGAGCAATTCATGTATTATTGTATAATAAGACAAGGGTCAAAAGTTACAAATGCATCGTGCTCGCACGTAATGCATGATGTAGCTTATTGACCCGCAAAACATGAAAAAGTAGCCATTTTTTGCAGAAAAATGAGCGGATTTTGAATGTTTTGAGGATTTCGAGAGCTCGTAGAGCGGAGAAATCCGGTATCGTTGGGGGCAAAATACCTTTTGACCCCAACATCATAATATTACATTAAGGATTATATATATGGATTACAATAATTTTGAGAACGAACGTATCAGAAAACGAAAACAGGCTGAAAAAATTCGTGAAATAAAAAAACGGCGAAAAAGACGTTGGTATTTTAAGCTTGCACTTCGTCTTTTTGTGCCACTTATAGCAATAATTCTTGTATTTGTACTGATAATTTCCGGTATAGTAAAAGCTGTAAACAAAAAAAATGACCAGCTTGCCAATGCTTCAAATGTTAATGATGAGGCATATGAAGTAGAAGAAGTAACTCCTACACCTACTCCTATACCTACCGATATACAAGAGCCCGAACCAATTGTATATTCCGCAGAATCTGACGAAAATACAGGCTCACTTCCTGCAGAGGTAGTCAGCTCCTACGGTATTTTAATTGATAACGATTCAAGAAAGATTCTTGCACAAAGAAGTGCAAAAACACGAATTAATCCCGCTTCCATGACTAAGATTCTTACAGTTTTGGTTGCTGCCGAAAATGTAGAGAATTTCGATGATACAGTAACAATTACTCTGGAATATACTGATTACAGCTACTCTAACGATTTATCTGCTGTTGGTTTTTCTGAAAATGAGGTTGTTTCTATTTGGGATCTTATGTATGGAACAATTCTTCCTTCCGGTGGTGACGCTGCAATAGCCCTTGCCAATTATGTTGCAGGCTCAGAAGAAGCCTTTATTCAAATGCTCAATGATAAAATTGATCAGCTTGGTTTATCGGAAACAACTCATTTTACCAACTGTGTAGGTATCTATGATGAGAATCATTACAGTACTGTATATGATATGGCAATGATTATTAACGCAGCAATTGATAATGATATATGCAGAAAAGTCATGAGTGCACATACCTATACAACAAGCTGTACTGAACAGCATCCTGAAGGTATTACGATTTCTAACTGGTTCTTACGACGAATTGAAGATAAGAGTGTAGGAAAATATGTAATGTGTGCTAAAACAGGATATGTTATTCAGTCAGGTAACTGTGCAGCCAGCTACGCAGAGGATGCAAACGGACATGGTTATATCTGTGTAACCGGTAATTCCTCCAGCTCCTGGAGATGTATTTATGATCATGTTTCAATATATGAAACCTGCATACAATCAGACGAATCAGGTAATTCTTCAGCTTCGGACATTTTAGATTATGAAGAGGATGATTCCAATTTTGAATAAAAAAGTGCTTCGTATGAAGCACTTTTTTATTCACAAAAATTCTTAATTGTTCCATTTGCAAAGGGACTTCCAATATCACATCTGCCATGATGATGTACCTCTTTTACAAAGTCCTCTCGTTCTGTTTCTACACGATGAATTCCAATTCTGCTAACACCTGACTTTGTTTTCTCATCAAGCATTCTAATTACTTCTTCAATTTCTTCCTCTGAAGTCATATATTCCTCCCGTCAATAATAAATACTAAATGCAAAACAAACCATTGCGAAATAATATGTTGCCAGGTTCAAACCATGTATTGGCCAGGGTCTTGTTCTTCTAAAATACAATATATAAACAAATACATCAGATACAAGGAAAAATATTGCTCCTACGGCAATAAAAATATCACTGGTAAGTCCTGTTTTTAAGACATGTGTTATTGACTTAAAGGTTAGTAAGGATAGAACACATCCATATACAGCCGCCATTGGAAGAAATTTACCAAGATTGTACTCGTCTTTTTTTGACGTGATATACACAAATACCACTGATAATATTGGAGCAATTAAATCATAAAACTTTATACCATCTGACCTTATAAACAATATTGCAAAGTATGTATGTGCCAACAAAAAGGATATTGTTCCAAGGATCAAAAATATCTTACTGGCATTTTCCTTATGCTTAAAGCCTAAAAACAAATCACCTAAGTAACACAAAATAAATATTGGTGCTAAAATCAATGCCCTACTATAATTACCTGATTTATAGGTCATAAGGACTGCAACTACCAAAAAGCCTGTAGAACAAATCATTTTGGCAGGTACATAGTATTTTCTGTAATTGGGAAATAACAAAGTACACAGCACCAGATAATATAATGCTTCAAAACATAATAAACTTATAATTTGGTATAACATATACACCTCTTAAATTGTAATAGTTATCTTATATGTGAATATATCTATATTAGTATATATAAATTGATTTTTCAACTGTTAATAGATATACTATTGTTACCGGTTTTCTACTTAGTGTAAACAATTTTTTCTTATCAATATTCTAATTCAAATATGTTTATGATTATTAATGGAGCATTCATATGAACAATAAAAGAATTATATATTTAGACTTGGCAAAAGGCATTGGTGTCATTTTAGTCATGCTTGGACATCTTCAGGGTAACACTATTTTTTCTTTATCCCCATATATTCTTCCTATGTGTACCTGGATTTTTTCATTTCATATGGCACTGTTCTTTATTATTTCCGGAATGTTAATTAATATAAAGCACGATTATGATAAGGATTTTAAGGTAATAGTTAAAAGGCGTTTTCAATCTATTATGATACCATACCTTTGGTTCAGCCTTATTTATATTGCCATAGTCTTATATAATATGATTTTTACAAAAGTCATTCCTCTTAAAACCTTCTTTGTTCAGCTATGGTATATAGTCGGCATGTATGGAATGAATGTACTATGGTTCTTACCTGCTTTATTTGCAGGAGAGGTTATTTTCATTTTCATAATGAAAAAGTATAAATCATCAAAGTCTTTGATTTTTATTCTGCTTATAACACTGTTTGCTATTGTTTGTAATTGCCTTATATCACTAATTCCTGACTCTCTGCCTGTATATGAAAGACTTAAGGAATTATGTATAACATTAATTCGACCTTTGTTTGCCTCATCTTTTATAGCAATTGGATATTACTGCTACAATGGTATAAGATTTATTGAAAACAATGCTAAAAAATCAATTTTTATAGAATTATGTATTACCATTGTTTCTCTTGTTATTAACATTATTCTATGTAATATAAATCAACCGGTGGATTTTCGTTCGTTGGTTATGAATAATTATCTATTTTATTATTTGCACGCAACTTTTGGTTCTTTATTTATAATAATGTTGTGTAAGTTGATATCCAAACCTTTTTCTGAATCGGGAAAATATAAATTTCCCATTCTTACCTTCTATGGAATGAACTCCTTAATTTTTATGGCAGTACATAACAATTCTGCTGTATTAACCTTAGGTCTTAAGCTTTCTATGTATGTGAACCAATATCTTACCAGAGCACGAGGATATATATGTTACGGAATCATCGCCCTAACAATATTAATATATGTTACCCTAACAATAATTATAATAAATAAATTCTTTCCCTTTATTCTTGGTAAAAAAAATAATCGAGTAGGCTGACACCTACTCGATAACCACTTTGTGAATGTATAAATTTATCTATTTATTATGTATTTACATATTGGATTACCCATTGATGAGAACTTTTCTTCATATTCCGTCATTACATTTCCCACCATCATTTCATCATTATTATGCAAATCATATGTACTTTGTATAAGCTTCCATCCTGCCACCTCTATTTCTTCCATGGCAAAATCAAATAATGGTCTATTATCAGTTTTAAACTCGATTACACCATCTCTTTTTAAAATCCTGTTATATTTTTCAAGAAAATAGTGTGATGGCAACCTTCTTTTTGCATGCCTGTCCTTTGGCCAGGGATCGGAAAAATTCAGATATATTTTATCTATTTCTTCTATATCAAAAACTTTATCAATATCCTCAGCATCCATTCTTATAAATAACAGATTAGGAAGCTCCTCCTCCTCCATCTTTTGAATAGCTCGTATAAGTACACTTGAATATTTTTCTATTCCTATATAATTAATGCTTGGATTATTCTTTGCCAAAGTAGTAATGAACTTACCCTTCCCCATTCCAATCTCTATATGTATGGGATTATTGTTTTTAAATACATTTTCCCTAAATAATCCCTTCATATTCTCAGGTTCATGAATAACATATTTGTTTTCAGCAATTACCTCTCTTGAACCGGTAATATTTCTTAATCGCATATTCTTTATCTCCTATTATATTGTTACTGTTTAGTCCCTGACCGGTAACAGAGCAAAAATTTCTACTATCAATTCATGTTCTTACGGCAGCAGCAAATGCTTTGACAGACCAGTGAACTGTAACATTATATTCAACACTGACCAGACTTTAACCCGCCTCCAAATAGTGGCAAATCTTTATCAGTATATCATCTTTTTTCGATTTTTTATATTCTATTTTGATTATTAATCTCCATATTTCTTAATTATTTCTACTTACTTTCATTTCACAGAAAATTTGTTTTTATTTACCTCAAAAGTATTGTATTATAATATTGTTGCTTAAAAGGATTTATAATAAATACTGTACATAGTATTTCTAAGAAGTGTGAAATTATGAGGTTATATTTTGAATAAGAAATTTATAATATTATTTCTTACAATTATTTCTATCATTTTTTGTGATACAAAAGTCATATATGCCGTAAATACTGTACCCACTGAAGAAAAAAAGCAGGAAGCTGAAGAACGTAAGCTTATGAGGGTTGAAAGTAATGAATGGAACAATTGGCCACAGGGACCCATTCTTGGTTGCGAATCCGCTATTCTTGTTGATGTTGATACAGGCACTATTCTCTATGAGAAGAATATCCACGAGGAACTTTATCCGGCCAGTACAACCAAAATCATGACAGCTCTACTAACTATAGAAAACACATCAATGGATGAAATTGTTACTTTTTCCCATGATGCGATTTTCAATGTTGATTCGGATTCCAGTAGAATTGGTATAGATGTTGGTGAACAACTTACTGTGGAGCAATGTCTTTATGGTCTGCTACTTGGTTCTGCCAATGAGGTTGCCTATGCACTTGCAGAGCACATAGGAGGATCTCTAAGTGGATTCGTTGATATGATGAATTCCCGTGCAAAATCACTGGGCTGCGAGAATACTCATTTTATTAATGCAAATGGTTTACCTGATAAAGACCATTATACAAGCGCCTACGATTTATCACTTATTGCCAGAGAATGTTTTAAAAACGAAGCATTTGCTAATATTTCAGGAACTCGTTCCTATACAATTCCCGCAACTAACATTCAGTCTCAGGAAAGACCTCTTGATAATCACCATCTTATGATACATGGATTTAGGTACGAATATGATGGTTTCGTTGGCGGTAAAACAGGATATACAACGGAAGCTCGTCAAACCCTGGTAAGCTGTGCTGAAAGAAATGGTGTCAGACTTATTTGTATAATAATGAAGGAAGAAAGCCCGGATCAGTTTCTTGATACTCAAAAACTTTTCGATTATGGCTTTGAAAGCTTTGACAGATTTAACATAAAAGAAAATGAAACACGATATACAATGAATTCCTCTACCTTCTTTAATACAAATATAGATATTATGGGTAGCAGTAAACCAACCTTAACATTAAATGAAAACGGATATGTTATTCTTCCTAAAAATGCTGTTTTTGAGGATGCTACAGTGCAAATCAATTATTCTGAAGACTCCGGTTCCTCTGTAGCAACCCTTGACTACTACTACTCAGATAATCATGTTGGTTCAACCACTCTTGATTATGCTCTTGATAGTGAATCAACCTTCGAATTTGCCAATATAGTAAGAAATTCAGATAAATCAGAAATACCAAAAAGTTTAAAAAAAGATAAAAAAGTAGTATTTATAAATATTAAACTTATAATTATTATTATTTCAATTATCCTTGTAGCAATACTTCTGTTTATCTTTTGGAAATCAATCTATAATAGATATACACATTCACTTCATCGAAGAAGAAAGCTAAAAATCAAAAATCTAAAAAACAGAAAGAACAATAATGATTTTTAAAAAAAGAAAAGATCATCAATCGATCTTTTCTTTTTTTGAATGTCTTTTTTCCATTCTCTGTATACGAAGTTTTTCCTGTTTTTCCTCTATCTCTTTTGCCACGTCCTCTGATACCAGCTTTAATGTTTTAATAACATATATTCCGCCGTCATCGGCTTTTTTCATTCTGACTTTTCCCTTAAGATATCCATGCTTTTTACATTCCGCAAGACAAAAATAATGTTTACCGTTAACTGAAAACCATTTTATCTTTTTTTTGGCATTCCTACTACACAAGTAGCATTTTGTTGAACTTACATCCTTATCCTCAATGGCTGTATTCTTATCAGGAAACTCTCTGGATATATATTTTGAATATGTTTTAAAATTAACATGAACCTCTTCCTTTTTACTCTGAGGAACCATAAATACATCATAGGAAACATATCTTTCAATATCCGGTTTAAAGGAATCAATTATCTGAAAAACCTTAGATGTATAATATGCATCAGAATAAGCCCTATGAAAAGGAATATCCTTTTCTATTTTTAAATAATCTACAGCCCATTCAAGTGCTCTTCGTATTTTGCCATCCTCATAGGTCATACTGAAAAACTTCTGGATATCGAAATACATCAAAGGACCCTTTGTTAATTCGTCCATTCCGTAGTAACACATATTTCTCTGAAGTTCTGTTAAATCTATAGTTCCCCATATACAGAAAACATAATCTTTACCACACCATTTTAAGAAATCGTTCATAACCTCCGGAAATGGTCTTCCCTTGTCCAGTTCTTCCTTATCCATATGAATTATCTTGGTTGTAATATAGTGAATTGTTCGATAAATCTGAGGTTTTATTAATTCATCAAATTTATCAACCATCTTCATTTTTTTATTCAGTTTTACTGCACCAATCTCCAGAATCTCAAATGGCAAGCCACATTCTCTGTTAAATCTGTCTGTTGATTGATTCCATTCTAAATCAAGAACAATATAATTCATTTTATCTCCAAAATAAGATACAATTTCAAATACGACTTGGCATATTTGACCATAATATGCATCGTACTTTAGTACGACACATTCATCTGCGCATCTTAGTGATTTGCCAACTAAGAAGGGGATTAACAAAATAATTATACTATCGTAAATTACCGTTATCAAGAGTAATGAATAACATCTATTGTTACTATTAGACCCTAACCAGTAACAGAACAAATAATCCCTTCACGGTGATATTGCTATCGAATCATGTTCTTTTTTTTATTTTCACAATGAATCCTAATAAAGTAATCATCTGTAAGAATTTCACGAACAGGATACATGCACATATTTCTCATATCCTTCAAAAAGACTTCATTATATACCCTTTCATAAAAATCATAACCACCATATTTTTTTGCATTTTCTATTATTTCTTTTCTTTTAGCATACAAAAAATATTCCATTGGCAAATTAATATAGTTTACACGTTCCGGAGTATATATTAATTGATACTCTAAATCATCGCAAATTTGATCTATAAAAATGTCTCTTCTTAATAAATTATTCTTAACCAAATCTACAACAACACGTATTGGATTATTATGATTTTGAATTGGTACCTCTACATTTGCTTCTATAGAACATAAATCCTTAAGACGATTATACAGCTCCTCAGAATTATTTTTATAATAACCTGTAAGAACACCATAATATATCATTTTAGGTACTGCATTATCAATCTCAATTCTGTTTATATACTTAATGTTAGGACAAATCTTGCATACCATAATATGAATAAGCTTAGCATTTAGTTCATTAGAAAGCCTTTTGGTATATTTAGTAATTAACTCCGGTTTATATATTTCATTTGAATATTGAGATAACAGTAAACTAAGAACATATAAAATCTCACTCTCAATATATAATTCTGCAACCTTATCTATGTTATTTACACAATAACACTCTAAAAGATACTTAAATAATCCTTTGTTAATTTCATTAGAAAAACGTCCGTTATCACCTTCATATAATATCTCTAAATATTTCGCGACATTTTTCATTTCTTCAACCATTGAATCTTCCACATGACCTGTTACAGATACGCGTCCTATACAATAATCAACTGTGTAATAGATGTGCTCTTCCACAAAAACAAGAAAGTTCTTATCCCTCCTACAATCTTCCTCGTTTAAATAGAAATAATTATCGACCATCCTCCTTATAAATCGACGGTCTTTCCCCTCATAAATAATACTCCCTATCGAATCCATACTTCCTCCTAATAGACATGATTTTGATCGTTCCCTCTTACAAAATCAAAATTGATAATGATAATGCATCATCCTGACACATTTAAATAGATTTGTGATATTAAAATAATATCTAAACGCATATGTGATAAATAAGTTATTTTTTATACCTTTTGTGACTTTTTTACAATACTTATGCGTTTTCACAAGCGTAAATTTATCATATTTGTCCAAGAATTTCAATACTTATTTTTAAAATTGTTTCTATTATACTGCTTTTCCATTATATTTATCATTAAATTAAATAGGAGTCCGACCTTAACTAATCAGACTCCTATATTAAGGAACTATATTAAAAATAGATAATTATTTTACATTTCTAAATTTCTCTACTGTCCTTACGATTGCATCCTCGGTAGGAATTCTTTCCATACTGGAGGCACCAACAAATCCATCAATCTCAGGCAATAGCTTTATAAACTCAGAAAGATCCTCAGGTGCTGCCAAAGGACCACCATGTGCCAAATATATTACATCATCTCTTTTTTCCTTACCTGCTTTAATAATTTCACGGGTCAAATCAGCAGATTCCTCCATGGTCAAGGTCTTCTTAGTACCAATCATACCTCCGGCAGTAAGACCCACATGGGAAATAATAGCATCTGCACCGGCTTCTGCCATGGCTGCAGATTCAAGCGCATTGAATACATACACAATAGTAAAAATATTCTTTTCACGAGCTATACGAACCATATCCACTTCCTTCTGGAAGCCAAGACCTGTTAACTCAAGCTGATCACGAAAGTTACCATCAATCATTCCGATTGTAGGAAAATTGTTAATACCGCTAAAATTCTCCATCATTACACGGTCAAGATGAGTGGATATCTCACGGGTTACATCCTGTCCAAAACAGGAACATATAACAGGAATATCCTTCACTACAGGAAGAACCTCATTAGCTCCCATGGATAATGCTACTTCATTAGCATTACCAAATGCCAGCCAACCACTTAAGCTTCCATGACCTGCCATGCGGTATTTTCCACTGTTAAATACCATCAGCATGTGTGCTCCACCTGCCTCAATCACTTTTCCTGTCAAACCACTTCCGGCACCTGCCACTATAATTCTTTCACCCCGTGCCCTTATGTCATTTAAGTATTTAATAACTTCTTCACGAGTATATTTCTTAGCCATATTTCATTCTCCTCACATTACATTTTTAAATTTATATCAGATACAAACAGACTTCATAAGCTCATCCATCATAGCTGCGGCATCTTCACCGAAGCCTTTGTCATACAGATGACGTTTATCTTCTATAACCTCTACCTTCGTTCCTTTAAAGCCCTCCTTTAAAGTAGTAAAAAGCATTTCGTTAGCTTCCGGCAGATAGAATACTTCTCCCGGTTTATCTATACTGCTAAGGCCACCGCAGGGAATAAATATCTTCACAGGACCACAGGCATCCTTAAGCTTTTGTACCATAAATTCACCAATTTGTCTGCACTCCTCCACATTAGTTCGCATAGTAGTCATAGTAGGATTATGTTTATTAAGAATACGTCCCTCTCTAAACTTATCGGGCAAATCTTTAAGAGGAGGCAAAACTACAGTATCCGCAGCGCCGGGCACCATAACATAAGGGATACCGGACTTAGCAATTGCATCCAATCGACCGGGACCTGCATCATGCAATCCACCTACGATATGTGCACTAATTTCTGCCATAGTCATATCAAGTACTCCGTGTATTACACCCTGTGTCACCAGATTTTCCATAGCACGCCCACCGGCACCTGATGCGTGAAATACTAATGTTTCATAACCACGTCGCTCTAATTCCTCTTTTGCATAAGTAACACCTTTTGTTGTGGTTCCATACATAGTCTGTCCAATACGTGATACACTTTTATCAAGCATACGTTCCTTATGAAGGTGAAACCGTTCATAATACCATTTTGCTGCCATAGCCGCCTCTGCAGCAAATCGGTCAAATATCATTTGAGTCATACAGTTGATTCCGGCCACATCGGTAATGGATGGAAACATGGAAATATCACTATCCTCTATGTACCAACGCATATTACCTGAAGCCAATGTACTCATCATAAGCTTTGGAAGTCCTAGCGGCAGGCTTCGCATGGCTTCTGTACCAATCTGAGTACCTCCTGCACCACCAATGCTAATCAATGCATCACACTTTCCCTGAGCATATAGCTTTTGAACATACGTTTTAACAAGATTAGAAGAAATACCCACAGCTTCTCCTCTAGACATTGCATGAATTGATTTAGAATCTGTAGAGGAACCTGCACACAAATCTTCTAAAGTCACGTCCGGTACGGCAGTAGGTTCACCACCTACACCTGCATCGATTGTTAAACAACTTGCTCCATAAGCTTCAATACGTTTTTTAATTGTATCAGCCTCGTTACCTTTAGTATCATAAGTTGCAATAAACACTACTGTCGGTTTCATATGGATACCTCTCGTATAATATCTTTTTTAAACCACCTATATATTTACTTTTCCATTTTAATACCTAAACAGGTACTATTTCTATTCCACACACAATTATATTTTATCACAGCATTTATACCCTCACAATATAATTTAGTTTACATAACTTGATAATATTAATTAATCACTTGGCTCATCTTCTTATCGAGCATTCATCATCCCCTTCTAAAATAATCGTGAGGATAACATGATCACCCAGGGACTGCAACTGTGTGCGCAGCTCAGAAGCGGTCATAACTTGGATATTTTCTTCCTTGTTCATTGGTTTTCCTCCAAAAGAAAACGCCTGAAGATTTCGGTCTTCAGACGCTGTGCTAAAATTATATTTAATTGATCAATTGATTATTGAAGCTTTTTACAATTTCCATAGAGATATTATCTGCCTCTCTTTATCAGAAAATGGATAGCTGACAACATATCACCTATTGCCGAGCATTCATGGTATATTTTACGTCCCCCACTAGGGAAAGAGGTGCTATCCGGGTGAGCCTCTCAAAAGATTTATCTTTTCACTATCAATATATGAGGTTTTTTCAAAAAAATCAAGTAAAAAACGAAATCTAGAGTATGTCAACTACCCACCACCTAAAGGAAGTGGGCTTGTAACTGCCCAGTCGTCGTAACCGATGTTACTCCTCCGACCTTTAACCCCAATAGGTATTACTACCTAAAGTGGCGTTACATCATAGGGTGATTGACTGCACCCTTTACAGTAGAGTTTACTCGACTGTAATGATTTAAATGTTCCAGTAAAGTCTTTTTATCTTTGTCATATACTTCATGTTTGCGACTAAAACGTAATAGTGGAAGCGTAAGTATATCCTGAAGACTCTTCCTTAATGACTCACTTTCAATATTGGAATCTTCTAAATCCCAAGATTCCCATGAATCATCTTTCAATACATTCTGATGTTTGTCGTATTCTATTTTTAATATTCGGTCAAATTGCTTAGTTGCTCATAGTAATAAGGAAATGTTATACTCTGAGAATGCAAGCCATTTAATGAAAATCCCTGTGATGCGACGTTCTGTATTTGTCCACCTAATATTCCTTCTTTAAGCATTTTCACTTTTGTGTTTACTCCATCTCTTGATGTTGGAAAAGGATTCCCATATCCATCAATATAAGGTATTAAAAATGCAAGGATTTCTTCTTTTTTCATTCTTTTAAAAAAAGATGTTCTAAACAATAACGTTAGTAAAAAATTTACTATTTACGGTTGTCTGTTTATTACTAGTTTTCATCACAACGTATACCCCCCTTATATTAATTGTATCATAATACACATATGCAAATAACATATAACAAGCCGCCCTTGTCATTATTTTTTCATGAATTTAACCATACTTTTAGCAACTCACTTTTCCTATTCTATTGGTAAGTGATGTACAATTCTCTTTATACTCATAATTTTCTTTAATATAATAGCATCCTCATAAAACTCAATGATATCCATCTAACCTATAGCCGGCAAAGAAGAAAAAACTGATCATCCTGATCCAGATTCTGAAAGGTTGTTTCCATCCTTTTCTGTTCCCTCTTTTTCTTCTTCCGGTTTTGTAAATGCTGCTTATGCCGATCCACAGCAGCTTGTTCCCGAGCAATCTGCTCTGGAGTTACTTCCACCGCTGCCATCTGCTTAAAATTCACCTTGTCCAGATATTCGATTACACGACTCTTATCAATGGTACAAATCTGCTCTAGCATGATGCCATTCTGCCCACCCAGCGGCCTGAAGTTATTCGGTAGCCCTAACCTGAGTCAGTAGCCATCTGATCGTATTCTCGGATGTAAGTGGTGCACACGATTAAGCACTACGATTCTAAATTTATTTTTCCTTCTCTAAAATACAAAAAAACGTTTAGAATAGCCTTTTCTACGCACCATCCTAATTGTAAACAATCAGCATATATGCTAAACTTTACTTAACCTTTTCGAAGTTATTGATTTGTCTTTCTTGCCTTCGTGAAATACTAAATCATAATGAGAAATGTTAATCGTTTTACTAATTTCACAAACCAAAGAAGTGTAAATGAAGAAAAAGAACTCTTGGAAGCGCATTCTTAGTATTGTACTGACTTGGGTTTTGGTAATGACTATGATCGTTCCAAGCTCTAGTGCTAAAGTTTATGCAGCTTCTAAAAAAGCTGACACCACAGGTACTTCTTACGATATTACTGTTGGTGAAACGCTCACATTAACTGCTACAGGAGATAAAGTTACATATAAATCCTCAAATAAAAAAGTAGCAGATATTTCTAAAAAAGGAATTGTTACTGGAAAGAAAGAAGGCACAGCAACAATTACTGTAACTGTAACAAATAAAGTTAAGGTTAAACCTGCAAAAACATTAATCGGTAAACTTATCCAAAAGTTTTTCCCGAAGGTGACTAAGACTACCACTAGGTATACCATCAACGTTAAGGCAAAGGCTACTGATCCGACTGACCCGACTGATCCGACCGATCCGACTGATCCGACTGACCCGACCGACCCGACTGATCCGACTGATCTGACCGATCCGATTGATGAAACTCTTGATTCCGATAGGGATGGTTTATTAGATGTAGATGAAGTAGATTTTGGAACCGATCCATTGAATCCGGATACGGATGACGATGGATTATCTGACTTCGAAGAAATTTTGCTTGGAACGAATCCACTTACACCTAATTCTTATGACGAAGCTATCGATACCGATGGGGATGGTATCACCGATATCGATGAGGCATCAGTACACCACACTGATCCTTTTGCTACAGATACAGACGATGATGGATTAAATGATTACGACGAAATTTTCTCCTATAAAACAGATCCATTAAATCCTGATACAGATAGTGATACCCTGACTGATAAATTTGAAATCGATCACGGACTGGATCCAAACAAAGCAAGTTCTGATGGCGTTCACAATGATAGCGAGATTGAAATTTCACAAACATTAGATGAAAAGGCCATCAGTGACATTTTAATTGATTCTGAAAATGTTGCGAAACCTAGTCTTCATGGAGATGTATCTGGTGAATTATCAGAACATGTATTTTTATCTTCAGCTACTGATACTGCAGTAGAAGATAATAGAGCAATCATTGGTAAACCACTTTACATAGATGGTGACATTTCATATGTTTCAGGATTAACACTTGATTTTGATTTATCCTCTTACGAAGGCGCTATTGATTCGCTTATTATTGTCAAACTAGATGATGATGGCAATTATACTCCGATCGAATCTACACTTTCTGGTTCTGTATTATCTGCAATCATTGATGCAAATGGAACATATTTTGTACTTGATATTGATGAATTCTTATCATCACTTGATATTGATACAAGTCTTGAGCCGGTTGCTATGGCAATGTCTGTTGAAGAAGACTTCTCCGACTATCCAGATAATGAAGATGCTAACACTATTTTAGTTGAAGTTCCTTTAGAAACAACGGAGTCAGAGACTATTGAAACAACAGAGTCAGAGGCTATTGAAACAACGGAGTCAGAGGCTATTGAAACTGCTGACGAAGCCACAACAGACATAGAATCCGATGACTCTTCTTATGACCTGTCAATTTCTTCATATTCATTAGATGAAGAAATTGACGAAATTGATACTGTATTAACAGAAGTTGATTCATTCGATGCAGAGATTGATGAGGAAAGTCTTGCTACACTCAACACTATGAATGCAGCATTATTATCTTCAACTGTAAATGGACAGGCAGATATTGTGTTTGCAATTGATACCACTGGCTCTATGTCTTCAACAATTAACAATGTAGTTACTAATGTTACTTCTTTTGCCACTACATTAGCTGAAAATTATAATGTAAAAGTAAACTATGCTTTGATTGATTTCAAAGATTTGGAGGAAGATGGTCCTGGTACCACTAAAGTAATCAAGAACGGTTCTTCCAATTGGTTCTCTGATGTTAACGGTTTTATTGCAAAAGTAAAAACTCTTTCTGCTTCCGGCGGAGGAGATACTCCTGAATGCGACATTGATGCACTCGAAACCGCAAGAAGACTTAACTGGAGAACAAACTCTAGTAAGTTTATTATTTTGATAACCGATACAAATTATAAAAATGCTAATGATTATGGTATTGGTTCAATGGATGAAGAAATTGCATTGTTAACCAAAGATGGAATTAATACATCTGTTGTTACTAGTACAAGCTATCAGAGTACCTATAGTCCTTTATACGAGGCAACTGGTGGTATTTTTGCTAATATTAGCAACAGCTCCTTTAGTTCTTCTTTACTTGCATTAGCAGACTTAATCGGAGAGCAGACTTCCAATGGTACTTGGGCAATTTTAAAGCATGGATACAAATACGTTAAACTTACTGACGAAGCAGATCAAGATGGCGATGGATTATCAACTGCTTATGAATTAGGTGAGACAGAGGAAATTGATCTTTCTGCATTAATTAAAGCTCAATTGATATTACATGGTGCTCCAGCTGATACATATACAGGAAAAACAAAAATCACTGTCTATAATGCAAAATCAGATCCTACCAAAGAAGATACTGATGGCGATGGCATTTTAGATAAAGAAGACGATGCTCCATGGAAAAAAGGATATGCTGATGGCAGTATTGGAGAAATCTCTATTATAGCCTGTGAAGGAGACTCAGCTGCAACGGTTGTAATTGATTATATCTTCGGAGGTGCAAATACTGGTCATAGCTTCTTGCTTTATAAGAGTTATGTAAAAGATAATTTGAACTTAAGCAAATGGAATAGCGGATATATTCCTGAAAATGGAAGTTTTGAAGGTTCAGAAAGAGTTTCTGCACCGAGTGAGTATAAACTAAATGTAAATGATCCACTTTCTTTAAGTGCAGGCGGTATTTATATAGACGATGCACAATGTGCAGTATTCAACATGGAATTCTATAAGCATCAGAATTCACCATTCTATACATATGTACCTAATTCATACATTACAAAGAAAGTCACTCAGGCACAGCTTGAAAAAATGATTGCGCAGGGAGAAAAAGAAGGTCAAAAGGAATATGGCGCTGTATTTAATAACTGTACTCATGTTTCTTTAAATGTATGGAATGCTATGTTTAATAGTAAAACTGATCCTTTAGGCGTTAACACACCTAGAAATCTTAAGAGCTGGTTAGACAGACATGACGGAAAAGCTAATTTTAATCTTGATTCTGTATTATAATAGATTTCAAGAATTACGTAATGCTTTAATGTTATTGAGTAGAATTTCCTATATTTAATTCTCTATGAAGGGGTTAATATAATGATACAGAATAATCATTATATTAACCCTTCATACGATAATTAGCGATAGGTATAATATAGTTAATTTCTCTATAATACATTAATGTTAGGATTTGTAAAAATGAATAGAAGAAAACGTTATATCATATATGCTTTCTTATTGGCTTTGTTTATAGGAGGATATATATGCATGAAACCAACAGGATTTTTTTTCAATTTTATAATAAGAACGCCTCTTAAAAAATTAGCTCATTGTGAATGGGATATTTCTTCTAATCAAGATAATTCAACAACTGCCGTATTGTATTGGAAAGATGGAGGCTATACAATAAAAATATCTGGTCAGACTATGATAGATTTTGATTGTACCGAGAATCAGATTGCGTGGCATCTGTTGCAAAACGAAAGCACAGGATGGTATATTCAACCACAAAATATAGTTTTAGAAGAAGGCGTAAGCAACATAGGAAAGTATTCTTTTGCCGATCTTTCAAGTATAGAACGTGTTGTTATTCCGAAGACAATTACGACCATTGACGATTACGCTTTTTTGAATTGTCTCGAAATTGAAACAATAAATTATAATGGAACAATTGAAGAATGGAATGCGATTATTTTGGGGAAAGGTTGGAATAAGGGAACAAGAATAAATCAAATAATATGTACGAACGGAAATATTATTGTTAACAACTGAAATAAGTTAATTGCAAATAAGGACTAGCGAAAGCTAGTCCTTATTTGCAATTATCACATTTGTTATGTATAACATATGCTTCAAACACATAAAAGTTTGACACATGGATAACATTTATTATCCAGATAAACCATACCCTAAATGGACATTGCGTCTATCTATTCAATTTGTTAAAATAGAGTTGTAAAATTAATTGTTGGACAAAATGTAACCAACATTTAAGACTTCAATGGACAAATAGGGGGCTTGATCATGAGTAAGGGAAAGAATATCGCATACGTCAGAGTATCCACCCTGGAGCAGAACGAAGCCAGGCAGCGAGAGTCCCTTCAGCCATACAGCATAGATAAGTGGTTTATCGAGAAAGCATCCGGTAAGGATACAAAGAGACCGAAGCTTCAGGAGATGTTAGAGTACATCCGCGAGGATGACACCGTTTACGTGGAAGAGTTCTCCAGACTTGGCAGATCTACCGCCGATCTACTGGCAATCGTTCAGCAGATTGAGGATTCCGGTGCGACATTCATCAGTCTGAAGGAGAAGTTCGATACCCATACACCGGCCGGCAAACTGCAGATGACCATGATGGCTGCCATAAGTGAATTTGAGCGTGCAATGATCCTTGAGAGGCAGCGTGAAGGAATCGCCATTGCAAAGAGGGAAGGTAAGTACAAAGGACGTAAAGCTGTGAATGTTCCGAACATCGGAGACTACTATCAGAGGTACCAGTCCAGACAAGCGACCAAATCCTCAATAGCAGAAGAGTTGGGTATCAGCCGAACCACTTTGGATAAGCTTTTCAAAGAATATCAGAAGACACTCTCAGAGAAGAACTGATATCTATAAACATTGATCTTTTATTAATTAGGAAGAAACTTTTCTATCTTTCTTGAAATCAGCATTCTATTCAGGTATAATTAGCGTCATATAAATTAGGCATCTGAAAATCTGAAAATTTCATGAAAATATTTTTTGTGCCATCTTTATTTTCTAGTACTTATCGCATATAATGAAGGCGAAGAAAAAGGTTATCTTTATCTTCCTTCGTGACGATGTCGAGTGACGGTTCCGACTCGACGGTAAAATATAAATTGACCGAGCGAAGATGATGTGTGACGGTTCTGACACATCGGTAAAATAAAAACTGACCGAGCGAAGATGAATCGAGCGGAGTTGACTGAAATGTTGACTCCGCTTTTCTCGTTACATGAGGTATCGAAAAATGGATTACAC
>JAZQOI010000058.1:0-1715 GCA_045627745.1 Lachnospiraceae bacterium | reverse complement strand
GGCCAGATAATGGTTCGTACATCGGCTGGTGGGGATATGATACCCTTCCAAAGCTTAATTATGAAGGCTCAAAAAAATTAGAGGAATACATTTTAAGAATAGGTGCCAAATGGGTGTCACCACCATATAATGCTGATGGTTGGAGACTGGATGTTGCTGCGGATCTTGGTTTTTCGCAGGAATACAATCACGAATTTTGGCGAAAATTCCGTAATTCTGTCAAAACAGCTAATCCTAATGCAGTTATTCTTGCAGAAAACTATGGAGATTCCAACAGCTGGCTACAGGGTAATGAGTGGGATACAGTAATGAATTATGATGCGTTTATGGAGCCTGTTACATGGTTTTTGACAGGTATGCAGAAACATTCTGATGATTTTAGAGGGGATATGCTTGGAAATGCCGATTGCTTCTTCGATATGATGACTCATAACGGCGCCAAGTTTACAGGACCTGCAGCTTCTGTTGCTATGAATGAATTATCGAATCATGATCATTCGCGTTTTCTTACACGAACCAATCGTGTTGTTGGTCGTGTGAACGATAAGGGACCTGAGGCTGCTAATAATGGTGTTAATAAGGCTGTAATGCGTGAAGCTGTTCTTATGCAGATGACTTGGACAGGAGCGCCTACTATATATTATGGAGATGAGGCGGGGGTATGTGGATTCACAGATCCTGATAATAGAAGAACTTATCCTTGGGGTAATGAAGATACGGAATTAATTGATTTTCATCGTGAGATGATTAAGATTCATAAGGAGTATAAGGAATTTACATCCGGTTCCTTGCGAAGAATTTTCCGCGATTATAATGTTGTAGCTTATGCAAGATTTACTAAGGATGAGCAGAGTCTTATTATTGTTAATAATAATGATTATGATAAAGTCATTGACCTTAAGTTTTCATGGGAAACCTGTGCGCCAAGATACTGTAAGCTTAAGAGCATAATTTATACTAATGAATCAGGTTATTCACTGGAGCCTACAGAATATCAGGTTGACAATGCAAGGCTTCAGATTAATATGGGTAAAACTTCGGCAATTGTATTAAAGGTCGTTGAGGAGAAGGTGGAATATTAAATGAGACAAATGGAATTTAAGATGGAACGCCCCGGATTGCTGAAGGTTGGTGATCAGGTAACTGTTACTGAAGGTGTTCTTCCGACCAGCTATTATTATACAATTAATCCATCGCTTGCCATGTCCGGTAATTATGAACTAAGACAACGTCTAAAAGTCCTTACCGGCACCGTTGTCAACATAGAAGAAAACCTCCGAGGCTATTACGTTCTATGTGAATTTGATGAATAAGTCACTATTCACAGTTTCTCAAAATAAAACCAAAGCACCGCAAGCAAGCTTGCAAGGAGCATTGGTTTTATTTTGAGAAAAACTGCGAAGCAGTAACCAAACAACAAGAGTAATCACGAAGGGATTACGAATGTTGCTTGGAAAACTGTGAATAGAAGTAGAGAGAAACCAAATTATATTATTAATTTTTTTTGATTGTACTTAAATAAATACAATATTTAATAAAAAAAACCTTGCAAAATATATAAAAGGTCTGTATAATACCTGACTTTCGGAGTTAAACCTTAAAATATAGTGCTAAGCCAAGGATTAGAATCTATGGCTTAGCATTTTTTTGATTTCTCCGTCACTGAGGAAATACGATGTTAATGGTAAGTTGCATAATGATGCAAATTCTTTTAT
>JAZQOI010000057.1:0-16694 GCA_045627745.1 Lachnospiraceae bacterium | reverse complement strand
TTTATGACCCGTCAAACATGAAAAAGTAGCCATTTTTTGCAGAAAAATGAGCGGATTTTGAATGTTTTGAGGATTTCGAGAGCTCGTAGAGCGGAGAAATCCGGTATCGTTGGGGGCAAAATACCTTTTGACCCCAACATCTATTCATCACGTTATAAACACATATCAAGAAGTATGAATAATTCATAAATTTTATATTTTATCCAAAAAATTCGGATTTTTGTTGAAATATTAGTAAATTATGTAGTAAAATATAGGAAGTGGAAATATATATAGGCATAATTGTACATATAATGCCGAATATTCTGTTTAGTATTTTTATGATAACAAAAGTGGTGTTTAACATGATGTATATGCACACTTCTTCTTACTCAATACATTATTTTCAAAACTATTTCATTTATGCCTACTAATGCATTAATACGTATTAGTCCCCTTATATTTGGGTAATTATGTTTTCCATAATATAATTCGATATATATTCCATATATATTAACAAGGAGGTTACACCATGGAAAAATTTTCAAAAAAAGCCCCTACAGAAGATAATATTTATGAGGCAAAACTAGATGAATTTCTTGAGCTAACAAAGAATAATGTAATCACACTATCAGATTCAATTGATAGCGTAACCAATAATATGAATACCACTCTATCCAGTAGTAAACATATTACAGAGGTTGTTGATGATGTTAGCAAAAGTACCGAAAGACAGCAACAGATGGTTCAAAACACCTCCAATCAGATTGATGAATTGTATCAAACCGTAGATAAAATAACTCATCATATAGAAGATGTTCAGCAACTTGCAGAAGACTCTAATCAGGCAGTAATGCAAGGTCAGGCTAATCTTAATAACTACAGCGAAAACATAATGGTAATTACAGATAGTATGAACAATACTGCTGATTTTATTGGTAAGCTAAGAGATAATATTGCAGAAATTGTTGAAACCATTAAGTTAATCGTTAAGATTAGTAACCAGCTTAATATGCTATCATTGAACGCCTCCATTGAAGCTGCACGAAGCGGTGAAGCCGGTAAAGGTTTCTCTGTTGTAGCTCACGAAATTACTAACCTGTCTACAGATACCAAAACAGGTATTGGTAAAATCAATGCTATTCTTGAAAAAATTCTTGAAAACAGCTCTAACGTTGAAGAAAGTATCCACCAGAGTATTAAGGATTTCGAAGGAAGTCGTGTGATTTTCGACGAAGCTATTGCATCCTTCTCTAACATTACCACCAGTAATCAGAAGGTTCTTGATCAGATTGAGAATGTAAGCGCTGAAGTTAATAACATTAATGAAATAACACGTGCTACAGCAGATATGAGCCAGCAGCTTAATGATTCTGCCGAGGAAATCAATGCTAAGACTGCTGAAGTATCTGACATAGTTAATGCTGAGTTGGAAGAATTTGCCGAAATCAACGGAACAGTCTCCTCTCTTCAGACTATGCTTGATAAAATCGAAAGTCTTATTAAGAAATATAACAAGGACATTAAGCCGGTTGCACAGACGCCCAGAGAGCAAATCAAAATCGGTGTTGTTTGTCCCTTTGGTCATGAATTCTGGTTACAGATTAGAGAAGGTATTATGTATGCCAAGAAGGAATTGGCATCTAAGAACTGTTTTGTTGACTTTATGCCTATTGAAGACATTACTCTTGAAAAATACGTCAATGCAGTTAATAAATGTATAGATGAGAATTATGCCGGAATTGCTCTTGTTGGTTATTATGAAGAGCTTGCAGCTTTAATTAACAAAGCAGCTTCAAAGGGCATCCCTTGTATAACCTTTAACTCTGAGTTTGAAACAAAGAGTAAACGTCTTGCCTTTGTCGGTCAGAATGCCTATGATTCCGGTGTAATTGCCGCCAATACAATTGCTGCTAAGATTAATAACAGTGGACGAGTATTGGTCGTTACATCCGATACAAGTATCACCAACCACGAAATACGAAGAAAAGGCTTTAATGATACTATTTCTAAATTCAAGGATATTGATGTTGTTGGGCTCTTGGAAGTTCATGATAACAACGACGAAGCATATATTAAGGTTAAGGATTTCATGAACAAGGATTCCAATATTGATGGTATCTTCGTTGTAGCCGGTGGACAGATAGGTACAGCTCAGGTAGTCGAAGAATTCCACAGAGTCGGAACCACCAAGATTATCCTTTATGATTTCATGAGGAATATTCTTGAATATATTGCAAAAGGAACTGTTACTGCCGCAATCGGTCAGGATCCTTTCCGTCAGGGTCACGATCCTATTATTTATATTTACAATAACGTTGTTGCAGGTCAGGTACCTCCTAGTGAGAACCTATGGACCAGAATTGATGTAGTTGATAAGGATAATGTTAATAATTACTTATAATAAAGGTTCCAAGACTAATACCCACCTATGCTTGCATAAGGTGGGTATTTTAACTTGGAACTCATGAAATTACAGTATTTTATTTATCTATACTATTAATTCTTCCTATTGCATACCAGAATATAGGTGTACATAGTTGAAAAGCCAACATATTAGAACCAATAGATTGAAGCAGCAATGCTATAATTATTCCCACTTCTACAAAGTATTTATCAATATTTGCAATACCCTTTTTTATAATCAAAATCAACAAATATACAAATATAGAAAATCCAATTACGCCATCTTCGCAATAAAGCTTAACAAGACTTCCGTCTGCAATAACATGAGCATTTTCTATACCAAGAGCTCTATGTCCGTTACAGCCTAAACCATTTCCCAGCCATGTAGAATACATATTATTTACAGCCGCAATCCACTGCTCGCTTCTCTCAGATACGGCGCCAGGTAAGGACTCTATTCTATACCAGAACTTAAGTACATATTCAATCTTCACAACGCATAGCAATCCAAATACAACTGCTATTGCTATTAATTCATATTTAAAGTATTTCCTGGGTATAATATCCAGTACAAAAAACAATAAATAGTTCACATATACCAAAACTAAAAATGCCACAACCAATCCACTTCTCTGATTAGAAAGAATGGCAAAAAGCATACACATAAAAAAGGATGCAATTGCAATTACTGACTTATTATTATTATCCTTCTTAATAAATCCAGAAGATACAACCATTCCTAACACAGAAATAGCACTAAGACAAGTGGACCCTACCACAGAATTCATTCTTACACGAGTTGTTTGAGCATCAGCTTTAGATATATAATCCACTGATAATGACCATTGATTATAAAAATCAGGCGCCAGACAATATAAAATCAAACCTACAAAACCACATACTAAAACTGCTATAAGAAAATTTCTGTACCATTTATGAGATTCTTTAACAAAAACTCTTCCAACAAAATAGAATATCATTGGCAAAAGTGAAACCACAAATTCTCCTATATATACAGAAGTAGGAAAACCTGCAGCTCTAACCCATATATAGGAAGCTGCCATATAAATAAAATACAGTATCGTTAAATAATCAATAGTATTTGTAGGCTTAAATCTGATTTTTGCAACTAATTCAACTATTATAATAAACATGAAAATAGTGGCAACAACCCCGGGTCTAAATATTCCTGAGAAGGGCATTAACAGATATATAAGCATTACGCCAATATAATACCATTCATTAAACAATACACTCTTTAACTTATCCAAAAGATCACCTCAATTACTAAGTCATAAAAATAACGGTATTCAAATACTTCAATTACATCCAAGATTTAATCATACTTATTTCTTTTGCATAACCTTCATCATCATTAGGGGTTTCAAGAATAAATGGCAGACCATTGACTCTTTCATTCTTAACAATTCTCTTAAAAGCCTCTTCTCCTATATTGCCCTGACCAATCTTTTCGTGACGGTCCTTTCTTGCCCCCAGCGGATTCATGCTGTCATTAATATGTATAGCCTTCAGTCTGTCAATACCTATAATTCGATCAAAATCATCAAGTACCTTGTCAAAATCATTAACAATATCATATCCGGCATCCCAAACATGACAGGTATCAAGGCATACGCCAAGATTATTTGTAAGCTTAACTCCATCAATAATCTGCCTAAGTTCTTCAAAGTCACGTCCTATTTCGCTTCCTTTACCAGCCATTGTTTCCAGCAATACCGTAGTAGTCATTCCTTCAAACATAGCTTCATTAAGGGCATTTATAATAATAGGAATAGCAACAGCACTTCCCTGTCCCACATGTGAACCGGGATGGAAATTATAATACTGATTAGGTGTATATTCCATTCTTTTTAAATCATCAATAAGCATACCCTTGGCAAATTCTCTAATATCCTCTTTATCAGAGCATAAATTCATGGTATATGGTGCATGCGCCACCAGCTTACCAAAAGAATTAGATTCAAGATAATCCATTAAAGCCTTAGCATCTAATGGGTCAATATCTTTCGCCTTTCCGCCTCTTGGATTACGGGTAAAAAAAGCAAATGTAGTTCCACCAAGTCTGGTAGCTTCCTCTCCCATTGCTAAATACCCCTTGGAAGAAGACAAATGATTACCAATATATATCATAATTATAACCTCTTACTCTTTAATTAATTCATTGTTACTTTTAACAACACAGATTCTATCATAGTCATATTCAAGAATACGTTCATCAATCTGCTCCCCATAAACAAACAGCGGAACGCATGGTGGTGTAAATACCAATGGTGTGGCAAGTACCCTCCCGACAGCCTGCTCCTTAGCTACATATTCAGTATCGGAATACATTACTTCTTGTGGACTTAAAATAACTTTTGGAAGCTTCTGTCTATCCATAACATCAACTTTATATGTGTCATTAATCGGACATATTTTTATAATTTCATTTTTATTCGCAAAATCATTAATATAATCTACTAATCGCTCTATATGCTTAGCACTATTAAAGGCTGAAAACATCAAAACAACCTTATCCCTGTCATAATATTCCGGAACAATCTTATTACTAACCATCCCTCCAACAAATTTCATGAGTAAATCTTCGCTCATAAGCTTTATTGTGATTTTAAGCGGCTCATCACCAATAAGTGTAAAGCCTTTACTATTCAAAAAATCCTTAAGCTTCATTACTTTGTTAGCAATAGAGCAAATACTTAATTCGTAATCTGAATGTTCAATAGCTGCACGAACACATTTATCAAGATACCTATTACACTTATCAAGAGATGCCATAATAAGATAAGAGGGAGAGCTTGACCCCCATATACTCATTGAAGTCATAATATTATCCGCAAAATATGAATCCATATTATTAGAAATATGAAGATAAGCTCCTCCGGTCAATACAGGCAAAGTTTTATGAGCCGAATCACAACACATATCAGCACCCAAGTCAATGGGATGCATCGACCTGTCAAGGAACTTAAGATAGGCTCCATGAGCATTATCTACGATAAGAAAAACATTATATTTATGACATATATACGCCAATGCATTAATGTCCAAAATATTACCCAGATAATCAGGACTGGTAACATATACAGCCACAGGGAAATCACCAATAGAACAATTAGAAAAATACGAATCCAGATACGAAGCTGTAATTGTACAGGACTCATAACCTTCATTAACCAGTGGCATAATCCAATTAATATCCATACCAAGGAGTGCCGCTGCATTAATAAAGCTCTTATGGGCATTACGTCCTGCCAGAATAAGCGAATTCTTATTATTAATAACAGACCATTTCTTAAGGCAGGTAAGCATCCCCTGAATACATAATGTAGAACCACCTGTTGAATAGAATGTGTGGCATCCGAATAAAATCGAGGCATTTATAGTACTCTTTTTTATAATGTCCTGTGCATCCCATAGATTATCAGCCCCATCTATTTCTGTAATATCACAGGAACATGAAGGTTCATCAATACATATCCCCTTATGTCCCGGCATATGTAAGCGTACCGAATTACTATTACTGTATTCTTTTAAATAATTACAAATAGGTGTATCCATTATCTTTTATTAAATTCTCTGGCAATTTCAAGCATAATAGCACATTCAAGACGTTTCTTAAACAATTCACAGCCGGCTTCATATACGCCCTTAACAGAGCCTGTGGCATGATAAGCATTGGCAGCACAGCCACCGGAGCAATACAATCTTGCCCAGCAGTCCTCACACTCTTTTCTGGCATAAACATTGCAGGAAGCAAATTCATTCTGAACTGCAGTATTATCCACACCCTTGTATATATCTCCCAGCTTGTATTTATCATCACCTACAAACTGATGGCAGGGATATAAATCTCCCCAGGGAGTAACAGCCATGTACTCTGTCCCGGAACCACATCCTGAAATTCTCTTATAAATACATGGGCCGCCCTTCAAATCAATCATATAATGATAGAAGGTAAAGGGATCCCCCTTCTTATCATATTCAAGCATTAACTCAGCAAGTTCTTCATATTGTTGCTTAACTATTTCTATATCTTCCTCAGTTAATGAAGTGGGCTCATCCTTAGGTCCTACAACAGGTTCCATACTAAGCTCCCTAAATCCATTATCAAGCATTGCCTTAATATCCTTAACAAAATCAGGATTATTATGTGTAAAGGTGCCACGAATATAATAATTCTTGCCGCCCCTGGCCTCTACGAACTTTACAAACTTAGGAACAATTGTATCGAAGCTACCATTGCCGGCGTAATCCACTCTGAATTTATCATGAATTTCCTTACGTCCATCAAGACTTAAAACTACATTACTCATTTCCTTATTAGCAAAGTCAATAACCTCATCATCCACTAACATACCATTAGTAGTAAGAGTAAATCTAAAGTTCTTGTTGTGCTCCTTCTCAATAGAACGTGCATATCTGACTATATCCTTAACAACCTCCCAATTCATAAGAGGTTCGCCACCAAAGAAATCAACTTCTAGATTATGTCTGTCACCCGAGTTAGCTACCAAAAAATCAATAGCAGCCTTACCCACCTCCAAGCTCATAAGTGCTCTTTCCCCATGGTATTTACCCTGACTGGCAAAACAATAAGAGCAATTAAGGTTACAGGTATGAGCAATATGCAGGCATAATGCCTTAATTACACCTGAGGTTCTCTCCTTAAGTTCTCCTGCCATATCCTTAAAGTTATCTTTAGTAAACAGCTTACCATTGTCTCTAAGTTCACATACTTCGTCATATATTTCTTCTATTTCAGAAGCAGACTCATTATATTTTTTAGAAAGAGATTCAATTATTTCTTCCTTAGTATTCTCATTAAAAGCCGCAATTAAATCATAGGTAATATCATCAACCACATGAATACCACCTGAACAAATATCAAGAACAATATTAAAACCATTTAATTTATACTGATGAATCATATTAAATCCTCTATAAATATTAAAATAAAATAATAATAATCTCGATTCCGTTTCTTCGAAACTACTTCTCGATTTATGTTAGATTCGCTAATGAAATACTAATCCTCTGCATAAATGCAGGATTAGTATTTCATTGCGAATGCATTATCACTAAAAAAGGTGTCGACTCGCGACACCTTAAACAACTTATTTCTCTTTCTTGGTGTTCTCACACTGCTGATTAGCAATTCCACAGCTTGTCTTGCATGCTGACTGGCAAGATGTCTGACACTCACCACAACCACCATTAACTGCACTCTTGCAGAGATCACGAGTTTCAATAGTCTCAATATGTTTCATAATAATTACCTCCATATGATTAATAATACTTCAATATTATAATAAATATAAATATTAAAGGCAAGTAAAAGTTCAAGTAAACCCATGTAAAAAGATAGATTATATTGGTATTCTAAAATTTCACAGGACATACTCCGGCAGGTTCATATCCACCCAGAGCAGCATAAACAGCAGCCGACAAATTAGTTGAATATTTTACAACCTCACCGTTATACTCTTTGGGAATAACAGAAAAACCATTAGGGTTGTAACAAATATATTTATAATCTGCATCATAGTAAGAAACATCATAGGGCAACAAGGAGCTTATAAGTATAGTTTTTTTATTGGCTGATTTAGCCATATCCAATATGTTTTTACAGAAATGATAGTTGACATTTTCAGGTTTACTATCATCTAATTGTTTACAGGAAGATGTCATTGTTACCAGTATAACTATATCGGCATTATCAATATCCTCTACATATTCTGAAGATATATCCTCCGTAATACCATCGTAGGATTTTGCTACTATCTCCTGTTTATCCGATAATACTCCTGTATCAATTAACTTATTTTTTGCATACTCCACTGAATTCACCTGAGAATCATAAGCGCATACAGCTAATATATTGGTATCAGGATTGATACTTAATATTTCTCCATTATCATCATGTTCAGTCACAGCCTCAAGAGCAAGTTCCCAATCAGCATCATGATTTTCCTTGGAACCAACTACGTTTAATGCATTATCAATTTTAGTCTCAATATTCTCGTTTGATTTTTTAATAATATTATATTTTTCTTTAAGCATAAGGATTCTTGCAACCGAATCATCAAGCTCTGCTTCTTCAATAGTTCCTGACTCCACCAGTTCGCACAGGCTGTTAATATAATCCTTAATATCTTCAATTCCCTTTGAACTTTCAATATAAACAGGCATTAATAGAATATCTACATCTGCATTTATAGCATATTTTGCAGCATCAATTCTTTCAAAATTCCGGGAAATCGCATCCATGTTCAAAGCATCTGTAATAACAACACCATTATACCCAATATCATCTCTAAGCAAATCGGTTATTATTGACTTTGACATAGTTGCAGGAAGATATACCTCCTCACCTGTAGAAATTGATTTATATGTACTACTTTCCACCTGCGGAAATTGAATATGCGCTGTCATTATCATATCTGTATCTTCAGCTAATTCTCTAAAAGGAACCAGTTCAAGACTATTAAGCTTCTGCAAGCTCTTATCAATATACGGGAATCCAAAGTGAGAATCTGTAGCCGTATCACCATGTCCGGGAAAATGCTTCAAGCATGACATAACATTATTGTCATGCAACCCATTAATATACTCCTTTCCATATTCTGATACTGTTAGTGGATTATCAGAAAATGACCTGACACCTATTACAGGATTGTTCGAATTATTATTAACATCTGTTACAGGAGCAAAATCATTAGTAAAACCCAAAGCATTCAATTCTTTACCAATTATATTTGCTTCCTTTTTAGCGTTTTCTGACTTTCCCGTAGCAGCAAGAGCCATATTACCTATTCCTACAGTTCCTGTACCAAGTCTTGAAACCTTGCCACCTTCCTGATCAACAGAAACAAACATAGGTATTCCGGTTACCGAAGCAGATGCTGCCTCCTGAATCTGAGAAATCAATCTTACATTCTGTTCTGTTCCATCACAATTCTCACTAAACAGACAAATACCACCAAAATTATAGGTCTTAAGTAAATCAAGCTGCTCATCATTAAGACTTAACACATTACAGTATTCTTCAGAATTATCCGGATTATCGGTCCATTTTCTCATAGCAATCATAATCATCTGACTGACTTTTTCTTCCGTAGTCATACTTTTAATCTTTTTATGCACCTTTGCCGAAACCCTTACATCACCATATTTATATCCGAAAAATCCGGCCCCCAGCAGAACACCGGCAATAATAGCAATACATGCTACCACAACAAATATTTTACTTACATTTATTTTTTTCATACGAACCTCACTAAAAATAATATACAAACAACAATACCTATCAAGACGTATCCTAAGTATTCTGTCTAAGCCAGACTAGTAGCACCTTCCTCGCCTTATACACATAGCATTCATCGCAATATTATATGCATCATGGCTTACTTTAGGAAACAGATCAGTAATTCTATCAACTATGTCTTGATTGATTCCGCGATAAGTAGGAAGTTGAACTAATATATGTGCATATGCCATTTCAACTGTGCCCCTATCATATTGCTCAAAGTCAATTCCATATAATGTTTTTGTATTCCCATCCCACAAAAAATTTCTCAAATTACCATCCGTCGGAATCATGCCGCTCATCTTACGGCAATCAGAAATCCAATGTAATAAAGCGCTCCAAGGGGTCTCATCATAACCCAGTCTGGTTTGTTCCTCTAATACTTCACATAGGTTTTTGGAAGGAATATATTCAACAATCAAAAAATCAGAGCCAGTCTCCAACAGCCCTGGCATCGGAAGCTTTTCTGACATATTCTCGTAAAAACTACGTTCTCGTAGACAATCTTCTTCAAATGTAAAAATCTTGCGAACAACCTGTTTATCATTATATGAAACTATTTCTACCACATTACGTTTACTATCAAATTTCATTATTTTACCACGAACTTAACTTTATATATAATAGTTACTGTTCAGTCCCAGATCAGTAACAAAGCAAAAATTACTGATTTTCATTAATATCCGCGTCCCCTTTAGCAGATATTACATTAATTGTAGGAAGTAATCTGCAGGCTATCTCATGTCCCAGTATTCCACATACAGCTCCACTAATCATAGCAACCATTAAATATAGCCACAATGTAGCCCCACGCAAATGCATCGCAATTATATTTGCCGTCAGAGCTGCCATAACAGCCCCTAAAGCATTAGCACATATTGTCATTATGATTTTTGAAATATGCATCCTCTTGCAAAACAGCATAATCAAATCAATAATAATACCGGGAATAATATACCCAAGAGGTGCTAAAACCCCCATACTTCCAACCATTCCAAGTGCTAGGGCAATACCGCTCTGGATTGCGCACATAATAGTAGCGCTACCAAATACATCGCATACCAAGGCCGCAAGTATTATAAACATCAAAGAAAAACCGGTACTAATTCCTCCCGGAATATGCAATGCATCCGTAAGAATATTAGTAATCGGTGAAATCAGTCTCTTTGAAAAAAGGCCAAGGTCACAACATATTGCCATAAACACACACTGGCGTAATGTGTACCTTTTCATTATATTTCTCCTTTTCAAAATATGGAAGGTCGTTTCGTTTCCAAAACGGCCCCGCCCCCGCCCCATAGATAATTAAGTTAAATTCACAAAACTCCATTCTGTTCATCCCCATATCATTTCGAAACGATTTTACTTCTATTGCATAATCCTTCTATAATTACCCTTTTTATCTATATTTGTTTGCATTATACACTGCATTATGCAGTGCAACAATGCTTTTTGTTTATTACAGCTTATCGAAAGCATTATAAATCAATACCGACTAATCTAAAATCCAACTATGGATTAGTCGCCGTAGTAACGATAATAATATTTATAATTAAGCCTTATTAACACTTCCAAATAGAGTGATTTTCTCCCTGACTACTTCCTTCATGGCCTCAATTTCGTATGGAATCAATCCCATCATGGTCCTAGCACCTTCAGCTAATCCCCTTTCGATACCGGCCTTACCTGCCTTATCTATATCTGTAAAGATATTAACCTTACATACTCCAAGGTTTACTGCCTGTCTAAAATCATCATCTGCCAAACCCGAACCCCCATGGAGAACAAGGGGAACTCCTGTCTTTTTTGATATAGTATCTATACGCTCAAAATCAAGCTTTGGTGGAAAATCATAATCTCCATGAGCATTTCCTACTGCTACAGCCAATGCATCAACTTTTGTGCGCTTTACATAATCCATAGCCACGTCCGGATCTGTAAAATAATCAGAAGGATTTTGAAGCTTTCCAGCCCCTGCATTATCACCCACATGACCCAGCTCACCCTCAACAGTTATATTCTTAAGGTGACATAGCTTTGTCATATCAGCAACCTTTTCAACATTAGATTCATAATCTTCTGTAGAGCAATCATACATAATTGAAGTAAATCCAAGCTCAATAGCTTCCATACATCTTTCCAATGTCAAACCATGATCAAAATGAACACACACGGGAACCTTTGCCTTCCTTGCCATAGGAATCAAGTATTCTGCAACCCTTTCCAATTCCATTGCCGGAAGTAAAACCTCCGCAGTTCCAACTATAACAGGCGCATTTAACTCTTCAGCGGTTTCTATAACTGCTCTTGCCATTTCAACATTTACTGCATTAAAAAATCCAACACCATATCTTCCCTCTTTTGCACGGGTAAGAATATTTCCCATATTTACCAGCATAAAATTCCTCCATAACTATACTTCAATTAAATATTATCATGTCCATTTGAAACAAAAGTCAAGTTAGAAACAAAAAAAATCACCAAAATCATAATTGTGACTTTGGCGATCTTATTTAAAACTATTTATTACCGGAATATTCTGCTGTCGATTCTCCAACAACAAGTTCTGCCGGAAATACTCGCTGTTTTATATCCTCTTCTGCATCGGAACCATCAATATGCTTAAATAGAAGCTTAATCGAAGCCTTTGCCATATCCTCATAGGGCTGTCTGACTGTAGTAATTGTCGGGTTATAAAATTTTGCATTATCAAGACCATCAAAACCTGCCACAGATACATCTCCGGGAATATTTTTCCCTGCTTCAACTAAAGCTCTGCACACTCCAATTGCAAGAGCATCTGAGATTGCATATACTGCTGAAAACTCAAGATTCTTAGCAAGAACATTTTTCATTGTCTTATACCCATTAGCCATTGAATACGCATCTTCATCACAGTCCATTGGATAGATGAGCCTCTTATCTACCTTTACTCCATTATCTTTAAGCGCCATTTCATAACCTTCACGACGAAGTTTTCCGATACTGACATCTTCATCCTCAGCGCAAATAAGAAGGATTTTTTTATGACCAAGCTTACAGAGGTAATCAACAAGCTTGTAGCTTTCCTTAACATCATCAATCGCTACCGATAAATAGTAACCACTGTACTCTTCTGTCATATTTACTGTACTAATAACAAATGGAACATTGATTGCATCAAGCTTCTCCTTTGTATGATTAAAATAACCACCAAGAAATATTATCCCTTTTAACTTTTTCTCTTTTTCAAGCTCAATTGCAACGTCTACTTCATCCTGATTATATTCAACATGCTGCAGAATAAGAGAATACTTCTGTCTCTGAATTTCATTTTCCATAATCTTAATCATTTTCATGAAAAATGGATTTGCAATTCCCTTAATTAAAACAGCAATAGTCTTAGAATCTGTGATTTTAAGATTTCTTGCACTGTTGTTTGGAACAAAATTATATTCCTTTACAACCGACATTATTTTCTTTCTCGTTTCTTCATTGATATCAGGATGATTATTTAACGCTCTTGATACAGTACTTACACCACATCCGCATAATCTTGCTATATCCTTTATTGTAATTGGTTGCTCCATTTATAATCCTTCTTTCTACAATACTAAGAATCTAATGTATTCCATTAGTTCAACAAGCTAATTCAAATGCACTAATTATAATCTTGCATATAGTTTAGTCACATCATATATTTTGTTGGCTAAAGCTTTTGTCAATGCCCTGTCATCCAATCTCCACATCCAGTTGTTTCCCAGTGTAGAAGGTGTATTTATTCTAGCCTCTGATCCCAGTCCTAAGTAATCCTGTACAGGTATAACACACAGGTTGGCAACACTTCCCATAGCGAGCCTAATATAATCCCAATGAATTTCACTCTCATCTGTAGTGGCATTGTTCAAATATTTTAGGGCAAATTGTTTATCTTTTATGTCCAAGGATTTGTACCATCCCTGAACAGTATCATTATCATGAGTTCCTGTGTAAACAACGCTGTTGTTAATATAGTTATGAGGAAGGTAGTCGCTGTCTTCTCTTGAATCAAAAGCAAACTGTAAAACCTTCATTCCCGGATATCCTGTATCCTTTACAAGCTTTAATACGGATTCTGTAAGAAATCCAAGATCCTCTGCAATAATATCCATCTCACCAAGTTCTTTTTTCAAGGTTTTGAAAAGATTAAGTCCCGGACCTTTTTTCCAACTACCATATTCGCTTGTCTTATCACCATATGGAATACTATAGTACTCATCAAAGCCTCTGAAATGATCAATTCTTATAACATCATAGAGCTTATAACAGTTTCTGATACGTTCTATCCACCAAGCATAACCTGTATTCTTATGGTAATTCCAATTATACAGTGGGTTCCCCCATAACTGACCGGTTGCAGAAAATCCATCAGGTGGACACCCTGCAACAGCGGTCGGATAACCATCCTTGTCAAACTTAAAAAGTTCAGGCTTTGACCATGTATCTGCACTGTCAAAGGCAACATATATTGGAATATCTCCTATAATCTTAACACCATTTATATTTGCATATTTTTTAAGTGCATTCCACTGCTCATTAAATTTAAACTGTTGAAACTTATAAAATCCAATTTCCTTTTTTAGTTCATTACTATATTTCTTAATAGCCTCCGGCTGGCGACGTCTTATAGGCTCATCCCATTCGATAAATGATACACCACCAAAGCTATTTTTTACTGCCATATATAGAGCATAATCATCAAGCCAAAATGCATTTTCCTTAACATACTTTTTATATGCATTATTATTCTCAATATCACTTCTCTCATAAGCTATTTCAAGTACTTTGAACCGCGAAAGCCAAATTTTTTCATAATCAATATATGAGTCACTGTTTCCCCAATCATACTTATTTACTTCAGCCTTTGTAAGGAGTCCCTCCTCTATCAGCTTATCAAGATTGATAAAATATGGGTTACCGGCAAAAGTTGAAAATGACTGGTATGGAGAATCCCCATATCCGGTGGGACCCAACGGAAGAATCTGCCAGTAGCTCTGTCCCGATGCTTTCAAAAAGTCAACAAATTTATATGCTTCTTTTGAAAACGAACCAATACCATATTTCCCCGGAAGTGACGCTACGGGAAATAGTATTCCTGATTTTCTCATTTTTCACCCTCTCTTACTAGCTCTTAATAGCTCCTGCAACTACACCCTCGATAATATACTTCTGAAGAAGCAGATAAATAATGATAATCGGAAGCACTGTCATAAGAATTGCGGCCATCATAGGTCCCATTTGTACGCTTCCGTAACTACCCTTGAAGTACTGGATAAGTATAGGAATAGTTGTATATTTTTTTCTATCAAGAACAAGATATGGAAGAAGGTAATCATTCCAAAGCCACATTGCCTCAAGAATAGCTACCGAAATTAGTGTTGGCTTAAGTACCGGTAAATCAATCTGGAAAAATGTTCTAAGTGGTCCGCATCCATCAATCATTGCAGCCTCTTCAAGAGCGATTGGAATAGTTTTCATGAAACCGGTAAACATAAATACTGCAAGTCCGGCACCAAATCCAAGATATATTACACAAATCTTACTTGGCGTGTCAAAATTAAGTCTATCAGCAGTTGATGAAAGAGTAAACATAATCATTTGAAAAGGTACTACCATTGAGAACACAAAGAAATAGTAAACAATTTTTGATAATATCGAATCTACTCTTGCAATATACCATGCACACATACTGCAGCAGATAAGAATAAGTATAAGTGATGTTACTGTGATAAGTACACTTGAACCAAATGCAGCTGCAAATCCCTGTGAAAAAATAGCTTCCTTAAAATTATTAAGACCATTAAATGTTTCCGCAGTCGGAAGCTTAAATACTGTTGTTGTTGAAATTGCCTTTTCCACCTTAAGTGAGTTGAAAAGAATCATAAGAATAGGATAAATCCAGGCAATTGATACTACTGTCATTACTACCGAAAGGATAATCTTTCCTGTTGTCTGTTTAACTTTCATTATGCCTGTACCTCCCTTGATTTTGTAAATTTAAGCAGAACTAAGGAAATTACAATAACAAGTATACAGAACACAACTGCCTTAGCTTGACCATAGCCCTTCCATTGGGTTCCTGAACGAGCGTAGAAAGTATTGTATATATTAAGAGCAAGCATTTCTGATGCGTGAGCCGGCTCCCCACCAGTCAAGGACAGGTTCTGGTCAAAAAGCTTGAATCCATTTGTCAAAGTTAAGAATAAACAAATTGTGATTGAACTCATTACGTTTGGAATTTTAACCATAAATAATGTTTGTAAATTTGATGCTCCATCTATCATTGCCGCTTCCAGATAAGCTGTATCAATTGACTGAAGCCCTGCAATGTAAATAATCATCATATAGCCAATCTGTTGCCAGCACATAAGAATTACAAGACCACAGAAGCCCCACGTTTCATTAAGTGCCAAAAGTGGCTGTCCAATAAGTGATAAAAAACAATCAAGAAGTGTTTTCCAAATGTAACCAAGCACAATGCCACCAATAAGGTTAGGCATGAAGAATACTGTCCTGAATGCATTAGCCCCCTTAATCTTAGATGTAAGTGCAAGCGCAATAACAAATGCGATAACATTAATAAGAATTACAGATACAATTGCAAATGCGATTGTGTATCCAAAAGCATGATAGAAGGATTTGTCTTTTAAAGCGTAGGCATAATTATCAAGACCTACGAATTTTACTTTCTTTAAAGTATTAAATCTGCAAAAAGACAGGTAAACACCCTGTAAAAATGGATAAATAAAACCTATTACAAATGCCGCTACTGTCGGCAATACGAAAATGGGCCAATATTTTCTTATTGCTTTTTCCATTCCTAGTCTCCTCGTATGATAAGTTTTGTAGACCTCCTATAGAGGCTACTGACTTATCTTTTTTATTGTGTAGATATTGAATACCTTGCTGGATATTCTGATAAATATCTACATTGTTGATAAGTTACTTTGTAATCATGGTCCCA
>JAZQOI010000056.1:0-12142 GCA_045627745.1 Lachnospiraceae bacterium | reverse complement strand
GGTTGCAAATGAATCAGCTGAGAAGCTTCCGGCAGGTTTCCATTTTAGTTAAAAGGGAATATAATAAACAGGTGATTTTAATCTTAACCAGATCTAGGACATCTCTGTCTATTTAATTCCTACATTTGATTTACGCTATCTGTTGCGTAAATGGAATGGATTTTATTGGTGAGTATAGTTTATAATGGAAGTGGAAAGGGGATGAAAAGATGTACGACGTTCTTATAATCGGTGCCGGCGTAAATGGCTGTGCAATTGCCAGGGAATTATCTAAATATAGATTGAGGATTGGTGTAATAGAAAAATGCTGTGATTTGTGCGAAGGAACTACGAAAGCTAATTCCTGTATAAGTCATGCAGGTTATGACGCCAGGGAAGGAACGCTTAAGGCAAGACTTAATGTGCGTGGGAATAAGCTTCTTGAAGAGCTGTCTAAGGAATTGAGTTTTTTATATATAAAATGTGGTTCGCTTGTGGTGTGTAAGGACAAGGAGGGACTTAAAGAGCTTAATATTCTTATGGAGAGAGGGATAAAAAATAATGTTTCCGGCTTGAGAATATTAAATGCTGATGAAGTTAGGAAAATGGAGCCTAATTTAAATGATGATATTTACGCAGCACTGTATGCTCCGGATGCTGCAATTATGGATGGCTTTAGCTTAAACTATAACCTTGGCTACAGCGCTAAGATAAATGGTGTTGATTTTGTATTCGATACAGAGGTTATCGGTATTGATAAAACAGACAAGGGTTATGGGCTTAAGGTCGTGAAGAATCCCACAGCAGGACGCAACAATTTGTGTGATGATTTTTACGAGGCAAGAGTGGTTATTAATGCAGCAGGAATATATGCAGATAGGATTCATAATATGATTTCCGACAATCCTATAGAGATTAGACCAAGGCGAGGAGAGTATTATGTATTTGATGATGCTTTTGGCTGGCCTGTTAGCAAAGTCATATTCCCGCTTCCGGATAAAATGGGAAAGGGTTCACTTCTTATACCTCTGTCTCATGGAAATTTTATGGTGGGACCGAGTGCAGAGGATATTGATGATAAGGAAGATTGCGGTACAGATAAGGACAAGCTTGAAGCAGTTAAGGAAAAGTCACTTTCGCTGTGTAGTAAGCTTCCTTTTGATATGGTTGTGAGAAGCTTTTCAGGCTTAAGGGCACATGTTGTAAAAAATGAGGCTGCTATAAAGAATTATGAAGGAAAGGGTGCTGATGATTTTATTATAGGTGAGCTTCAGGATGCTCCGGGATTTATCGATGTTGCGGGAATGGAATCCCCCGGGCTTACCTGTGCTCCCGCTACCGGTGAATATGTTGCGGAAATAGTGGTTAATATTCTTAAACCTCAAAGGAATGACGGCTTCATAAAAGAATATAGAGCGGATATGCTTTTTATAGCTGCTGATGAAGCTATGCGTGAACAGATGATTAAGGATAATCCTAAGCATGGAAATATTATATGCAGGTGCTGTACTACAACGGAGGCGGATATTGTAAATGCGTTGCATGCCCCCATACCTGCGGTAACTGTTGATGGAGTTAAGAAACGCTGTGGCGCCGGAATGGGAAGATGTCAGGGAGGCTTTTGCCTGCCAAGGGTGGTTGATATCATTAGCCGGGAATTGGATATACCAAAGAACTGCGTAACTATGAAGGGAAAGGGCTCCAATATAATACTATAGTCAAAGTTGGAGGATGAATTTATGATATATGATGTAATTGTTATTGGTGCAGGACCTGCCGGAATGGCAGCAGCGCTTTCGGCTCGTAATAATGGTGCTAAGCGTGTGCTTATTCTTGAACGTGACAGAGAACTTGGCGGTATTTTGAATCAGTGCATTCATTCGGGATTTGGTCTTAGCGTATTTAAGGAAGAACTTACGGGACCTGAATATGCCTACAGATATATTAGGCAAATAGAGGAATCAGATATAGAATACTATCTTGATACAATGGTAACTAATGTAAAGGGTGTCTGTGATAATGGTTTATGTCATGTGATCGCTGTAAGCAGCATTTATGGATATTTAAAGCTTGACTGCAGGGCGGTTATTCTTGCTATGGGCTGTAGAGAGAAAGCAAGAGGTTCCCTGGGTATAGAGGGTGAACGTCCTGCCGGAATATTTACAGCAGGTACTGCGCAGAGATTCGTTAATATGGAAAATCTAATGCCCGGAAAAGAAATTGTGATTTTGGGCTCAGGCGATATAGGACTTATTATGGCAAGACGTATGACTCTTATGGGAGCCAAAGTCAAGTGCGTAGCAGAAATCGCACCCTATTCGGGAGGACTGAGGCGAAATATTGTTCAGTGCCTTGAGGATTACAATATACCCCTGTATTTTCAGACTACGGTGGTTAAAGTTCACGGAGGTGACAGGGTAAGGGGAGTTACTCTTGCAAAGGTCAATGAAAATTATGAAGTTATAGAGGGCTCGGAAAAATATCTTGAGTGTGATACCCTGCTTTTGTCCTGCGGTCTTATTCCTGAAAATGAGTTGTCAAAGGCAGCCGGTGTTGCAATGGATTCGGTTACAAAGGGACCTGTTGTAAATGACCGCTTTGAAACACAGATCAGAGGAATTTTTGCATGCGGAAATGTGCTTCATGTTCATGATCTGGCGGATAATGTTACAAAGGAATCGGTTATTGCCGGTGAAAATGCTGCTGATTTTGCTGTTAACGGAATGAACGACTGGGGAGAGAGTAAGCGTCCTGTAATTCCTAAAAAGGAGAAAAATATAATTCCAGATAATATGGATAAAAGTACGCAGCTTATTTGCATATGTTGTCCAAACGGGTGTCTGTTAAACTGTCAAAGGGATAATGACAATGAGCTAAAGGTTAGTGGTAATATGTGCCACAGAGGAAGGGAATATGCACTTAATGAGTTTACTAAGCCAATGCGAAATATTTCTGCTGTTATAAAAGTATCAGGTGCTAAGCTACCTGCTGTGTCCTGTAAAACAAAAAGTGAAATAGATAAGAAAGCCATTCCATCGGTGATGAAGGCAATTAATGATACTACTGTCAATGCACCGGTTAATGTTGGGGACGTGTTAATTGAAAATGTTGCCGGTACAGGGGTGGATATAGTGGCAACCTCTCGTGTGTTGAAGAGTAATTTTCAGAAAAATCAGACAAAAGACACTTAATTGTTGCAATAATTCCCAGGGTTATGGTATACTATACCTATCTAAAAAAGTGCCTTGTATTATGGGTATTTGTGAAAGGGGTGACTGACATGGAATTTGTTATTGTCGGTAAAAACATTGATCTTACGGAAGGTTTAAAGAGCGCAGTTGAGGATAAGATTGGTAAGCTTGAACGCTATTTTACTCCTGATACGGAAGTTCATGTTACACTGAGTGTGGAAAAGGACAGACAGAAAATAGAAGTTACGATACCTGTTAAGGGAAGCATCATAAGATCTGAACAGGTCAGCAATGATATGTATGTATCAATTGACCTGGTTGAAGAGATTATTGAGCGTCAGCTTAAAAAATATAAGAATAAGATTGCTGACGGTAAGTATGGTTCCGGAAGTCTTAAGCAGGAATTTATGGAGAAGGATTATGATGATGATGAATCCATCCAGATAGTTCGTAGCAAGAAGTTTGATATTAAGCCAATGTATCCTGAGGATGCCTGTGTTCAGATGGAACTTTTAGGACATAATTTCTATGTATTCTGCAATGCAGAGACAGATCAGGTTAATGTAGTATATAAGAGAAAGGGTAATACCTATGGCTTGATTGAACCTGAAGCATAAGCGGTGCGTTTTTGTTTATGCTCTTAAGGTTGTTTTAGTTTATATATGTAATTGCAAGTGATTAAATACAGGCTGGGCAGAGAATTTTGCTTAGCCTGTATTCGTTATAATTAATGAACTTTTTATTGAAATGAGACATACCCTATGATATAATCAAGAACACACGTTGTTAAAAAAATAACAATCATTTAATTATGGAGGTATCATATGAGTAAGAAAGTTGTTATAGCTAGTGCATGTCGTACAGCTATTGGTACAATGGGTGGATCTCTTTCCACAACACCTGCAGCAGAGCTTGGCGCTATCGTTATTAAGGAAGCAGTTAAGAGAGCAGGAATTAAGGCAGAAGATGTTGATCAGGTATATATGGGTTGTGTTATTCAGGCCGGTCTTGGTCAGAATGTTGCTCGTCAGGCTACACTTAAGGCAGGTCTTCCTATCGAAACACCTGCAGTTACAATGAACGTTGTTTGTGGTTCAGGTCTTAACTGTGTTAACCAGGCAGCTCAGATGATTATGGCAGGAGATGCAGATGTAGTTGTTGCCGGTGGTATGGAGAATATGTCAATGGCTCCTTATGCTGTAATGCAGGGTCGTTACGGATATAGAATGAACAATGGTGTTCTTGTTGATACAATGATTAAGGATGCTCTTTGGGATGCCTTTAATGATTACCATATGATTAAGACTGCTGACAATATTGCAGAACAGTGGGGTCTTACCAGAGAAGAGCTTGATGAGTTCGCATTAAAGTCACAGCAGAAGGCATGCGCAGCTATTGAGGCTGGTGCATTTAAGGAAGAGATCGTTCCTGTAGAAGTTAAGAAGAAGAAAGAAACAATCGTATTTGATACAGACGAAGGTCCTCGTGCTAATTCAACAATCGAAGGTCTTGCTAAGCTTCGTACTATTAATCCTGACGGATATGTTACAGCAGGTAACGCATCAGGTATTAACGATGGTGCAGCAGCTCTTGTAATTATGTCAGAGGAGAAGGCTAAGGAACTTGGCGTTAAGCCTATGGCTACATTCGTAGCAGGTGCACTTGCCGGTGTTGATCCTTCAATTATGGGTATTGGACCTGTAGCTGCTACTAAGAAGGTTATGGCTAAGGTCGGATATAAGATTGAAGACTTCGATATTATTGAAGCTAATGAAGCTTTCGCTGCACAGTCAGTTGCAGTTGGTAAGGATCTTGGTATTGATGTTGACAAGCAGCTTAATCCTAACGGTGGAGCAATTGCTTTGGGTCATCCTGTTGGAGCATCAGGTGCTCGTATCCTCGTAACACTTCTTCATGAGATGAAGAATAAGGGTGCAAAGAAGGGTCTTGCTACTCTTTGCATCGGCGGTGGTATGGGATGTGCTACTATCGTTGAGATGGATTAATTAAATATAGTATCCTGCAGTATTCACCCTGTTGTGGTTATTACTGCTTTATACTTGAATATATGCAGGAATCAATAAGAATTGCAGGCATTTTTTGTCATGCAATTCTTGTTGCGTGAATGAGAAACCATTAATATTATTTTTGTATGTCTGAAAGGAGAATAAAATGGATTTCGTATTATATGAACAGCAGGATATGGTAGGTGTTGTTACCATTAATCGTGAAAAAGCTCTTAACGCTCTTAACTCACAGGTTCTTGAGGAACTTGAAGCTACATTTGATGCTATTGATTTAAACACAGTAAGATGTGTTGTTCTTACAGGTGCAGGAGAAAAGTCATTTGTTGCCGGCGCTGATATAGGTGAAATGAGTACTCTTACAAAGGCAGAAGGCGAAGCCTTCGGCAAGAAGGGTAATGATGTATTCCGTAAGATTGAAACATTTCCTATTCCTGTAATTGCAGCAGTTAACGGCTTTGCTCTTGGCGGCGGATGTGAGATTGCAATGAGCTGTGATATTCGTATCTGTTCAGAAAATGCTATGTTTGGACAGCCTGAGGTAGGTCTTGGAATTACTCCGGGATTTGGTGGTACTCAGAGACTTGCTCGTCTTGTTGGTGCAGGTATGGCAAAGCAGATGATTTATACAGCTAGAAATATTAAGTCTGATGAAGCATTTAGAATCGGTCTTGTTAACCAGGTTGTAAAGGCTGAGGTTAATGAAGCAGGTGAAGTTACTGTTTCAGCTAAGGATGCTCTTATGGCAGCAGCTCTTAAGATGGCTTCTTCAATTGCTAAGAATGCACCTATCGCAGTTCGCAATTGCAAGAAGGCTATAAACGATGGTCTTCAGGTAGATATGGATGCTGCAATCGTTATCGAAGAAAAGCTTTTTGGTGATTGCTTCGAAACGGAAGATCAGAAAGCAGGAATGGGTAACTTCCTTGAGAAGGATAAAGAAAAGAAGCTTAAGGTTGTACCTTTCAAGAATTGCTAATTATCGTTGTGATTTGGAGTTACTGTTCATTGGCAGGCCAAAGCGCTTGCTGCCACGGCCGTAAGAACATGATTAGATAGAAAATGCCATCGCGAAGCGATTATAACTGCATTTTTGTTCTGTTACCGGTCAGGAACGGAGCAGTAATGATTTTGCTTGATATGCAAGATGTAATCTTGTTTATTAATATACTAAAATACAATTTAAAGGAGGAAATAAAATGAAAGTTGGAGTTATTGGTGCCGGTACAATGGGACAGGGAATTGCTAAGGCATTCGCTCAGACAGAAGGATACGAAGTTGCTCTTTGCGACATTAAGCAGGAGTGGGCAGAAGGTGGCAAGGAGAAAATCGTTGCCGGTTATGCTAAGCTTGTTGCAAAAGGAAAAATGACACAGGAGGCTGTTGATGCACTTTGTGCTAAAATCACTCCCGGTCTTAAGGAAGATTTATGTGCAGACTGTGATCTTATTGTAGAGGCTGCTTTTGAAGATATGAATGTTAAGCAGACAACTTTCAAGGAGCTTGATGCTATCTGCAAGGAAAGCTGTGTATTTGCTTCTAACACATCATCACTTTCAATTACTGAAATCGGTAAGGGTGTTAACAGACCTGTTGTAGGTATGCACTTCTTCAATCCTGCCGATCGTATGAAACTTATCGAGGTTATTGCCGGTGTTAACACACCTGATTCAACTGTTGATACAATTAAGAAGATTTCAGAAGAAATCGGTAAGACACCTGTACAGGTTAATGAAGCTGCAGGTTTCGTTGTAAACCGTATTCTTATTCCTATGATTAACGAAGCTGCTTTTATTAAGATGGAAGGTGTTTCTAACATCGAAGGAATTGACGCTGCTATGAAGCTTGGTGCTAATCATCCTATGGGACCTTTGGAACTTGGTGATTATGTTGGTCTTGATATCTGTCTTGCAATTATGGACGTTCTTTACAAGGAGACAAGCGATTCTAAGTATCGTGCATGTCCTCTTATCAGAAAGATGGTTCGTGGCGGTAATCTTGGTTGCAAGAGCGGTAAGGGATTCTACATCTATAATGCAGATCGTACCAAGACAGCTATTGATGCTCAGTAATTAGTTACTATTTATTGTTGTAAACATAATTAGTTAGTAACCGGGGGTATTCCCCTGTGCAATATATTATATTTTAATGGAGGATTTTAATCATGGATTTTTCTTTATCAAAAGAACATGAAATGGCGAGACAGTTATTTAAGGATTTCGCCGAAAACGAAGTAAAGCCTCTTGCTCAGGAAATTGATGAAGAGCACAGATTCCCAAGAGAAACTGTTGATAAGATGGCAAAATATGGATTTCTTGGTATTCCTGTTTCTAAGGAGTACGGTGGACAGGGATGTGACGTTCTTACATATGCAATGTGCGTAGAAGAGTTATCTAAGGTTTGTGGAACTACAGGTGTTATTGTTTCTGCACATACTTCTCTTTGCGTTGATCCTATTATGACTTTCGGTACAGAAGAGCAGAAGCAGAAATACGCAGTACCTCTTGCTAAGGGTGAGAAGCTTGGTGCTTTCGGTCTTACTGAGCCGGGTGCAGGTACAGATGCTCAGGGACAGCAGACAAAGGCTGTTCTTGATGGCGATGAGTGGGTACTTAATGGTTCAAAGTGCTTCATTACAAATGGTAAGGAAGCTGACGTATACGTAATCTTTGCTGTAACAGGTAAGATTGAGAAGAGAGGTAAGTTCATTAAGGAAATTTCAGCATTTATCGTTGAAAAGGGAACTCCTGGATTTACATTTGGTACAAAGGAAAACAAGATGGGTATTTGCGCATCTTCAACATATGAGCTTATCTTTACAGATTGCCGTATTACTAAGGAAAACTTACTTGGTAAGCAGGGTATTGGTTTCAAGATTGCTATGCATACTCTTGATGGTGGACGTATCGGTATTGCTGCTCAGGCACTTGGTATTGCAGAGGGTGCTCTTGAGACAACAATTGCTTACGTTAAGGAAAGAAAACAGTTCGGTAGAACAATTGCTGAGCAGCAGAATACACAGTTCCAGCTTGCTGATATGGCTACTAAGGTTCAGGCAGCTCAGCTTCTTGTTTACAAGGCAGCTTGCACAAAGGATCAGTACCAGAAGGATGGCAGAACAGCATATTCAGTAGAAGCTGCTATGGCTAAGCTTTGCGCAGCAGAGGTTGCTATGGAAGTTACTACAAAGTGTGTTCAGTTACATGGTGGTTATGGTTACATCAAAGAATACGATGTAGAGCGTATGATGCGTGATGCTAAGATTACAGAAATCTACGAAGGAACATCAGAAGTTCAGAGAATGGTAATCTCCGCGAATATCCTAAAGTAACGCGGTGTAAGTATTCATAATTAAACGTATTGCCTGCTTGCAGGCGAAGACGTATAATTATGAATACGAAGCGACATGCTACGCAGGTCGCGAACGAGGTTTGCGGAGCAAAGCGAGAGCCGCGTTACGTGAGAAGAAGTACAAAGCAAAGTAACGCAGGTCGCGAACGAGGTTTGCGGAGCTTATAAAATATCTAAATCATAGAAAGGAAATAAAACAATGAAAATTGTAGTATGTATAAAGCAGGTTCCTGATACAAAGGGTGGCGTTAAATTCAATCCTGATGGAACACTTGACAGAGGCGCTATGCTTGCAATCATGAATCCTGATGACAAAGCAGGTCTTGAGGCAGCACTTAGATTAAAGGATCAGTACGGAGCAGAGGTTACAGTTCTTACAATGGGACTTCCTAAGGCAACAGATGTACTTCGTGAGGCTATGGCTATGGGCGCTGATAAGGGCGTACTTGTAACAGATAGAGTACTTGGTGGAGCTGATACATGGGCTACATCAACAACAATTGCCGGAGCACTTAGAAACCTTGATTACGATCTTATTATTACAGGTCGTCAGGCTATTGATGGAGATACAGCTCAGCTTGGTCCTCAGATTGCTGTGCATCTTGGTATGCCTGTAATTTCTTATGCACAGGATATTAAGGTTGATGGTGATAAGGTTATCGTTCAGCGTCAGTATGATGACAGATATCATATGCTTGAAGCAAAGATGCCTTGTCTTGTAACAGCTCTTTCAGAATTAAATGAGCCTAGATATATGACTCCCGGTGGAATTTTCGATGCTTGCAAGGCTGAGATTACTACATGGGGCAGAGCAGATCTTAAGGACGTTGAAGATGGAAACCTTGGTCTTATGGGTTCACCTACTAAGATTGCTAAGGCATCAGATAAGGTTCGTAAGGGTGCAGGCGAGAAGGTTACTCCTGATTCACCCGAAGATGCAGTATCATATATCGTTGGCAAGCTTAATGAGAAGCATGTTATTTAATTCGAAAGGACTTGGTGAATAATTATGAAAATGACTTTAGAAGATATTGCAAAATACGAAGGTGTCTTCGTGTTTGCACAGCAGGTTGACAATAAAGTCAGCGGCATTGCTTATGAATTACTTGGAAAGGCTAAGGAATTAGCTGCTCCTCTTAATACTAAGGTTACGGCTGTTCTTATCGGTTCAGATGTAAAGGGTCTTTGCGATTCTTTAGCTGAGTACGGTGCTGACAGAGTAATCGTTGTAGATGATCCTGAACTTAAGGAATACAGAACAGAGCCTTATGCTCATGCTCTTTCATCAGTTATTAATGAATTTAAGCCTGACATCGTGCTTGTTGGTGCTACAGCAATCGGACGTGATCTTGGTCCTACAGTTTCAGCTCGTGTTGCTACAGGTCTTACTGCTGACTGTACAGTACTTGAGATTGGTGATTTCCCATTAGTAGCAGTTCCAGGCAAGGAATCAGAGCAGAAGCACAATCAGCTTCTTATGACTCGTCCTGCTTTTGGTGGAAATACTATTGCAACAATTGCCTGCCCTGATAATCGTCCACAGATGGCTACAGTTCGTCCGGGTGTTATGCAGAAGATTGATCCTATTAAGGGTGCTAAGGCTGAAATCGTTGAGTTTAATCCTGGATTTACTCCTAATAACAAGTATGTAACAATCAAAGAGGTTGTTAAGGCAGTATCAAATGCTAAGGATATTATGGATGCTAAGATTCTTGTTTCAGGTGGACGTGGTGTTGGTTCTGCTGAGAACTTCAAGATTCTTGAGGATCTTGCAGAGGCTCTTGGTGGACAGGTTTCATGTTCTCGTGCCGTTGTAGATTCAGGCTGGAAGCCTAAGGACCTTCAGGTAGGTCAGACAGGTAAGACAGTTCGTCCTAATCTTTATTTTGCAATCGGTATTTCAGGTGCTATTCAGCACGTTGCCGGTATGGAAGAGTCTGATATCATCGTAGCTATTAATAAGGATGAAGATGCTCCTATTTTCGATGTAGCTGATTATGGTGTTGTAGGAGATCTTAATAAGATCGTTCCTAAGCTTACAGAAGAAATCAAGGCAGCAAAAGCAGCTAAGAATGCATAATTGGTATCTTAGATAGTTTATTTTATAAGCATCTGGATGGATTTCTATTCAGATGCTTATATTATGTTAAAGCGACGAGGAGATTATCCAATGTGTTTACACAATTGGATAATCGACGACCGCTAATCAGCAGATAAAACTCACAAAGGGAGTTATATTGCGGTTAATATTGGTTTTTAATAATGAAGAATATAAACAGTATAAGAAGAAAAAAGATGAATCGCATATTTTCAAAATCAAAATATTTGGGATTTTACAAAATAGTATTATTATCAATAGCTATTGTTATATGTATTGGCTTTTGCGGATGTAATACAAAAGAGAATAGTAATAAAATAAAAGTTGTTACTACGATTTTTCCGGAATATGATTGGATGCGTCAGGTAATAGGAAATCTTGATAATTATGAATTATCGTTGCTAATAGATAATGGAACAGATTTGCACAGTTATCAGCCTACAGTGGCTGATTTGGCTCTCATAAACGATTGTGATGTATTTGTATATGTTGGTGGAGAGTCTGATGAGTGGGTGGATGAGGCATTAGGATTATCGAAGAAGCAAGATAAGATTGTTATTAATCTTTTAGATGTTTTAACAGAAAGAGCCCTTGAAGAAGAATTTGTCGAAGGAATGCAGGGTGGAGAAGAAGAACACCACCATGACGAGGATGAAGATTCGGAAGGACACCATCATGGCGAGGATGAAGAATATGATGAGCATGTATGGCTATCTCTTAAAAATGCAAAGGTAGTTGTTGAAGAAATGTCAGATGCTCTTAGTAATATAGATACAGAAAACGCTGAAGTTATAAAATCAAATTCAACAGATTATATTAGTAAGCTGGATGAGCTTGATAAGGAATATGAAAAGAAAATTAGTGAATCGGGAATTGATACGCTATTGTTTGCTGATAGGTTTCCTTTTAGGTATCTTGTAAATGATTATGACTTGAAATACTATGCTGCATTTCTTGGTTGTTCTGCGGAAACTGAAGCTAGCTTTGAAACTATAGTATTTTTATCAAAAAAGCTGGATGAATTAGGTCTTAAAAAGGTATTTATTTTGGAAAATTCAGATGATGCCTTTGCAGAGACTGTTATTGACAGTTCAAGCAGTGAAGATGTTCAAGTGGTGATTCTTGATTCATTACAGTCTGTTAATTCTAAACAGATAGAAAATGGTGTAACATATTTATCTATTATGGAAGAAAATCTAAATAAGCTGTATTAAATACTTTTTAAATTACTAAATTAGCGTATGAAATAAAAAGCGTTACCTAATATGTGTTATTGATTTGTAGTATGTTTTTTATGATGAAGTATTATCATGATGTTGGGGTCAAAAGGTATTTTGCTCCCACCGATACCGGTTTTTTCCGCTCTACGAGCTCTCGAAATCCTCAAAACATTCAAAATCCGCTCATTTTTCTGCAAAAAATGGCTACTTTTTCATGTTTTGGCGGGTCATAAAGGTGCATACAGCCTCTTACGTGCAAGCACGACGAGTCAGCATGAC